>NZ_CP104311.1:0-315000 GCF_036864975.1 Methylococcus capsulatus | reverse complement strand
CCCTTAGTAGTGGCGAGCGAACGGGGAGCAGCCCTTAAGCATCGATGTTTTTAGTAGAAGCGACTGGAAAGTCGCACCATAGAGGGTGATAGTCCCGTATACGAAAGGAACGCTGGTGTGAAGACGAGTAGGGCGAGGCACGTGAAACCTTGTCTGAACATGGGGGGACCATCCTCCAAGGCTAAATACTCCTTACCGACCGATAGTGAACCAGTACCGTGAGGGAAAGGCGAAAAGAACCGCGGTGAGCGGAGTGAAATAGAACCTGAAACCGTATGCGTACAAGCAGTGGGAGCCCCGCAAGGGGTGACTGCGTACCTTTTGTATAATGGGTCAGCGAGTTATTCTCAGTGGCAAGCTTAACCGAATAGGGGAGGCGTAGCGAAAGCGAGTCTGAATAGGGCGCATGAGTCGCTGGGAATAGACCCGAAACCGGGCGAGCTATCCATGGCCAGGCTGAAGGTCAGGTAAAACTGACTGGAGGGCCGAACCGGGATCTGTTGAAAAAGATTCGGATGAGCTGTGGATAGGAGTGAAAGGCTAAACAAGCTCGGAGATAGCTGGTTCTCCTCGAAAGCTATTTAGGTAGCGCCTCGTGTCTCACTCTCGGGGGTAGAGCACTGTTTCGGCTAGGGGGTCGTCTAGATTTACCAAACCGATGCAAACTCCGAATACCGGGAAGTGCAATCACGGGAGACACACGGCGGGTGATAAGGTCCGTCGTGAAAAGGGAAAGAGCCCAGACCGCCAGCTAAGGTCCCCAAATCATCGCTCAGTGGAAAACGATGTGGGAAGGCCCAGACAGCCAGGAGGTTGGCTTAGAAGCAGCCATCCTTTAAAGAAAGCGTAATAGCTCACTGGTCGAGTCGGCCTGCGCGGAAGATTCAACGGGGCTAAGCGATGTACCGAAGCTGCGGATTCACCTTTGAGGTGAGTGGTAGAGGAGCGTTCCGTAGGCCTGTGAAGGTCAACTGAGAAGTTGGCTGGAGGTATCGGAAGTGCGAATGCTGACATAAGTAACGACAAAACGGGTGAAAAACCCGTTCGCCGAAAGCCCAAGGTTTCCTGCGCAACGCTAATCGGCGCAGGGTTAGTCGGCACCTAAGGCGAGGCCGAAAGGCGTAGTCGATGGAAAACCGGTTAATATTCCGGTACCGGTTGCAACTGCGATGGGGTGACGGAGAAGGCTAGGTCAGCCGGGTGTTGGACGTCCCGGTTTAAGCGTGTAGGCAGACTCTTTAGGCAAATCCGGAGGGTCAATGCCGAGGCGTGATGACGGTGCTGAAGGCGACTTCAGCCGAAGTGATTGATGCCAGGCTTCCAAGAAAAACCTCTAAGCTTCAGGTTGCAAGCGGCCGTACCAAAACCGACACAGGTGGGCAGGATGAAAATTCTCAGGCGCTTGAGAGAACTCGGGTGAAGGAACTAGGCAAAATGGTACCGTAACTTCGGGAGAAGGTACGCCCCTGGTAGGTGAAGTGGCTTGCCCATGGAGCCGAAGGGGGTTGCAGTGAAACGGTGGCTGCGACTGTTTATTAAAAACACAGCACTCTGCAAAGACGAAAGTCGACGTATAGGGTGTGACGCCTGCCCGGTGCCGGAAGGTTAATTGATGGGGTCAGCGCAAGCGAAGCTCTTGATCGAAGCCCCGGTAAACGGCGGCCGTAACTATAACGGTCCTAAGGTAGCGAAATTCCTTGTCGGGTAAGTTCCGACCTGCACGAATGGCGTAACGATGGCCACACTGTCTCCACCCGGGACTCAGTGAAATTGAACTTGCTGTGAAGATGCAGTGTACCCGCGGCTAGACGGAAAGACCCCGTGAACCTTTACTATAGCTTTGCACTGGACTTTGAATTGACTTGTGTAGGATAGGTGGGAGGCTGAGAAGCTCGGACGCCAGTTCGGGTGGAGCCGACCTTGAAATACCACCCTGGTGAATTTGGAGTTCTAACCCAGGTCCGTGATCCGGATCGGGGACCGTGCATGGTGGGTAGTTTGACTGGGGCGGTCTCCTCCCAAAGCGTAACGGAGGAGCACGAAGGTGCGCTCAGCGTGGTCGGAAATCACGCAGAGAGTGTAAGGGCAAAAGCGCGCTTGACTGCGAGACGAACAAGTCGAGCAGGTACGAAAGTAGGTCCTAGTGATCCGGTGGTTCTGTATGGAAGGGCCATCGCTCAACGGATAAAAGGTACTCCGGGGATAACAGGCTGATACCGCCCAAGAGTTCATATCGACGGCGGTGTTTGGCACCTCGATGTCGGCTCATCACATCCTGGGGCTGTAGTCGGTCCCAAGGGTATGGCTGTTCGCCATTTAAAGTGGTACGCGAGCTGGGTTTAGAACGTCGTGAGACAGTTCGGTCCCTATCTGCCGTGGGCGTTGGAGATTTGAGGGAAGTTGCTCCTAGTACGAGAGGACCGGAGTGAACGAACCGCTGGTGTTCCGGTTGTCATGCCAATGGCATTGCCGGGTAGCTATGTTCGGACAGGATAACCGCTGAAAGCATCTAAGCGGGAAGCCCCTCCCAAGATGAGATCTCCCTGGGACCGTGAGTCCCCTGAAGGGCCCTGGAAGACCACCAGGTTGATAGGTCGGGTGTGGAAGCTCAGTAATGGGTGAAGCTAACCGATACTAATGGCCCGTGAGGCTTGACCATATAACACCCAAGACGTTTGGCGGGTGTGGATCGTGCGACAAGACCGCGAACACCGTGTACGTTGACCAAATTCCTTAGGGCTCCAGTGCCAAGACCAGTTTTGCCTGGCGGCCAGAGCGAGCGGGAACCACCCGATCCCATCCCGACCTCGGAAGTGAAACCGCTTAGCGCCGATGATAGTGCAGAACACCTGTGCGAAAGTAGGGAACTGCCAGGCTCTTATTTCCAATGCGACACCCCAACCCCGTCCCTCCTCCCCCCGGAGGGACGGGGTTTTTTGCGCGCCCCGGGGCCAGCCACCTCATAAACCGCCCACCGCCTGCACCGGCAGCACCCAGTAATGGACGCCGCTCCCTCGAAAATCCGCATGCAAAGCCTTCAGGGTCTCCGCCAAGCCGGCAGCAGCGATCTGGGCTTCGAAACGTATACGCCGGCTCCGCCCAGAAACCGAGCAATAGTCAAATGTGGCGTATGACCAGCCTGAATCAGGCGGAACCGCCCCGGGTTTGGTGGAGGGTGTTTGGTTTAAGTCAGGCCGGAGTGGTGGCCTGATTGGTGATTTGCCGGTAGTAGTTTGCCTCCGCTTCAGCCGGAGGAATATAGCCAATGGGTTCAAGTAGCCTGGAGTGGTTAAACCAGGCCACCCATTCCAGGGTGGCCAGTTCCACGGCTTCCCCGGTTTTCCAGGGCGCCCGCCGGTGAATCAATTCGGCTTTGTACAGCCTGTTGATGGTCTCGGCCAACGCGTTGTCATAGCTGTCGCCCTTGCTGCCCACGGAAGGTTCCAGGCCGGCTTCGGTCGGAGGCTCGCTGTAGCGGATCGAGACGTACTGGGAGCCTCTGTCACTGGGATGGATCAGGGCCTCCTCGCGCTCAGGCCGACGGGCGTACCGGGCTTGTTGCAAGGCGTCGAGCACGAAGTCGGTGTGCATGGAACGACTCACCTTCCAGCCGACGATGCGCCGGGCAAAGACGTCGATGACAAAAGCCACGTACAGCCAGCCTTGCCAGGTCGAGACGTAGGTGAAATCGGCGACCCCGAGCTGATTCGGGCGAGAAGCCGTGAATTGCCGGTTGACGCGATCCAGCGGGCAAGGCGCAGTCGTATCCGCGACAGTCGTGCGGACCACCTTGCCCCGGATGACGCCGCGCAGGCCCTGCCGCTTCCTGAGGCGCTCGACGGTGCAGCGGGCCACCCCGATGCCTTCGCGGTTCAACTGCTTCCAGACTTTGTCGGCGCCATAGACCTGCAGGTTGGTCACCCAAACCCGTTCAATCTGCGGGATCAGGCGGTCATCACGCTGGGCACGGGCACAGCGCAGCGCCGGATGGCGCTGCTGGGCCGCGTACCGTCGATACCCGGACGGGGCGATCCGCAGAACTTTGCAGATCGGCTCGACCCCGAAAGCATCCCGGTGTTCGTCGATGAATGTCCTCATGACTTGAATCGGCGGTCGAGCTCCGCCTGGGCAAAAAACGCGCTGGCCAGTCGCAGAATCTCGTTGGCCTTGCGCAGTGCCTTCACTTCGCGTTCCAGCGCCTTGATGCGCTGTCGTTCAGCGGTGGTCACGCCATCGCGCTGCCCGGTGTCCGTCTCATGCCGGCGTATCCAAGCACTGTAAGGTTTGCGAGGAACAGCCGATCTTCGCGGCGACAGACTCAATGGCCGCCCATTGGGAGGGGTGTTCGCTGCGGCATTCAAATACCCAGCGTACGGCACGCTCACGAACCTCGGGGGAGAACTTTACTGACTTCTTCATGGCTCCATCTTCGCAAGAGTTGGAGCCTCCACAGAAGCCGGGGCGGTTCAGCTGCTGTGCGACGTCACCCACGAGTTGCGTTCGCCTTTGACGCGGATGTCCATTGCTCTCGGGCTGGCGCGCCGGAAGGGGGGCGGGAGTGTGGAGGGCGAACATGAGCGCATCGAACAGGAAATCTCGCGACTCGACGGGCTGATCGGCCAGATTCTCCGTTGGTCGCGCCAGAGGATGGCGCACCGGGAGAGGCATCGGCGGCCCGTTGGAATTGTCGTGCTACTCGAACAGTTGGTGGACGATGCGGACTTCGAGGCACGTTCCGCCGGCAAGCGGGTGCATCTTACACACAGGAAATGTGCTGGCTCGATGCCGCAGAGCCGCTGCTGGCCAGTGCGCTGGAAAACATCATCCATAACGGCATACGCCATGCACCGGAAGCTGGCGAGGTGGAAGTGCGAGACTGCGGGCCCGGTGTCCCCGAAGAGCAACTGGCATCGATCTTCGAGCCGTTCTTCCGGATTCCGGAAGCAGTGGAATCGGGACGGGCGCAGGGCGGAAGCGGGCTAGCCATCGCCAATCGGGCAGTCGAGATGTGCGGCGGGTCCGGGCGGAGAATGCGGCTCCAGTCCTGCGGGTCGTCGTGGAGCTGCCTTCGTCCGCTAAAGCATTCGCGCCATGACCAGGGCGTCTTCGCGGCCGTTGCGCGCCGGGTAATATCCTTTGCGGGTGCCGACTTCGTTGAAGTCGAGGCTGCGGTAGAGCTTGATGGCGTTGTGGTTGGACGGGCGCACTTCCAGGAAAACGACCTCGGCGGCGCGCCTCCTGGCCTCATCGATGAGGTGTTCGAGCATGATGCGGCCATAGCCTTTGCCCTGAGTATGCGGGGCGACGCACAGATTGAGGATGTGCGATTCACCGGCGCCGGCCGAGACGATGCCATAGCTGACAATTCGCCCGGCCTTTTCGCCGACGAAGCAGCCGTAGTTCACGTTAAGGCAGTCGCGGAAAGTCGGCGGTTCCCAGGGAAACTCGTAGGCGCTCTTTTCGATGCCGATGACGGCCCGGAGGTCGGTCTTCCTCATCGGTCGCAGCAGGTACTCGGCCTGTTCTGCCAGGCTGGGGTTGTGTTTGTAGTAGAACTCGGTTTCGGCGTCGTAGCTCATCCACTTCTTGATCTGGTCGAACAGGCTGGCCATGGTCTAGCTCGATAATGGAACTGATCACTTGTTCAGGGTCTCGACGGCCAGCAGCAGGTCATGCCAGGCTTTGCGCTTATCCAGGGGGGCGCGCAGCAGGTAAGCGGGGTGATAGGTGATGACCAGCGGGATGCCTTCGTACTGGTGTACCTTTCCTCGCAGCTTGCTGATGGCTTCGTTGGTTTTGAGCAGATTCTGCGCGGCGATGCGGCCTGCGGCAAGAATGATGCGCGGTCTGATCAGTGCGATTTGGCGCTTGAGATAACTTTCGCAGGCGGCGGCTTCTTCTGGCTTGGGGTCGCGGTTGCGCGGTGGGCGGCATTTGAGGATGTTGGCGATGTAGACCTCTTCGCGCTTCAAGCCGATGGCCCGCAGCATCTCGTTGAGCAGTTGGCCGGCGCGGCCGACGAAGGGCTCACCCTGTAAGTCTTCCTGTTCGCCGGGGGCTTCGCCGATCACCATCCAGGTGGCGCGGCGGTTGCCGACGCCGAAGACGGTCTGGGTACGGGTGCAATGCAGCTCGCAGCGGGTGCAGACGGAGACTTCCGCCGCGAGTTCATCCCAGGCGTCCGCCGCCGGCGTTTCGGAAAGGGGTGATTCCTGAGCCGGCCTTTCCGGTTCGCATTCGGTCGCCGCCAACAGGGGGGGCGGATCCGCACTCAAGGCGGCCGGCCGACTCCGCAGCTTCCAGACCGGGATGCCCATGGCGTCCAGGTACTGGAGGCGCAGCCGCTCTTTCAGGTCCGTATCGTCACACATCCCCGACTTGAGGGTGGGTGCGCTGGATGGGCGCAAGGAGTTTGTTCACGGCGTTGACGTAGGCCTTGGCCGAGGCGATTACAATGTCGGTATCGGCACCTTGGCCATTGACGATGCGTCCGCCTTTTTCCAGGCGCACGGTGACCTCGCCCTGGGCGTCGGTCCCGCTGGTGATGTTGTTGACCGAATACAGTGTCAGGGCGGTACCGGTGTGCAGCAGCGATTCGATGGCCTTGAGACTGGCATCCACGGCGCCGCCGCCGCTCGATGCGCCGGTGCGTTCCTCGTTGTCGACCTTGAGGGTGACCTGGGCGTGGGGAGTCTCGCCGGTTTCCGAGCAGACTTTAAGCGCGACCAGCTTGACCCTTTCGTCCTCGGCTTCGGTACCGGCTTCGGTGATGAGTGCCTGGAGGTCCTCGTCGAAGATCTCATGCTTCTTGTCGGCCAGCACCTTGAAGCGCTGGAATACCGAGTTCAGTTCATCTTCCGAGGCGAACTCGATGCCGAGTTCCTGCATCCGGGTGCGGAACGCGTTGCGGCCGGAATGTTTGCCCAGCACCATGCGATTCGTGCTCCAGCCCACGTCCTCAGCGCTCATGATTTCATAGGTTTCCCGGCTTTTGAGCACCCCGTCCTGGTGGATGCCGGACTCATGGGCGAAGGCGTTGGCGCCGACGATGGCCTTATTGGGCTGAATCGGGAAACCGGTGATGCTGGAGACCAGTTTGGAGCAGGCCACGATTTCCCGTGTCTCTATGTCGGTATGGCACGGGAAGATGTCTTTGCGGGTGCGCACCGCCATGACGACTTCTTCCAGTGCGGCGTTGCCGGCCCGCTCGCCCAGGCCGTTGATGGTGCATTCCACCTGGCGCGCGCCGTGCAGCACGGCGGCCAGCGAATTGGCGACTGCGAGCCCGAGGTCGTTGTGGCAGTGGACCGAGAACACAGCCTTGTCGGAGTTCGGAATTCGCTCGATCAGTCGGCCGATCATGCGCCCGAACTGCTCGGGGAAGGCGTAGCCAACGGTGTCGGGAATGTTGAGGGTAGTCGCGCCGGCATCGATTACGGCTTCCAGGATGCGGCAGAGGAAATCCTCCTCGGAGCGACCGGCATCCTCGGGCGAGAATTCCACATCGTCGGTATACTGGCGGGCACGCCTGACGGCCTTGACCGCATATTCCACTACCTGGTCCGGCGACATCTGCAGTTTGTGCCGCATGTGGATGGGCGAGGTGGCGATGAAGGTATGGATACGGGCGCGCTGGGCATCCTTCAGGGCTTCGCCGGCACGGTCGATATCGCGGTCGAGGGCGCGCGCCAGGCCGCATATGCGGCTTTCCTTGATCGTTCGGGCGACAGCCTGGACGGCTTCGAAATCGCCGGGACTGGCGGCGGGAAAGCCCGCCTCGATGACATCGACCTTCAGGCGCTCCAGCGCCCGGGCGATGCGCACCTTCTCATCGCGGGTCATGGACGCACCGGGGCTCTGTTCCCCGTCGCGCAAGGTCGTGTCGAAAATGATCAGTTTATCGTGCATGGCGAAACTCCGCTTGTGCCGGCGGTTCGATGCGGCCGGCCGGTTGTGTGCGTCTGGAAATATGGGGGTATATCGAAAAGGTTCGCGTGTTCTGCCCCTCAGGGCAGGAGCAGACCGAAAGACGACAGGACGCGCACCTTGGCGCCAGCGGTCAGTGCGGCATCGAAGCGGAAAGACGGCAGGTTCGGCATGATGCGTTTCATTGGCTGGGAATATACACGGCCCCGGCCGGCTTGCCAACGCATTGGGATCACAGACGCCGCTCGCCGCGCCGTCGTCTCAGCAAGGCCAGGGTCAGTGCCGGCCCCGACAGGGCATAGGCGCCGAAGAACAGGAGCAGCACCAGCGGCGGGTTGGAAAACAGCACCGCGAAGATCAGCATTACGAAGATGGCGTTGACGAAGGGTACGCGCCCGCGCAGGTCGACGTCTTTGAAACTGTAATAGCGGAAATTGCTGACCATCGCCAGCCCCGTGGCGATGGACAGTCCCAAGGCGATGTAGCGCATGGTCTCGCCGCTCAAGCCCTGGTCCACCGAGAACCAGACGAATCCGGCCAGGATGGCGGCGGCCGATGGGCTGGGCAGACCCTGGAAATAGCGCTTGTCGGCGGTGGCAATCTGAGTGTTGAAGCGGGCCAGGCGAAGTGCGCCGCCGGCGGTGTGGACGAATGCGGCGACCCAGCCGAGCTTGCCCAGGGTGGACAGCGACCAGATGTAGACCACCAGGGCCGGCGCGGCTCCGAACGAAATCATGTCTGCCATGCTGTCGTATTCCGCCCCGAATGCGCTCTGGGTGTTGGTCATGCGGGCGACCCGTCCGTCCATCCCGTCCAGGATCATGGCGACGAAGATCGAAATCGCCGCCAGTTCGAAGCGCTGGTTGAGCGCTGCGGTGATGGCATAGAAGCCGGCGAAGAGTGCAGCCGTGGTGAAGAGGTTGGGCAGCAGGTAGATGCCGCGCCGACGTTTGGGATTGGGAGATGCGTTTTCTTCCATGGTGGAAAACTGCCGTGCCGGCACGGACGTCCGCGCCGGCACAAAGTATCAGTTCTTGCTCGTGTCTACAATGCGGTTGGCCTTGATCCACGGCATCATGTCACGCAGCCTGGCGCCCACGCTTTCGATGAGATGTTCGCGGCCGAGACGGCGCTTTGCCTTCAGGGTGGCGGTGCCGGCCTGGTTTTCCAGGATAAACTCGCGGGCGAACTCGCCGGTCTGGATCTCACGCAGGATTTTCTTCATTTCCTGCTTGGTCTGCTCGGTGACGATGCGCGGACCGCGGGTGAGGTCGCCGTACTCCGCCGTGTTGGAGATCGAATAACGCATGTTGGCGATGCCACCCTCATACATCAGGTCGACGATCAGCTTGAGTTCGTGCAGGCACTCGAAGTAGGCCATCTCGGGCGCATAACCGGCCTCCACCAGCGTTTCGAAGCCCGCCTGCACCAGCGCGGTGGCCCCACCACACAGGACCGCCTGTTCGCCGAACAGATCGGTTTCGGTCTCTTCACGGAAGGTGGTTTCGATGATGCCGGCACGGCCGCCGCCATTGGCTGACGCATAGGACAGCGCCAGTTCCTTGGCGCGCCCGCTCGCATTCTGGTATACGGCGATCAGTGAGGGCACGCCGCCGCCCTGGGTATAGGTGGAACGTACCAGATGACCGGGGCCCTTGGGCGCGATCATGATCACGTCGAGGTCGGCGCGTGGGGTGATCTGCTCGAAGTGGATGTTGAAGCCGTGGGCGAAGGCGAGGGCGGCGCCCTGCTTGATGTTCGGCGCGATCTGTTCATTGTAGAGACGAGCCTGGTGCTCATCCGGCGCCAGGATCATGATGACGTCCGCCTGTTTGACCGCATCCTCGACCGAGGCGACCGGGAGACCGGCGTTCTCGGCCTTTTTGGCGGAAGTCGAACCCGGACGCAGACCCACCACGACCTGCACTCCGGAATCCTTGAGGTTGTTGGCGTGGGCGTGGCCCTGCGAGCCGTAGCCGATGATGGCGACCTTCTTTCCCTGGATGATGGAAAGGTCGGCGTCTTTGTCGTAGTAAATCTGCATGGAACTTCCTCTCGTTGCGCTTTTTTAAGGGCAGGTTGCTGGGGAAACCTGGCTACGGGATCAGACGTGGAGTCCGCGCTCCCCGCGCAGGATGCCGGTGGTGCCGGAGCGCACCACCTCTATGATCTCTTCGTCCCGCAGGGCCTGCAGGAAGGCATCCAGCTTGGATTTTTCGCCGGTGACCTCGATCACGTAGCTGGTCGGTGTCACGTCGATGATGTTGCCGCGGAAAATGTCGGCCAAGCGCTTGACCTCTTCGCGGCCGCCGTTGGTCGCGCGTACCTTCACCATCATCAGCTCGCGCTCGATGTGGGCCGATTCCGACAGGTCGATCAGCCTGACCACGTCGATCAGCTTGTTCAGCTGCTTGGTGATCTGTTCGATGATCTCATCGCTCCCGGAGGTTACGATGGTCATGCGCGACAGGGTCGGGTCTTGGGTCGGCGCCACGGTGAGCGATTCGATGTTGTAGCCGCGGGCGGAGAACAGGCCGGCCACCCGCGACAGTGCGCCCGAT
The DNA here is from genome assembly GCF_036864975.1 of Methylococcus capsulatus. Classification (NCBI taxonomy): domain Bacteria; kingdom Pseudomonadati; phylum Pseudomonadota; class Gammaproteobacteria; order Methylococcales; family Methylococcaceae; genus Methylococcus; species Methylococcus capsulatus. Next base: position 304,513 of record NZ_CP104311.1, on the reverse strand, counting down.
TCGTTTTCGAGCAGTACCGAAATGATGTGGCGCATGATCAGGCGAGCTCCCTGTCGACGGCGGTGCCGGGTGCCAGCCGCATTTCGTGATGGGCCTTGCCGGATTCGACCATGGGGTAGACATTTTCGGTGGGGTCGGTCAGGAAATCCATGAACACGGTGCGGTCTTTGAGTTTCAGGGCTTCTTCCAGGGCCGGGCGCACGTCGGCCGGTTTGTCGATGCGTATGCCGATATGGCCGTAGGCCTCCGCCAGTTTAATGAAGTCCGGCAGGGTTTCCAGGTAGGAATGCGAGTAGCGGCTTTCGTAGATGAATTCCTGCCATTGCCGCACCATGCCCATATAGCCGTTGTTCAGGTTGACGATCTTGATGGGAGTGCGGTATTGCAGGGCTGTGGCCAGTTCCTGGATGCACATCTGAATGCTCGCCTCGCCGGTGACGCAAACGACATCTTCCTGCGGATGCGCCAGTTTGATGCCGATGGCGGCCGGCAGGCCAAAGCCCATGGTGCCGAGGCCGCCGGAATTGACCCAGCGGCGCGGCTTGTCAAATTTGTAGTACTGGGCCGCCCACATCTGGTGCTGGCCGACGTCGGAGGCCACGAAGGCCTCGCCCCGCGTCAGCTCCCACAACTGTTCGATGACGAACTGCGGCTTGATCCTGTCGCTGGCACGGTCGTAGCGCAGGCAGTCGAGGCTGCGCCATTGATCGATCCGAACCCACCAGGCTTTCAGCGCCTCGGTGTCCGGGGCGCGGCCGCTGGCCTTGATCAGTGCGATCATGTCGGCCAGCACCGGCGCGACTTCGCCGACGATGGGGATGTCCACTTTGACCGTTTTGGAGATCGAGGCCGGGTCGACGTCGATGTGGATGATTTTGGCGCCGGGACAGAATTCGGCGATTTTGCCGGTGACGCGGTCATCGAAGCGGGCGCCCACGGCGAGCAGCACGTCGCAGTCGTGCATCGCCATGTTGGCCTCGTAGGTGCCGTGCATGCCCAGCATGCCGACGAACTGGCGGTCGGTGGCGGGGTAGCCGCCCAGACCCATCAGGGTGTTGGTGATGGGGAAGTTGAGCAACCGCGTCAGCGCGGTCAATTCGTCCGCGGCGTTGCCGAGGATGACGCCGCCGCCGCTGTAGATCATCGGGCGGCGGGCCGACAGCATGAGCTCCACCGCCTTTTTGATCTGGATCGGATGGCCCTTCACCGAAGGGTTGTAGGACCTCAACGACACGCTGCGGGGATACTCGTAGGGAATCTTGACGTTCGGATCCGTGACATCCTTGGGGATGTCGATCACGACGGGCCCCGGGCGTCCCGTGGTCGCGATGTAGAAGGCTTTCTTGAAAGTCTCGGCCAGCTTGTGGATGTCCTTGACCAGGAAATTGTGCTTCACGCACGGCCGGGTGATGCCGACGATGTCGGCCTCCTGGAAGGCGTCGCTGCCGATGACGGGCAGCGGCACCTGGCCTGTGATAACCACCAGCGGGATAGAATCCATGTAGGCGGTGGCGATGCCGGTGACGGCATTGGTCGCACCGGGGCCCGAAGTCACCAGGACCACGCCGGGTTTGCCGGTGGAGCGGGCGTAACCGTCCGCCGCGTGGGTTGCGCCCTGTTCGTGGCGTACCAGGATATGCTTTATCTCGTCCTGCTTGAACAGCGCATCGTAAATATGCAGCACTGCACCGCCCGGATAGCCGAAGATGTATTCCACACCCTCGTCTTTCAGGCATTGGACGACGATTTCCGCACCGCTGAGTTCCACGCTTCGGCCCCTCTTTACTGATCAGGCGCTTAGGAACGCCCGTTGCAAACCGCTCCGGTATGGGAGCGCGCAAGTGAAAAGTGGAGAACCGTACCCGGAACTTACCGTTACGTCAAGATTAGGTTTCCAAACCTCGGCTCATTTGCCAGCGGTGCAGCAGTGTGGCTCGTCAATGCCTCAGTGCCGCCGGCCCCCCGGCAAGCTTTTCCTGCCGCTGAAAACGGGCGAGTGCCGCGTTCAGCGTAGCGCAAAGTCGCAGGAATGCTTCGGGGTGAAGATGCAGACTCGCATAGCCCAGTTTCAGATGGAAGCAGGTGCAATCCGGGCAATAATCGACGCGGCAGAGGCCATCGCCTGCCAGATTGCGGACTCGACAAGGGATATTTTTCATGGCGGTGGTTCCCCGAAGGCTCGTGCAGGTCATGGCACCCGTCTATCCCAGCGACTCGATGAGGCGCCAGTAGGTTCGCATGTACAGATAGGTGCAGCGTTCCCGCGGCGGTTCATCGAATTGTGGGTGAGATAACAGCCGATCAAGGCAGTTGGCGATGTTGCCCGCGATCGAGGCGGAAGGGCTCCGGGCGTATTGCATCAATAGTGAGCGCAACAGGCCGATCAGGATGTCGGTGGAGATTTGCGGCTCCGCAAGTGTCGACGGGTGAGGATTCATGGGTCGCTCTCCTGAAGCTGGGTTGTAACATAGGTCTTTTGTTAGGACGCCGCACTTGAGCGGCATCCTGTTATCAAATGATAACAATTCTCATTTATATGTCAACGGTGGCCGAGCCGCGGTTTCCGAACTCGTGATCCCGCTTCGCAGTCGCTGAGGTTAAGGCCTCTTCAAGGAGACGACGAAGTTTGCCGTGTTCATATATTTCAATTATTATCGAAACATCGAAATTGCCGGTATTGCGCAGCTTGGGCCGCCGGTGAAAGGCGCTGTGGCTTGCATGTGAGCACATTCCGGCAGTTGTGACAGTTTCGAGAAACGATCAGGAGAGCCCGTGTGAAACGTTTGCATGTCCATATTTCGGTTGCCGATATCGAATCGAACATCGGTTTTTACAGCGCCGTGTTCGGCTGTGAGCCGACGGTGCGCAAGCCTGATTACGCCAAATGGATGCTGGACGACCCGAGGGTCAATTTCGCCGTTTCCAGCCGCAGCGGCAAGACCGGGCTGGACCATCTCGGCATCCAGGCCGAAGACGATGCCGAACTGGCCGAGCTGAAACAGCGTCTCGACCGCGCCGACACGCCGATCGCCGAACAGAAGGGTACTGGCTGCTGCTACGCGGTATCGGACAAATATTGGGTGCTCGATCCGCAGGGCATACCCTGGGAGTCCTTCCATTCACTGGGCGGGATTTCGGTGTTTGGCGAGGCGCCGAAGGCTGAAGCGGGTTCGCAGTCGGCCTGCTGCACTCCGGAAGTGAGTGCAATGCCGTCTAAGTGTTGCGGGTGATAGCATTAAACAATGTCTTGGCCCCGCACCCCGGCGGGCCCTAAGGCGCAAAGCGGGAGACTGACGGAATCCGCGCTTACCGGAGGCGTTCGGCGTCCTGACAATGAGCTTGCTTTAATGCGGGGGTGATTCCTACCGGGGAGCAATTTCAGCTCAAGGGAAGGCGAGGCCATTGCGACGATAAGCGCATCTACGACGTCAGGGACGATGACAGCGGTTTCTTGCAGACCTCGACTGCGACAACCTCGCCAGACCGCTGCCAAGATGGCGGTGCTGGTCAAGACGCCGGAGCGCACCCGGCACGCGTGCGAGGACTTCGTCCGGCACGTTAGAGTCAAGGTTGGACCGAACGGCTTCAAGGTCCCGAGTGTCACCTTCGCCCGCGAATCCTGCTTGCTTTGTAAGCAGGAACTGGGCAATCCGTCGCCGGAGGTGGCCGCGGTCGCGATGGCCATGAATGCCAATGAGCCGCAGTACCAGGACTACGCCGGTTCGCGGGACGAGGGGCGCGTTTGCACGAACGCTTCCGCGACCCCAGCCACTGCGCAAACTTATCATCGCCATCTCGTGGCGATCGACCGGCTTCGATGCGCCCATCGTGCAAGCCATGCACCTGGACAGGCCGCAGCGCGATCACACGCTGCGCCAGGCCATCTGCCGGGTGAGCCCACCTAATGCAAGCAGAAGACCCATGGCCTGATCGTGGATGGCCTCGGCATCTTCGACGACGAGAGCGTCGCGGCGGTGGTGTCGAATAGCCGGCGTCAGTCTTACTGACCGCGTTTCCAGTCTTGAGCTCCCAGCGAACGCTGCTTGCACCAGGTGTAGACCGCCGGGATGACCACGAGGGTCAGGACGGTGGAGGAGAGCATGCCACCGACCATGGGCGCAGCGATGCGGCGCATGACTTCGGAGCCGGTGCCGGTGCTCCAGAGAATGGGGAGAAGACCGGCCATGATTGCCGTCACGGTCATCATCTTCGGCCGCACCCGTTCCACCGCACCGGCCATGACGGCGCGATAGAGATCGTCCGCGTCGGGCTGGCGGCTTGCCCGGCGGGCTTCCTCGCGCTGTTCCGTCCAGGCGTGATCGAGATAAATCAGCATGACCACCCCGGTTTCCGCAGCGACGCCGGCCAGGGCGATGAAGCCGATGCCCACGGCGATGCTCAGATTGTAGTCCAGCAACCACAGCAGCCACACCCCACCGAGCAGAGCGAATGGCACCGATGCCATCACGATCAAGGTTTCGGTCAATCTACCGAAGTTTAGGTACAGCAGGACGAAGATCACAGCGAGGGTGAGCGGCACCACCAGCATCAGGCGTTGCTCGGCTCGTTGCAGGTATTCGAACTGTCCGCTCCAGGTGACGAAATAGCCGGGCGGCAGTTTCACCGCCGACTGCACCGCCCGCCGCGCGTCCTCGACATAGCCGCCGATGTCGCGCCCACGCAGGTCGACGAACACATAGGCCGAGAGCAGGGCGTTCTCGGTGCGGATGCCGGGAGCGCCTTCGGTCAAGGAGATGTGGGCGAGCTGGCCGAGCGGGACGTTGGCCCCCGCTTCGGTGGGAATCAGGATGTGACTGCCGATTTCCAGGGGGCTGTCCCGCAGCTCGCGGGGATAGCGTACGATCACCCCGAAGCGCTCGCGTCCTTCCACCATGGTGGTGACGGTCTCGCCGCCCAACGCGGTGGCGATGACTTCCTGCAGGTCGCCGACGGTCAGGCCGTAGCGTGCCAATTGGGTGTAATCGGGTTCGATGTTGAGGTAATGGCCGCCAGTGACACGCTCAGCGTACACGCTGGTGGTACCGGGTACGTGCTTGATGGTCTGCTCGATCTGACGGGCGAGGCGGTCCAGGGTTTCCAGGTCCCGGCCGAACACCTTGACGCCGATGGGTGTGCGGATGCCGGTGGAGAGCATGTCGATCCGGTTTTTGATCGGCATGGTCCAGGCATTGGTGACGCCGGGAATCTGCAGCGCCTGGTCCATCTCGGCGACGAGCTTGTCGAGGGTCATGCCCGGCCGCCACTGGTCCTGTGGCTTCAGGTTGACCAGTGTCTCGGCCATTTCTAGCGGTGCGGGGTCGGTGGCGGTCTGGGCGCGGCCGGCCTTGCCGAACACCGAAGCGACTTCCGGAAAACTCTTGAGGATGCGGTCCTGGGTCTGCAGCAGCTCCGACGCCTTGGTGATAGAGATGCCGGGCAGGGTGGTCGGCATGAACAGCAGGGTGCCTTCGTTCAGTGTGGGCATGAATTCGCTGCCGAGCCGGGATGCGGGGTAATACGTCGCCGCCAGCATGGCGAGAGCGCTGGCCAGGGTCAGGCCCTTATGGCGCAGCACGCTCCGGATGACCGGACGGTACAGCCCGATGAGCAGCCGGTTCACTGGATTGCGGGCCTCCGGCAGGATGTGCCCGCGCACGAACAGCAGCATCATGACCGGCACCACCGTCACTGACAGCAGCGCCGCGCCGGCCATGGCGAAGGTCTTGGTGTAGGCCAGGGGGTGAAACAGCCGGCCTTCCTGGGCTTCCAGCGCGAAAACGGGCAGGAACGACACGGTAATGATCAGCAGGCTAAAGAACAGGGCCGGTCCCACTTCCCGGCAGGCGGCGCGGATCAGCTCGATGCGGGGCCGGTCGGGCTCGCGTTCCAGATGTTTATGGGCGTTCTCGATCATCACGATGGCGGCATCGACCATGGCTCCGATCGCGATGGCGATGCCGCCCAGGCTCATCAGGTTGGAGTTCAGCTCCATCGCATGCATCACCAGGAAGGCGATCAGGATGCCGACCGGCAGCATCAGGATGGCGACCAGGGCGCTGCGCAGATGGAACAGGAACAGCGCGCAGACCGCGGCGACCACCGCGCTTTCCTCCAGGAGGGTCTCGCGCAAGGTGGCGATGGCGCGCCGGATCAGCTCGGAACGGTCGTACACCGGCACGATGTCGACGCCTTCCGGCAGGCCGGGGGCGATTTCCAGCAGCCTGGCCTTGACGCTGCCGATCACGTCCAGCGCGTTCTGGCCGTAGCGGGCCAGGGCGATGCCGGACACCACTTCGCCTTCGCCGTTCAGCTCGGCGATGCCACGGCGCTCGTCCGGCACCAGCTCCACCCGCGCCACGTCGCGGATCAGCACAGGGATGCCGCCCGCCGCCTTCACCACCAGTTGCTCCAGGTCGGCGATGCCGCGCAGGTAGCCGCGCCCCCGCACCATGTATTCGGTTTCCGCCAGCTCAACCACGCGCCCGCCGACGTCGGTATTGCTGGCGCGGATCACTTCGATGATCTTCTTTAAGGGCACGCCATAGGCCTGCAGCTTGTGCGGATCGATGGTCACCTGATACTGCTGGACGAAGCCGCCGATGCTGGCGACCTCGGCCACGCCCTGCGCCTTGCTGAGCTGATAGCGCAGGAACCAGTCCTGCAGCGTGCGCAGTTCGGCCAGGGTGTGGCCGGCGCTGGTGAGCGCGTACTGGTAGACCCAGCCGACTCCGGTGGCATCCGGACCGATGCGTGGAGTGATGTTCTTGGGCAGCTTGCCGGCGGCGGCATTGAGATATTCCAGCACCCGCGAACGCGCCCAGTAGATGTCGGTGCCGTCGTCGAATATGACATAGACGTAGGATGCCCCGAAGAACGAGAAGCCCCGCACGACCTTGGAGCGGGGCACGTTCAGCATCGAGGTGGTGAGGGGATAGGTGACCTGGTCTTCCACCACTTGTGGCGCCTGGCCCGGAAACTCGGTGTAGACGATGACCTGGGCGTCGGACAAGTCGGGGAGGGCATCCAACGGGGTACGGATGACGGCATGGATGCCGGCGGCGACCACGGCGGCCGTCGCCAGCAGCACCAGGAACACGTTGCGCAGTGACCAGTCGATGACGTAGGCAAGCATCTCAATGGCCTCCGTGCATCGAATGGTCGGGCGCGGAGGCCGGGGCGGGCGCGGGCTGACCGGCCGAAAAACTGCCGATCGCTGCACGCAGGTTGCTTTCCGAATCGATCAGGAAGTTGGCACGGGTCACCACCTCTTCGCCTTCGCCTAGGCCCCGGCGGATTTCCGTATACCCCTCCACCCGCTGGCCGGTTTCGACCGGACGGGGCTCGAAGCGGTCTTCGCCCACGCGGACCAGCACCAGTCGCCGCGTGCCGCTGTCGAGCACCGCGGAGTCGGGCACCGTCAATACCGGTACGGTATCCGCAGCGGCATCCAGTTCGACGTTGCCGTACATCGCCGGCTTAAGCACCTGCTTCGGATTGGCCAGCTCGATGCGCACACGAGCCGTGCGCACGGCATCGCTTACCGTGGGGTAGACATAGCTCACTCGGCCTTCGAAGGATTGATCAGGGTAGGCATTGAAGCCGATGCGGGCGCTCTGCCCGACCCGGACATGGCCGAGGTCCTGCTCGAAGATCGAAGCGATGACCCAGACCGTGGACAGATCGGCGATGCGGAACAAGGTGTCGCCGGCCATAAACCGCATGCCCTGCAACGCATTCTTCTCCAGCACGATGCCGTGCACCGGTGAGGTGAGCGGGACCCGGCGCTGGATTTCGCCGCTGGCCGCGAACCGGCGCAGCCAGGGTTCCGGCACGCTCCAGTTGTGCAACCGCTGGATCGCGCCTTCCCGCAAGGCCCGGCCGGTCTCGCCGGAGCCGGCGATGCGGTATTCCTCCTGGGTCGAGACGAGTTCCGGGCTGTAGGCTTCCAGCAGCACTTCGCCCTGCCGCACCGGCTGACCGGTGGTGTTGACGCCCAGCCGTTCGATCCAGCCTTCGAAGCGCGGCGCGATCGCGTGGACCCGGCGCTCGTCGATCTCGACTACCCCCAGCGCCCGGATGACGTGGGTCAGGACCCGGCGCCGCGCCGGCTCGGATCGTACCCCCAGCTTCTGGACCTTCTCCGGACCGAGGCGTATAACCGATTCACCGGAGCTGGCGGACGATGCCAAGTCTTCGGCGTAGACCGGCACGTAGTCCATCCCCATGTCGTCCTTGGCCGGTACCGGCGAAGTGACCTGCGGGTTCATCGGATTGCGGTAGAACACGGGACGCCTTGCCGTCACGGTTTCCGGGGCGTGCGGAAGCGGCGGCGCGGTTTGACGTCCCAGCCAGTAACCGCCAAGGCCGGCGGCGGCCCATGCCAACAAAAACAAGATCAGACGGACCGACGGTTTCATAGCGTTTCCTTGCCGAGGGCGGCGGCCAGGCGGGCGAGAGCCTGCTGGGAGGTGGTGAGGGCGTTCCAGTACTGCACCTGGTAATCGAACACCGAAAGCTGGGCGCGCAGCACGTCGGCGAACGCGATCTTGCCCGCCCGGTAGCTGGCGGTCAGGGAATCCAGTGTGCCGCGTGCCTGGGGGAGGAGCTCCTTCTCGAACAAGCTCAGGCGCTCATGGGCATGGTGGTAGGCGGCCAGCGCCGTGGTCACGTCGGCCTGCACGCTGCGTTCGGCATCATGCAGCGCATAGCGTTCCTGCAGCAGCTCACTCTGCCTTTGATCGACCTGCTTGGACTGCTTGGTCGCGGCATACAGAGGCAGGTTCATGCTCAGCCGGAAGTTGGCGAAGTCGCTGCGGAATTCGCCATTCGGCGCATTCTGGCGAAAGGCGTAGCCGAAGCCGAGGTTGAGGTCGGGCAGGTACTCCTTTTTCGCCAGGTCGAGGCGGTTCTGGGCGGCTTCGATAGCCGCCTCTTTCTGGGCCAGCAGTGGCCGCTGGGCCTGAGCTTGGTCGAGCAGCGTCGGCTCGGCCGGCAGTTCCGGAAAATGGAACGCGGCCTCGCTGGGCAGTTCCAGCGTGCTGTCGCTGGAGCGATCGAGCAGCACGTTGAGACGGGCCGCCTCGCCGTGGCGCATGTTGATCAGCTCCAAGGTCTTGTCGCGCAGTTTGGTGAGTTCCAGCCGGGCCAACAGGCTGTCCGACTGTTCCGCCTGGCCGAGCCGGTAGCGCTGGTCGGCGATGTCCGCCAGCTTGGCCATCCAATCCCGGCTTTCGGCGAGGATGCCGAGGGTACGGTCGTAGTAGAACAGCGCCCACCAGCTCAGGCGGATGTCCCGCGCCAGCCGCAGACGCGCTTCATCGGCATCCTTGGCCGCGCCGATGGCATCCTGCTGCGCCGCCCGTTCGGCCAGGCCGAGCTTGCCCGGAAAGGGAAGCTGCTGGCTGATGGCGACTTCCATCATGGTCATCTGGTCCTGCTTCAGGCTGAAATCATTGGTTGGGATGTTCAGCGCACCGAAGCTCAGGAATGGATCGGGCAGGCTGCCGGCCTGGGGCGGAACGCTAGCCAAGGCGTCGGCCCGGGCTTTGATTTCGGCCAGTCCCGGGTTGCTGGCCAGCGCCTGGTTCAGCGCTTGTTCCAGGGAAAGCGGACCGGCCTGGGCGGGGGCTGTCAGGCAGGCGATCAAAAACGGGGCGAAGTGCGGCCGCCTGGACCAAGGGGATAGCGAAAACATGGGATACTCCTTAACTTCATACGCAGGTCGAAACCGGCGATTCCCTTCCGGTCCGGCTCAGGACGCGGCAAGTCAATCGCGTTGCGGTCAGCGATGGAAAAGGAGCGTTAATTCAGCAGGATGCAGAATCGGAGAGCGATGGGCACTTTGGGATGCGGGGGGGACCGCCGCAGGTGGTGACGATCCGGTAGCCGCAGGATCGCGGCCCACAGGCCGGCGACAACCAGCAGGCAAAGCATGAGGAGTTTCACCCCAAGACCGGTGCCCGCCTTGTCGATGGCGATGTCGTCTTCGTCTACGGCCTGCAGGCCGAAACAGGAGGACTGTTTGGCGCATCCATCCGGCGGTGCCTGGGAAGACTCATCGTGCTCAGGCATTCCGGCGCAATGCTCCGCGGCCTGCTCGGCCTGCGGCAGGCTGCCCATCAGGCAGACCGTGCCGGCCGAGGACCAAAGCCAGACGCAAAGGCTCAGTACCGTGCAGAGGCGGCAGGCGAGCGAGCGGCGGATTCGTGTAGGCAAAGGCAAAGACATGGTGGGGAATAAAAACATGTTGTCCGACCTCGTGCAACCGTGAACACGTTTGTCTGTCGTTACCAGACTTTACGGCGAATCGTCATTCATGAGCGGCAGCAGTCCCCGCAGATTGCGGAAGCTGCTGGATCGCACGATGTCCAGGAAATCCCCTATATAGGCCGATTGCGCCATGCCTTCCGTGGTGGCGGCATACAGCGCGCTCCACAGCCCGGTTTCGCCGATCGGCTTGGCCAGCACGTATTCGCGATCGAGATAGCTTTGCACGGTCCACTGGGGCAGGGCGGCGATGCCGCGGCGACTGGCGACGAGCTGCAATATCGCGACCGTGAGTTCGGCAGTACGTCGCTTGGGTTCGATGCCGCAGGGCTTGAGCACCTTGCGGACGATGTCCAGCATGTCTTCGGGCACCGGATAGCTGAGCAGGGTTTCTTCGGCGAAATCCTCTGGCGTCAGGAAGGTTTTCGGGGCCAAAGTATGCTGGCGCGACACCAGTCCCACGATCTCGAACCGGAACAGCGGATGGAAGGTGATACCCCCCCGTGCAAGCGGCTCGGACACCACCACCAGGTCGGCGCGGTCCTCCCGCAGCAATCCCAAGGGATCAGTGTGGAAGCCGGAAACCAGGTCCAGCTCGATCTCCGGCCAGTGTTCGCGGAACTGGTCCATTGCCGGCATCAGCCAGTCGAAGCAGGTGTGGCACTCCACCGCGATCCGGAGCTGGCCGCTGTTGCCCTGGGCGATGCGGGCGATGTCGCGTTCGGCTTCCCGCACCGCCTTCATCACCGTTTCGGCGAGGCTGTGCAGGCGCTGGCCAGCGGGCGACAGACGCAAGGGCTGGGTCTTGCGCTCGAACAGCACAACGCCATAGTGCTCCTCCAACTGCTTGATCTGGTGCGAAATCGCCGACTGGGTGAGGAACACCCGCGCCGCTGCCTTCGACAACGTGCCGGTTTCCACCAGGGCCAACAGGGTTTGCAGGTGGCGGAGTTCCAATAGAGATGGCTTCATGAATGAAATCGATGAATTCGATTAAAATATTGAGTTTGAATAATAATCACCCTGTCCCGATCATGCCAGCTCTCAATTCGATGAGCATGAGGAGGCAGATATGGCGATCACACATTCCCTGGGATTTCCCCGCATCGGCGCCCACCGCGAACTGAAGCAGGCCGTCGAAGCCTATTGGGGCGGCCGGACCGGCCCGGCGGAGTTGGCCGAAACGGGGCGGCAATTGCGGGACCGGCACTGGAAGATCCAGAGCGGATCCGGCATCGACCTGGTGCCGGTCGGCGATTTCGCCTGGTACGACCAGATATTGAACATGACAGCGCTGCTTGGTGCTGCCCCCAACCGGTTCGGCTTCCAGGCGGATGTCCTGACCCTGGACCAGTATTTCCAGCTCGCGCGGGGCAACGCCGAGCAGCCGGCGATGGAAATGACCAAGTGGTTCGATACCAACTATCACTACATCGTCCCCGAGTTCGATCGCGAAACCGGATTCGGTCCGGGCACGGAATGGCTGTTCGACGAGGTAGAGGAGGCCAAGGCTCTGCGGCTCAATCCCAAGCCGGTGCTGATCGGTCCCCTGACCTATCTCTACCTGGGCAAGGAAAAGCAGGCCGGCTTCAGCCGCCTGGAACTCCTGCCCCGGCTGCTGCCGGCCTATGCCGCGATCCTGCGGCGTCTGCAGGCCTCAGGCGTGCACTGGGTGCAGATGGATGAGCCGATCCTGGGGCTGGATCTGCCGCAGGAATGGATCGAAGCCTTCGCGCCGGCCTATGCCTCCCTGGCGGAAGCCGGTCCCAAGCTGTTGCTGGCGACCTATTTCGCATCAGTGGCGGAGCACGCGGTATGGCTCAAGTCCTCGGCTGTCGCCGGGGTGCATATCGATGCGGTGCGGGCGCCGGAACAGGTCGCGGATTTCATGAAGGATTTCCCGGAGGACAAAGTGCTTTCCCTGGGCCTCATCGACGGGCGCAACGTCTGGCGCACCGACCTCCGTCGCGCGCTGGATCTGGCGGAAAACGTCAGTGCGGTGCTGGGGGAGAGGCTGTGGCTCGCGCCCAGTTGCTCCCTGCTGCATGTGCCGCAGGACCTGGGCCTGGAAACCTCGCTGAATCCCGAGATCAAGGCTTGGCTCGCCTTCGCCGTGCAGAAGTTGGAGGAACTGGCCGTGATCGACAAAGGTCTGCGCCTGGGGCGGCAGGCCATCGCCACGGAACTCGCGGAACAGGTGCGCTTGCTGCAGGCTCGGGCGCAATCGCCGTTGACTCATGACCCCGCCGTCAAGCGGCGGCTGGAGGGTTTGAGCGATGCCGATTTCAGCCGCTATTCGCCGTTCGCCGAACGCTGGACACTGCAGCGGGAGAGGCTGCGGCTGCCGCCATTTCCGACCACCACCATCGGCTCGTTCCCCCAAACGCCGGCGATCCGTAAAGCGCGTGCCGCCCACCGCAGCGGCGAATTGAACGGGGCCGCCTACCGGGATGCGATGCGGGCCGCCATCCGCGAAGCCGTGAGCAGGCAGGAAGCCCTGGGGCTGGATCTGCTGGTTCACGGCGAGGCCGAGCGCAACGACATGGTGGAGTATTTTGGCGAGCAGTTGGCCGGCTACGCCTTCACCAAGCACGGTTGGGTGCAAAGCTACGGCTCCCGCTGCGTCAAGCCGCCCATCATCTACGGCGACGTGGCAAGACTTAAGCCGATGACGGTGGAATGGATCGGCTACGCCCAGAGCCTGACGAAAAAATCCGTCAAAGGCATGCTGACTGGGCCGGTAACGATGCTGCAATGGTCCTTCGTGCGGGACGACCAGCCGCGCGCGACGACCGCCCTGCAGATCGCGCTGGCGATCCGGGACGAGGTGGCCGACCTGGAAGCCGCCGGGGTGGCGGCGATCCAGATCGACGAGCCGGCATTCCGCGAAGGGCTGCCGCTCAAAGCCGCTGAGCGGGCAGATTATCTGGACTGGGCCGTGCGGGCGTTCCGGCTCGCTTCCAGCGGCGTCGCCGACGACACCCAGATCCATACCCACATGTGCTATTCGGAATTCGGCGACATCCTGCCGGCCATCGCTGAGCTGGATGCCGACGTCATCACCCTCGAAACCTGCCGCTCGGCCATGGACCTGCTGGAGGCCTTCCGCGCCTTCGGTTATCCCAGAGACATCGGGCCAGGCGTATACGACATCCATTCGCCGAGGATTCCATCCAGCGCCGAGATGCGGGCCTTGCTGGAGAAAGCCTGCGCAGCGGTCGATCCGGCGCGGCTGTGGGTCAACCCGGACTGCGGTCTGAAAACCCGCCAATGGCCGGAAGTGGAGCAGGCGCTGGCGAACATGGTCGAGGCGGCCAGGGCCATGCGAGAAGCGAAATCACCGGCCCGATCGGGGGAATAAAGGGCGTCGAATGAGCCTGGACGGCGGTTTAAAATCTAAAATAAAAACGCAGATCCATGAGGTGAGTATATTTCCTGCTGAAAGACTTGGGGGGATTTCACGATCCCGGCATTTCCGCGGGCGGTCATTGAAGAGATTGGCGGTGCGGTTGAGTTCGGCCCGGCTGACGCCGGCGCGGTCTTAGCCCTTGGGCAGATACCCCCGAATCAGGCCGTTGGTGTTTTCGTTGCCGGGTCGTTGCCAGTGACTGGGCGGATCGGCGAACTTGTCGTGTTTCGCCTGTGCTTTAGGAACATCGTCGACGCCGGACGTCCACGTCGCTTCGCGATGTCTCCCATGGCTGGGGGAGACCCGGCGCAAACTGGGCCGGTTCTGGATTCAGCAGCCGGACATCTGGTGTCTCCTGAGCGAGATTAATTCCGTCTTACGCCTCCTGCCTCGGCCGCCGGTCGAGGCAGCGCCCCTTTGGTTTCAGGCGCCTCTTCGGATGCGGAACGAATCGATCAGTAGCATCCCGATGCCGACGGTGATGGCCGAGTCGGCGATGTTGAACGCCGGCCAGTGCCAGTCGCCGTAGAACACGTCGAGAAAGTCGATGACGTAGCCGTGAACGACACGGTCCAGCAGGTTGCCGACGGCGCCGCCCAGTACCAGGGCCCAGGCTGCCGCTTCCCAGGTTTTCCGCCGGTCCATGTGCTTGAGCCAGTAGGTGATCAGCACCGTGGCGCCGACGGAGAGCGCGATGAAGAACCAGCGCTGCCAGCCACCCGCCTGGCTCAGGAAGCTGAATGCCGCGCCCTGGTTGCGTAGGTAGGTGAGCTGGAACACCGGCAGCAGTGGAATCGTCTCATACAGCTGCATCGATGCGTCGACGATCTGCTTGGTGAGCTGGTCGAGTGAGAAGACCAGCACCGACAGCCAGAGCCATTTCAACATGGACGATCTCAACCGAAAATCCGCACTTCGCCAGCCCCGGCGACGTTCTCCACGCAGCGGCCGCACAGTTCGGGATGATTCGGATCGGTCCCGACGTCGTGGCGGTGGTGCCAGCAGCGCACGCACTTGGGTTTGTCGCAGGCGCTGAGTTTCAATTCCAGGCCGGGGACTCCTGTCGGCAGGGTGCCTGCGCCGGCCTCCGCCGCCGGCTTGATCGTCGCGTAGGAGGTCAGCAGCACGAAGCGCAGCTCGTCACCCGCCTCGCTCAGTTTCTGGAACATGGAGGGATCGCAGTACAGCTCGACCTCCGCGTCCAGCGAAGAGCCGATTTCGCCGCGGACCCGCAGGACTTCCAGCTCTTTGCTGACGGCCTCGCGGATTGTCAGGAGCTGCTCCCAGAACGCTCGATCGAAGCGGCAGCTTTCCTCGAGGCCGAACAGGCCGTCGTACCATTCGGAAAGAAACACCGATTCTTCACGCTGGCCGGGCAGATATTGCCAGATCTCCTCGGCGGTGAAACTCAGGATGGGGGCGAGCCAGCGCACCAGAGCTTCGGCGATGTGGTACATCGCGGTCTGGCCGGAGCGGCGCGGCAGGCTGTCCGTTTTGCAGGTGTACTGCCGGTCCTTGAGCACGTCCAGATAGAAGCTGCCCAGGTCGACCGAGCAGAAATGGTGGGTCTTCTGGAAGATGGTGTTGAACTGATAGCTCTCATAGGCGTCGATCACGTCCCGCTGGATCGCCAGGGCGCGGTCCACCGCCCAGCGGTCCAAGGCCAGCATGTCTTCCGGCTTGACGAGGTGTAGCGCGGGATCGAAGCCATCGAGATTGGCCAGCAGATAGCGGGCGGTGTTGCGCAGACGGCGGTAGACGTCGGAGATGCGCTTGAGGATCTCGTCGGACACCGTCATTTCGCCGCGGTAGTCGGTCGCCGCCACCCACAGCCGTAGCACATCGGCGCCCAGGGTTTGCATGACCTTCTGCGGCGCCACCACGTTGCCGCGGGACTTCGACATCTTCTTGCCTTCGGCGTCCACGGTGAAGCCATGGGTCAGCACGGCTTTGTAGGGCGCTTGGCCGGTCATTGCCACCGAGGTCATGAGCGAGGACTGGAACCAGCCGCGATGCTGGTCCGAGCCTTCCAGGTAGAGATCAGCGGGGAAGGCCAAGCCGGGGTTCCGAGCCAGTACTGCATAGTGGGTGACGCCGGAGTCGAACCATACGTCCAGGGTATCGGTGATCTTGCTGTACCGATCCGCTTCCGTGCCCAGCAGTTCGGCTGGATCCAGATCGAACCAGGCATCGATGCCGCGGGTTTCGATCTTCTTGGCGACTTCCTCGATCAACCGGTCGGTATCCGGATGCAGGGCGCCGGTTTCCTTGTGGACGAATAACGGAATCGGTACGCCCCAGGTACGCTGGCGCGAGATGCACCAGTCCGGGCGGTTGGAGACCATGGCTTCGATACGGGCCCGGCCCCAATCCGGTATCCACTGCACTTGGCCGATGGCCTCCAGGGCCTGGCGGCGCAGCTCGCTTTGGTCCATGGCGATGAACCACTGGGGCGTGGCGCGGAAAATCACCGGGGTTTTGTGGCGCCAGCAATGCGGGTAGCTGTGCTCGATGCGCGCCTCATGCAGCAGCGCGCCTCGCTCTTTGAGCACCTCGATCACGTGGTCGTTGGCGCTCAAGACGTGTTCACCCGCGAACAGCTCGGTGTGGGGAAGGAAACGGCCGTCGTCGCCGACCGGGTTGTCCACCGCAAGCCCATAACGCTGGCCGACGGCGTAGTCTTCCTGGCCGTGGCCGGGGGCGGTGTGGACCGCGCCGGTGCCGGCGTCCAGGGTGACGTGGTCGCCTAGGATCACAGGGACGATGCGGTCGTAGAAGGGATGCCGCAGCTGCGCGCCTTCCAGCGCCGCGCCTTTGCAATAGCCGATGACGCGGTAATCCTCCGCACCGCAGCGCAGCATCACGTCCTTCATCAGCGCATCGGCGAGCACCAGCCGCTCCTTGACGTCGGCGCGCTGGACCACCACGTAGTCCACTTCCGGGTTGAGCGCCACCGCTTGGTTGGCAGGCAAGGTCCAGGGCGTGGTGGTCCAGATCACGATCGACAGGGGGCCTTCGCCAAGCGCGCCGTCGGCGGTGTGGAACCGCGCCATCAGACCGTATTCGTCGATCACGGTGAAACGCACGTCGATCGCTGGGGAGTGCTTGTTCTCATATTCCACCTCGGCTTCGGCCAGGGCCGACCCACAGTCGGTGCACCAGTGCACCGGCTTGGCGCCCTTGACGAGGTGGCCGCGCGAGGAAATGCGGCCGAGTGCCCGGACGATGTCCGCCTCGAAGCGGAAATCCATGGTCAGGTACGGGTTTTCCCAGTCACCCAGCACGCCGAGCCGGACGAATTCACGGTGCTGGATGTCGACCTGGGCCGCGGCGTATTCCCGGCAGGCTTTGCGGAACTCGGCGGGACTGACCTTGTAGCCAGCTTTGCCGATCTTTTTCTCGACCATCAGTTCGATGGGCAGTCCATGGCAGTCCCAGCCCGGCACATAGGGGGCGTCGAGGCCGCTCAAAATTCTGCTCTTGACGATGAAGTCCTTGAGGATCTTGTTGACGGCATGACCGATGTGGATTTCGCCGTTGGCGTAGGGCGGGCCGTCGTGCAGGATGAATTTGTCCCGGCCGGTGCGCAGGGACCGCACCTTCTTATAAAGATCCAGCGTGCGCCAGCGTTTGAGCTGTTCGGGTTCCCGCTGCGCCAGATTGGCTTTCATCGGAAACGGCGTGTGGGGGAGATTGAGAGTGCTCTTGTAATCCATGGTCGAAAGTCGGCAGTCTTGTGTCGGGTCAGCCTGCCGCGAAATAGCGGCGCGCGGCGGCCGCATCGCGGGCAATCTGTTCCTTCAGGTCTTCGAGGTTGGCGAACCGCATCTCGTCGCGAAGTTTGTGGTGCAGATGGACTTCCACCCGGCGCCCGTACAGGTCGCCGGCGAAATCGAACAAATGGGTTTCCAGCATGGCCTTGCGGTTGCCGCTGACGGTCGGCCGGATGCCGACGTTGGCCACGCCAGGCCAGGCAGCGGCTGAAATGCCCGCCATTGTAACGGCAAATACGCCTTGCACCGGAATGTTTTCGCGCCCCAGCTCGATGTTGGCGGTGGGAAAGCCCAGCCGGCGGCCGAGCTGGTTGCCATGAGCCACACGCCCGCATAGGGCGTAAGGCCGGCCCAGCAGTGTGGCTGCTCCGGCCATGTCGCCTTGCCTGAGCGCCTCCCGTACCCCCGTGCTGCTGACGCGGACGCCGCCGACCGTCACCGATTCGGTATCGCTCACCGAGAAGCCGTGGAGCCGGCCGAGCCGGCACAGCAGTTCGTGGTCGCCGCTGCGTCCGCGACCGAAGCGGAAGTCGTCGCCGACGATGAGATGGCGGACGTGAAGGCGTTCGGCCAGTATCCTCCGGACGAAGTCTTGTGGCGCCAGATTGGCGAGCCCCTCATCGAAATGCAGCACCAGTACCCAGTCAACCGGCAGCTCGGCGAGTCTGGCCAGTTTTTCCGACAGCCGCATCAGACGGGGAGGCGAGTGGTCTTTGTCGAAGAACTCGCGCGGCTGCGGCTCGAACAGAACCAGGGCGACCGGCAGGCCGAGACGGTGCCCCTCGTCGGCCAGTCGGCGGACCAGCGTCTGATGTCCCAGATGGACACCATCGAAGTTGCCAATACTGGCGACGCAGGCAGGAGGGCATATCGTGCCGGAAAGGCCATGAATCACTCGCATGACCGGATTCACGCCTTTTCGGAAAGGAGCAGGTGTCGGGGACGCAGACCTGCCAGCAACAAACTGATCAAGTAGACGGCGAAGCCGGCCGCTATCCATAGGCCGAGACGGACGATGCGTTCGGAGGCGGACCAGTCGGTCCAAGGCGATTCGAGGGCTTGGGTAAGCAGCGCGCCCATGGCGACATTCGAGATGATCAGACGGGCTCCGAAGCGGCGCCAGGATGCGTCCGGCCTATAGGTGCCATCGGCAAGCAATTTGCCGAACAGCAGCAGCGCATTGAACGAGGCCGCCGCCGCGGTCGCGCCAGCCAGGCCGGCATGGCCCCAGCCATGGGGAGCCAGCAGGAAGGCCAGGACGGGCGCCAGCACGCCATTGGCTGCGATCGCGCGGAGGCCGTACCGCAAAGGGGTGCGGACGTCCCGGCGGGCACTGAATCCAGAGGCCAGCGCCTTGACGGCAATGGCGCCTGGCAATCCGGCTGCATAGGCGATCAGGCTGCGGCTCGCCATTTCCGCGTCGTAGTCGGAAAATTCGTCGTGCTCGAACAGAGTGGATACCAGCGGTTTGGCGAGAATCATCAATCCCACGGTGGCGGGCAAGCCGAGCAGGGCCACCCAGCGCAGGGCCCAGTCCAGCGTCCGGGAAAAACCGTC
The DNA here is from genome assembly GCF_036864975.1 of Methylococcus capsulatus. NCBI lineage: Bacteria > Pseudomonadati > Pseudomonadota > Gammaproteobacteria > Methylococcales > Methylococcaceae > Methylococcus > Methylococcus capsulatus. The sequence goes on along the minus strand of NZ_CP104311.1, from coordinate 285,508 downwards.
GCTATCGCGGCCGAGATGGACGGCGGCCAGATGTGGCAGGATGGCCGTTCCGATGGCCACACCCAGAAGCCCTTGCGGCAGTTCCACCAGCCGGTCCGAGTAATATAACCAGGATACGCTGCCGGAGGCCAGGAACGAGGCCACCAGCGTGTCCAACAGCAGATTGATCTGGTTCGCGGACACGCCGAGGATCGCCGGTCCCATTGATCTGAACATGCGCAGGACCTCCCGGTCCCGCCGGGCCGGGCGCGGCAGGGATAGCTGACGAATACCCCAGAGCGAGGGAAGCTGAAATACTAGCTGCAGGATGCCGGCGGTGAATACGCCCCAGGCCAGCGCCTCCACAGGTTGCTTCAATAGCGGCGCCAGCCACAGAGCGGCGGCGATCATCGCCAGGTTGAGCAGAGCCGGGGTGAGCGCCGGGACAGCGAACTGTCCCCAGGTCTGCAGAACACCCCCGGCAAAGGCCGTCAGCATGACGAAGAACAAGTAAGGGAAGGTGATGCGCAGCATGTCCACTGCCCAGCCGTATTGGAAGGGCTGGGCATGGAAGCCCGGAGCGAACAGCAAGGTCAGGATGGGCGCGGCAGCCATGCCCAGGCCGGTGAGCAGGGCCGCAACTAGCCCCAGCGTTCCGGCCATGTGCGCGATGGTTTGCCTCGCAGCCGCAGCGTCTTTGGCCGCGCGCAGTTCCGAGAGGATAGGTACCAGCCCTTGCGAGAAGGCGCCTTCGGCAAAAAGCCGGCGCAGGAAATTAGGTATCCGGAATGCGACGAAGAACGCGTCCGTCGCCGCGTCGGCGCCGAAGGTCCGCGCGATGATCAGGTCGCGGACGAAGCCCAGCAGACGTGAAATCAGTGTCATGGAAGCCACCATCGCGGTGGATTTCAGCAAACGTCGGCTCAGCGTTCAGCTCCGGCTAAAAAAGCTCAGTATAATCAAACGGTGGGTCGAATGCCTCGCCGACGCAGAATTTATGGTTGACACCGGCAGGAAAGCTGAGCACAATCCTTGGCTTTTCTTACAGTTGCAACCCAGAAGAGGTCGACCTTGGCTAATATCGCTTCCGCGAAAAAGCGCGCTCGGCAGGCGGAGAACAACCGTGCACACAATGCCGCTCTGCGCAGCCGTCTGCGCACCTACATCAAGAAAGTCATTCTGGCGGTGGATTCCGGCGATCTGACAAAGGCGCAGGAAGCATTCCGGCAGGCGGTACCCATCATCGATTCGTCGGTGAACAAGGGTTTGATCCATCGTAACAAGGCCGCGCGCAGCAAGAGCCGCCTGAATGCCCGCGTTAAGGCGCTGGCGCTGCAGGCTGCTTCCTGAACCCAAGAAGTACGGGCAGGGGCCGGGCCCGGCCCGTCGCTGCGAGGTCAAACTCGCAGCAACCGGGCTCCCCTCTCGGAGAGGGTCGGGGCAAAGGGCGTTCATTGCCGATAGACGCATCCACCGCCCAGGGTGGATGGCCACCACTATCGTTAGCTCAGTACCAGATTATCGCGGTGGATGAGTTCGGGCTCATCCACATATCCCAGAATCTCCTCGATACGTGTGCTCGGCTGACGCATGATGAGACGGGATTCATCAGAGCTGTAGTTGGTCAGTCCACGTGCGATTTCCCGTCCCGCCTGATTCACGCAGGCCACCAGGTCGCCGCGCCGGAATTCGCCCTCCACTGCGGTCACGCCGATCGGCAACAGGCTTTTCCCGGCCCCCCGCAACACCCGTTCGGCACCCTCGTCGATCACGAAGCTTCCTTTCAACTTGAGTTGTCCGGCCATCCAACGCTTGCGGGCGATCAGGGGGGAAACGTCCGGGATCAACAGTGTGCCCAGGATCTCTCCATCGAGGATGCGCGGCAGTACTCCGCTTTCCCTGCCGCTGGCGATCACGGTGGCCGTTCCCGACCGGGCCGCCAGGCGGGCCGCACGCAGCTTGGTGATCATGCCGCCCCGGCCCAGACCGCTCAGACTGTCGCTGACCATGCCATCCAGGCGGGGGTCGTTGATACCGGCTTGTGAGACCAGCGGCGCGGAGGGGTCGAGCGAGGGGTTGCGCTCGAACAGTCCAGCCTGGTCGGTCAGAATGACGAGCAGGTCGGCCTCGACCGCGTTCGCCACCAGCGCGCCCAGTGTGTCGTTGTCGCCGAAGCGGATTTCTTCTGTGGTGACGGTATCGTTTTCGTTGATGACCGGGATGACGCCGAGCTCGAGTAGTGTGAGTATGGTGCTGCGCGAGTTGAGATAGCGCTCGCGGTTCGACAGGTCGTCATGGGTCAGGAGGATCTGTGCGGTCTGCAGGCCGTGCCGCTTGAACAGACTTGCGTAAGTCTGCACCAGCCCCATCTGGCCGACCGAAGCGGCGGCCTGGAGCTCGTTCAGCCGGTGCGGCCGGGTTTTCCAGCCCAGCCGCGACATGCCTTCGGCGATTGAGCCCGAGGAGACCAGCACCACCTGCATCCCCCGCCGGCGCAGCTCGGCGATCTGTTTTACCCAGTGCGCAATGGCAGGTTGGTCCAGCCCTTTGCCGCCAGCAGTCAATAGGGCGCTGCCGATCTTGACGATAACACGCCGGCTACCCGGGAGCTCACTCCGGCTCTGCATCCGGTCTCCTATCCTGCTGCTCGAGGAAGTGCATGACGTCGTGGGTCAGGCGGTCGAGCCCTTCGCCCTGGATGGCGGAGATCCGGTAGACCCGATCGGTCCAGCCCAGGCTGTCGATGATTTGCCGGCAGCGGCTTTCCCGGACTTCCGGCGCCAGACGGTCGATCTTGTTCAGCACCAACCAACGCGGTTTGGCCTCCAGCCCGTGGCCCCATTTGCACAGCTCGGCGATGACCTTGCGCGCCGCAGTGACGGGATCGAGTCCCGTTTCGTAAGGTTCCACGTCGACCACGTGCAACAGCAGATGGGTGCGGGTCAGGTGCTTGAGAAACTGTATGCCAAGGCCGGCACCTTCGGCGGCACCTTCGATCAGACCGGGAATGTCGGCCATGACGAAGCTGCGCTGATCTCCGACTCGCACGACGCCCAAGTTGGGGTGGAGGGTCGTGAACGGATAGTCGGCAACCTTCGGGCGGGCGGCGGACACTGCGCGGATCAGGCTGGATTTGCCGGCATTGGGCATGCCGAGCAGGCCGACATCGGCGATCAGCTTGAGTTCGAGGTGGAGGGTGCGGCGCTCGCCAGGGGTTCCGGGTGTGGCCCTTCGCGGTGCCCGATTGGTACTGCTCTTGAAGCGGGTGTTGCCGATGCCATGGAAGCCGCCGCGGGCGACCAGGAGGCGCTGGCCGGAGCGGGTCAGGTCTCCCAGGTGTTCGCCGGTGTCCGCGTCCGTCACGATCGTGCCGGTGGGGACCTGGACGATGCAGTCCTCGCCGCTCCTTCCGGTGCAGTTGTTGCCGGAGCCGTTCTCGCCGCGCTCGGCGCGGAAATGGGAGTGAAAGCGAAAATCGGCGAGCGTGTTGAGATTGTTCGAAGCGATCAGGTAAACGCTGCCGCCGTCGCCGCCGTCGCCGCCGTCGGGACCACCGAACGGAATGTATTTCTCGCGCCGGAAACTGATGCAGCCGTTACCGCCGTCGCCGGCGTCGACCCGAATTTCGGCTTCGTCAACGAATTTCATGGAAATCAACTAAAAGGCCCAGACGAGCTGGGCCCAAGCGGTGTTGCACGCCGGTGTCGCTCAGGCGGGAATCACCGAGACATACTTGCGGCCTGCCGGCCCTTTCACCTTGAATTCCACGCGGCCTTCGGTCAGTGCGAACAGCGTATAGTCGCGACCACAGCCGACATTGTCGCCGGGGTGGAAGTGGGTGCCGCGCTGGCGGACGATGATGTTGCCGGCCCGGACGATCTGTCCGCCGAAGCGCTTCACGCCCAGTCGCTTGGATTCGGAGTCGCGGCCGTTGCGGGAGCTGCCGCCTGCTTTCTTGTGCGCCATGGATGTCTCTCCTTAGAATGAGGTGATTACGCCGAGATCTCGTTGATCCGGACTTCGGTGTAGTTCTGGCGATGGCCGGCCTGCTTCATGTGATGCTTGCGGCGGCGGAACTTAATGATCCGGATTTTTGGATGACGGCCGTTAGCGACGACGGTGGCGGTCACCTTGCCGCCCGACACGAAGGGCTGGCCGATCTTGATCCCGTCATCGGACTGGATCATCAGGACATTTTCGAAAGCGATTTCTTGGCCGGCTTCAGCGTCGAGGGACTCGACCTTCACCTTGTCGCCGGGTTGAACGCGGTATTGCTTGCCGCCAGTCTGGATAACAGCGTACATGTTCAGGTGCTCCTGAGATGGATTCGCGTAAACGCGCAATTCTATAGAAGTATGGCGACACCAGTCAATTGCACTGGCGACTTCGTTCGCGCTGTCCTGCGGTGTTCGATGCCCGTTTCCGGGGCTTGCGTTTTTCAAAAATGTGCTTTATAAAATCAGCCGTGCTAACGGCACCAACAATAAAAGTACAACTCTAACCCATTGTTATTTGAGGAGGATCTATGAAGAAAGTACTGTGCGCCCTCGGCGTTGTCATGATGTCTTTGGTCGTTGTCGGCTGCGGCAACTCGCCGGACGGTGACAAGCAGAAGATCTCCAGCACCATCGCTTCCCCGACTCTGTAAAGTTCGTCAGCCCGACCCTGATCCACAATACCCAATAATACGGGTCGGACGCGTACGGAGCGATTCGTCTTTCAAAACCCGGGTGCCGACACCCGGGTTTTTTGTGTTTCTAAGCCGGTTTCTTCCTTGGTTGAGTCGTTTTTCTTGACAGAAGATGAAGGCAAGGTAACATTACGGGCCGGTAGCTTTCAGACCCAATCTGATATCTATTTCTTTCAAATCATTACACTACAAGGCAGGTACATACATGGGAGCTATACTTGATCTGGTTGAAAAGATGAGGTCGCCGACGGGCATCGTCGTCACCATCGCCATCGTCGCGATCGCGTTCTTTTTCGTTCGTTGGGTCTTCAAGGACGAAGACGGCAGCAATCAATAAGAGGTCTCCCCTTGGTGTGGCAAGCTTGGGGCGCGAACCGCTGTTCCTTTCTTGCCACGCGCATATCGATCGCTTTTCTTATCTCACGTGACATGGCGAAAATCCATAATGCGTGAGTCTTCTCAGGGGTGCTGCTAGAGCCCCCGATACAGGTCGGGGATAGCTTGATAAGCTCGGGCCTCGCATTTTCGGCAACTATCCTCCGGCAGGAAGGTGTTCCGATCCAATGATCGGTCATACCATGAGTCCAGCCTGCGAGGGTGCAGGATGCGGAGGGCGTGATGCGAATCCTTGTGACGGGCGGTACCGGTTTCCTTGGCAGCCAGTTGTGCCAGGATCTGGGTGGCAGCGGGGCCAGGCTGGTCGTTCTCAGCCGGCGGCCCGATTGCGTTCGGGACCGTTGTGGTTTGGGGGTCGCCGCCATCACCGCGTTTTCGGACCTTTCTCCTTCTTTGGCATTCGACGCCGTCATAAATCTTGCAGGCGAACCCTTCATTGGTCCGCGATGGACGGAAGCGCGCAAGAAGCTTCTGTGGGACAGCCGGGTCGGCTTAACCCGTTCTCTGGTCGATTACATCGGGCGCGCCGAGGTCAAACCGAAATTGCTGATCAGTGGTTCGGCGATCGGTATCTATGGCGATCAGGGGGATCGTGTTTTGGACGAATCCTCGGTTCCTGTCGATGGCTTCGGGCATCAGTTGTGCTATGCCTGGGAGTCGGCCGCCCTGCGCGCGGCCGAGTTCGGTGTTCGTGTCTGCATCTTGCGCACGGGCATGGTGATGGGGGCCTCGGGCGGTTTTCTTGCGCCCTTGTTGCCGCTGTTCCGTCTGGGGCTCGGGGCCCGCATCGGCAGCGGCGACCAGTGGATGTCCTGGATCTGTCTGCGTGACTACGTTGCCATCGTCCGGTGGCTGATCGCCACACCGGAGCTTTCTGGAATTTTCAATGTCACGGCGCCGAATCCAGTGACCAACCGCCAATTTACCGAAACCCTCTCGGCCCTGCTCCGTAAGCCCGCATTCCTTGTCATTCCCTCCAGAATTCTCCGAGCGCTGATGGGAAGGGAAATGTGCGGGTGGTTGCTGGGCGGCCAGCGGGTTGTGCCGGCCCGTCTGTTGGAGTCCGGCTTTCGGTTTAGATGTCCGGAGCTGGCGATGGCCTTGCGGGATGTGTTGAGCCGGCCACCGGGTGTCACGGGCGTGTCGCCTTAGCCGTTTTGCCTCTTCGCGCCGGTTCCGTTCCGAGGCCGTGCCAGCCGGCGAGTCGGATTCCCCTGAATGTTGGCGGCTTGTAAGGGTATTGCCTGTGGCGGGGCGCTTCAAAGGGTCCGCTAAAAAAGAACCCGTCCGAGGACGGGCTTACACAAGACTTGGTCTCAAGAGGTTGAGACGACTTAGCTCGAAAAGTACTTTAGCGTTCAGGAATGACAACGAAATGACGCTTTCGTTTCCATCCGATGAATTATCACCGCTCATCGGTGCTCAGAATTCAGAATACTGAAACTGTCATCAAATCATGACGGCTTTGTAATACACGGTGGTTACCTTGTGACCGTTTACCGATCCGGCTGAATGAGGTGGCCTTAATGAGTCTGGATTACAGAACGGTGTGGATTTCCGATGTCCATCTGGGTACCCGCGGCTGCAAAGCCGAGTATCTGGTGGATTTTCTCAAGAATGTCCGCTGTGACACGCTCTATCTGGTCGGTGATATCCTCGATTTGTGGAAACTGAAATCGGGATGGCACTGGCCGCCGATGCACTCCGAAATTCTGCGTACGGTCATGGATCGCGCCAAGCGCGGGGTACGGGTTGTCTATGTACCCGGCAACCACGACGAAATGCTGCGCGATTACACCGGCAGCCTGTTCGGGGGCGTGGAGGTCGTCGATCGCGCCGTGCACGAAACGCAAGATGGACGCCGCCTGCTGGTATTGCACGGCGACGAGTTCGATGGTGTGGTCTGCAGCACCAAGTGGCTGGCCGTGCTCGGCAGCGAGGCCTACGAGGTGCTGCTGGCATGCAACCGCTGGTTCAATTGGGGGCGCCGTAGGCTCGGTTTCCCCTATTGGTCGCTTTCCGCTTTCATCAAGCACAAGGTGAAGAATGCTGTGAACGTCATCTGCCGCTTCGAGGAGGTACTGATGCACGAAGCGGCGAGCCGGGGGCTGGATGGTGTGGTGTGCGGGCACATCCATCATGCCGCTCTGCGCGAGATTGACGGTCTGACCTATGCAAACTGCGGCGACTGGGTGGAAAGTTGCACCGCACTGGTGGAAACGGCGGCCGGCGAGCTGAAGGTTGTGCGTTGGGTCGAGGAAAGCGCCTTCCTGCTCGAGGATACCAAGCGTGAAACTGGCACTGATAAGCGACGCCTGGCGACCGCAGGTTAACGGTGTTGTCACGACGTTGAGCCGGATATGCGAGGGGGCCCGACAGCGAGGTTACCAGGTTGAGATGTTCACGCCGGATCGCTATCGGAGCTGGCCTTGCCCGGGGTATCCGGAGATTCGGCTGGCATTGGGCTGTGGCGCCAAGCTGCCGGTCCAGCTTGAGGCATTCGCGCCGGATGCCATCCACATCGCGACGGAAGGTCCGCTGGGAATAGCGGCGCGCCGCTATTGCCTGCAGCGGCGGTTGCCGTTTACGACTTCGTTTCACACCCGGTTTGCGGAATATCTGAATCTGCGAACCAGATTTCCCCTCCGCTGGGGCTATGCGGCCTTGCGCTGGTTTCATCGTCCCAGCGTGCGGGTGATGGCCCCGACGCCGACTCAGGTCAGCGATCTCGGCGCTAGGGGATTCCGCAATCTGGTGCTATGGTCCCGCGGCGTCGATACCGAGCTTTTCGCGCCGCGCGGCAAGGGGCGGATCGACGACATCCGCCCCGTGTTCATGTACGTAGGGCGCTTGGCGGTTGAGAAAGGTTTGGACGACTTCCTCAGTCTCGATCTTCCTGGCGTCAAGTACGTGGTGGGGGACGGCCCATCGAGAGCTGAGCTCCAGAGGCGCTATCCGGAAGTGCGCTTCCTGGGCTATCGCAGCGGCCTGGATTTGGCCGAAACGATCTCGGCAGCAGATGTCTTCGTCTTCCCCAGTCGGACCGACACCTTCGGCTTGGTGATGCTGGAGGCCTTGGCCGCAGGTGTCCCCGTCGCCGCCTACCCGGTACCGGGGCCGCAGGATGTCATCACCGATCCCTCTGTCGGGTGCCTCGACCGCGATCTGCGTGCCGCCGCCTTGCGTGCATTGAAACTGCGGAGTGAGGACTGCCGGAGGTTTGCAGAGCGGTTCACCTGGGACCGTTGTATCGAACAGTTCCTGGGCTACCTCGCACCGATTTCACGCTGATCTGTCGACCAGCATTCTTCAAGGATGCGGAAACCCTGGCAGGGGAGGTGGTGCAGGGAGGGCGATGCGTGGAAGGGGTGGAGGAGCCGGAAGCGTGATCGTCGGCATGGGAATCAGCGGGACCTGGATGACTGGCACCTCCTGTCCGACGTAATGATGATGATAGTAGTGGTGCTGGTGGAAACCAAAATCATGATCATGGCCATGGTGATGGTAATGGTGACCATGGCCGTGGTGGCCCCCTCCGGCCAGAGCGCCATGGCTTTCGATAAGGGAAGCCCAAAGGAGGGCGGCCGAGATAACGGTCTTTTTCATGGTGGCACATCCGAAGGCCTAAGGATGTTCTTTGCTACCCACTTTTCGTGCCACGGCTATCGCGAACGGAAACCTCTGCAGGGTTCCCCCGCCCAAAGCGTATAACCCATCCCCGGGCTGGCGTGGTCCCATGGATTTGCAGTCCAGCGATTGCTCAAGGGTGTCGCATGGGCGCGACAGCATGAATGACCCATGCCGCGGATCGGGAAGGTGTGCCTTGTCCGAGCCGCCGGCAGGCTTGTCCTAGCGGCGAGTCGGGGCCATCGTATCGATCCGGCGACATTCATTATTGTCACGCTACCGGGTTTATTCCTTCGTTCCGGACAATTGGCGCTGGTCCAATCCCGCCTTCTTTGTGCCGATCCCCGATCCTTCCCACAGTCGGGCCCTTCTCTCCGGGATCGCCGCCGGCTGATAGCGGGGTAGCGTGGCAGCCCTTTCGCTTTGCGCGCGAACGGCAAAGCCAACGGTTTTGCCCTCGTTTCTACGGCAGGACCCGATCGGGCAAATTTGAAATCACCTCATGATTCGATCGGTATTCATCCGCGGGGGTTTGGTTTTTTTGCCCTGTCTCTTGGTCGGTGTTGTCACGGCCGAAGCGAAAGTGCGCCTCCAGCCCAGGCTTTCGAGCTTCGTCTTCGTTTTGACCGACGATCTCGACGTACAGGCGTTCCAGGAACAGGACGTCATCGATTCTTTCTTGGTCAAATTCGTCAACATATCCGCGAGCTGTCCTTCCCGGCTGACGACCTTGTGGGGCAGTACGCTCACAACACCAGGATCTGCGGCAACAGTCTTCCGCTGGGCGGGTTCGACAAGGTATACGCCAGAGGTTTGGAAAGCGCGACCATCGCCACCTGGCTGCAGGCGGCCGGATACCGTACCGCGCTGTTCGGAAAATACCTCAACGGTTATCCGGCGGTCGGCGCGCCCGCTATGTTCCGCAGGGCGGGTCGTATTGGCTCAGCCCCAACGGCGGCGATCCTTATCAGGAGTACGACTACTCGCTGAACGAGAACGGCAAGAGCCGAAAATACGGAAACGCAACTCAGGATTATCTGGTTGACGTCCTGTCGGAAAAGGTCAAGGCGTTCATCAAGGACACGGTCAAGTACTTTCCGCGCCAGCCGTTCTTCATCCATCTCGCTCCCTATATTCCGCACGGGCCGGCCACCCCGCGGGTCCGTGATGGAGACTCCCTGCCGGACGCTCGAATGCCGCGCACTGCGGCCTTCAACGAAAAGGACATGAGCGACAAGCTGGTCTGGCTCAAAAATAAACCCGAGCTCACCGCGGAACAGATCGCTGACATGGACGCGGCATACCGCAGGCGCTTGCGGTCCATGCAGGCGGTGGAGGACATGGTAAAGAGCCTGATCGATACCCTGCAGGCGCAGGGGCGGTTGGAAAACACCTATATCTTCTTTACCTCCGACAACGGTTTTCACATGGGCCAGCACCGGTTGCCGATGGGCAAGAACACCGCATTCGAAGAGGACATCCATGTGCCGCTGGTCGTGCGGGGACCTGTGGTTCCGGCGGGGCGGACAGTCAAGGCGATGACCGGCAACGTGGACTTTGCGCCGACGTTCGCGGCGATTGCCCGTCTGCCCGCGCCGCCCTACGTCGACGGGCGCTCGCTGATGCCTTTCCTGAACGGTACGCCCCCCAAGCGCTGGCGCCGCGTCTTCCTGCTCCAGCGCAAGCAGGAGGATGCGGTCACCGCGGCGGCCCGGAAGGTGCTCGAGCCGCGACCCTCAAGAAATTCACGCACAAGCGGCGTCCGGGGAAGTCGCGCCCAACTTCGAGGGGTTGCGCACGGCGGAGGGTTTGACCTATGTGGAGTACGACACCGGGGAGCGTGAACTCTACGACTTGAGGACCGATCCGGAACAAGTTACCAATGCGTATGCCAGTGCGGATCCCGCGCTGACAGCTCGGATAGCGGCTTGGCTCGAGTCCTTGCGCAAGGCAAAAACGAAGGTGCTGCGCAAGGCGGAAGCCGGACCGCCGCAATAACGGGACACCTTGCAGCCACCGCCGGTGCTCTCGTGGCACGGCCTGATCCGGTCGTGTATCCGGCTCGAGGTGGCAACATTACCGCGTCAGGATCTGCCGACATCAGGGTGGGGGATGGGGCGACAGCTCCTTGCAACCAGAGCCCGATCGGCGCTTGGCCGTCGAATTGGCCCCCTCTCGCCGCTTTAGTGCCCGACATCGCTTCATTGGACGGGCTTGATCAGCGAAATTACTCAGTGTGTATACCAATCCTGAATCTTTGGTCAGACTTCATTATGTTAGCATGAACATATCGACGCGCCAGCGACAGCCGATTTGCCGGGTTCACATTTCAGGATCGCGCGATCTGCTCGACCGCCCTTTTTGCGGATTCGGATGTCCCATCGTGTTCGTAACGTTTTCGTAACACGTGTGTAATACGATGAAAGTAATCCCATTAAACACTACGCGTTTCACGGCGCGGCGAGAGATATGAAGACATTGAGGCTGATCGTATTGGTATGCCTGGCCATGGCGCCGGCCATCGCGCTGCCCTGGTGGAACGATGACTGGCGGTCGAGAAAGCAGATTTCCGTGGATGCCAGCATCACGGGGGCGGACACCCGCGACCTGGTGGTCGACTTCCCGCTCCTGATACGCCTCCATACGGGGAATTTCAGCTATTTTGGCGAGCTGGCCGAAGGTGGCAAAGACCTCCGCTTCATGGCGGACGACAAAACACCGCTCAAGTTCCACCTCGAAAAGCTCGATCCGGTCAACGAAATGGCGCTGATCTGGGTCAAGGTGCCGCGCATTCCCGGCCAATCGGCCGACGAGTCGTTCTGGATGTATTACGGCAACGAGGAAGCCCAGGACGGCAGCGATGCCAAAGGAACCTACGATGTCAACCAAGCACTGGTTTTCCATTTCGACGAAAAAGATCCCGTGCCCAGGGATGCCACGGCATACGGCAACGACGCGGCCAGGTCGGCGGCCCTGCCGGAACCAGCGGGCTGGATCGGAGCCGCGGCCCGGTTTACCGGCACCGGGGGCATCGAGATCAACCCCTCGCCGTCACTGCAACTGGACCCGGCGAAAGGTTGGACCTTTTCGAGCTGGCTCAAGCTCGAACCCGGTGCCAATGAAGGCTACGTATTCCGTGCCGCAGAAGGCGAGGCGAGCGCCATCGAGCTGCTGGTGCGCGGGGGAGCGCTGACGGCGCGCTACCTGGCTGCGGGCAAGGTGGTCGAGACGGCGCCGGTGGCGATAACCACCCCGGATCGCTGGCAGCACGTGGCCTTGGTGTTGCGGCCGGACAAGCTGGAGCTTTATTTGAATGGCGACCCTGCGGCTCAGGCTGCCGCCGTACCGTCGGCCATGAATCCGTCGATCACGTTGGGAAGCGCGGCAACGGGAGGCTTTTTGATCGGCCTGCTCGACGAGGTCCAGATAGCGAACACCGCCCGCAGCGCGGAATGGATCAAACTGTCGGCGCGCAGCCAGAGCCAAGATTTCAGCGTCGTTAGTTTCGGTCAAGACGAAGGCAAGGGCAGCGCGGGAGATGTCAGCTCATTCGCAGTCATCATTCAGAACGTGACGGTGGACGGCTGGGTGGTGATCGCTCTGACCGGCGTCATGTTCGTGGTTTCGGTGCTGGTCATGATCATCAAGGCCGTGGTGATCTCCAAGATCAAGAAGGACAACAAGGCATTCCTGGCCCAGTACGAAGCCTTGAGCCCCGATGCCGATCCCGGTCAACTGGATCGTGAGGAAACCGAGGACGAAAAGGAGCTGGCCGACTCGGAGTTCCTGTCGGCCCTGGTGGGCAAGCACGACCATTTTCAGAGTTCGCCGCTCTATCACATCTACCAAGCCGGTATCCGCGAGATGAAGAAGCGCATGGGTCCTGCGGCCAAGCCATTGACTCCGGAGGCCCTCAACGTCGTGCGGGTCAAGCTGGACTCCATCGTGGTGCGGGAGAGCCAGCGCCTCAACAGCAAGATGGTGCTTTTGACCATCGCCATCGCCGGCGGCCCGTTCCTCGGGCTGCTGGGCACCGTGGTGGGCGTGATGATCACCTTTGCGGTCATCGCCGCCACCGGCGACGTCAACATCAACTCCATCGCACCCGGTATCGCCGCTGCGCTGCTGGCTACGGTGGCGGGGCTGGCGGTCGCGATTCCTTCCCTGTTCGCCTACAACTACCTGCTGACCCAGATCAAAGACGTCATCGCCGACATGCGGGTGTTCTCGGACGAGTTCCTCGCCATGCTCTCCGAGCGTGTGGCCGACCGCTATAGGGAGGCTTCGTCGTGAAAGTCGAATCCGAAGAAAAGGTCTACGATGACATCAACATCACGCCCATGCTGGATGTGGCGTATGTGCTGCTTTTGATCTTCATCATCATGACCACGGCGACGGTGCAAGGCATCACGGTGAACCTGCCCAAGGCCAGCAGTACGCCCAGCCTGTCCAAGCCTAAAACCAAAGCGATTTCCATCACTCAGGACGGCACGATCTACCTGGATACCTATCCGGTGTCGCTCGAGGAGTTGGAAACCCGCCTGGCCCAGTACAAGGCGGCCACGCCGGATTTGCCGGTGGTGCTCAAGGCGGACGCCTCGATCCAGTACCAGAAGGTTGTCGAAGTGCTGGATATCGTTACCCGGCTGGAAATCAGTCAGTTGGGTCTGGTGACGCAGAAGTTGGTGAAGTAGGGGCGGACGCGTTCCATGAACATCAAGCTGATACGCCGATATCTGCCCGTCGCTGTCGGTGTGATGTTGGCCCTGCTGGTAGCGCTCGGCGTCTACCTGGCCAGGGATCTGTTTGACAAGCCGGCACAGACCAAGAAACAGATCCAGCAGATCACCGTGGTTCAGCCGCCTCCTCCACCGCCGCCCCCCCCTCCGCAGGAGAAGCCACCCGAACCGGAGGTCAAGGAAGAAAAGATCGAAGAGCCGGAGCCCGAGCCGGAGCCGGAACCCGAGCAGGCCGAGGAGCCGCCGCCGGGCGAGGACCTCGGCGTGGATGCCGAAGGTGGTGCGGGAGGCGATGCTTTCGGTCTGGTTGGTAAAAAAGGCGGACACGGGCTGATCGGAGGCGGAGGCGGCGGTAATGCCATCATTTGGTACGGCCAGCAGTTGCAGCGGACCGTTTCCAGCGAGTTGCAGAAAAAGCTCAAGGACCAGGCCCGTAACAGTCGGTACGAGGCGGTGCTCCACATCTGGATCAGCCCCCAGGGAACCATCAGTCGGGTCGAACTGGGAAAGTCCAGCGGCATCGAAGAGATCGACGAAGCGCTCAAGGCCGCGCTGGCAACCATACACGGACAGCTCGAGCCTCCCCCCGAGCGCATGCCACAACCGGTCAAGATCAGAGTCCGGTCCGAAGGCTAGAGGTCACCTCCTGAAAACAGCCGCACCTTGGATGCGGCGAGGTACATAACTGGGACATTATGAAAAGTGAACACAAATCCCTTGCGCTGCTCGTCTCCTGCGCGCTAGCGGGGATCCCCGCCGCTTACGGCTCGGAGAAAAACGAAAAGGAAGAGTTGCTCAAGCTGCGCAACACTACGCTGAACCTGATCGATCTCTTGGTGCAGCAGGGCATTCTGGACAAAGGCAAGGCTGACCAGATGATCCGCCAGGCCGAGCAGAAGGCAGCCGCCGAAGCCAAAGCCGAGGCACGGCAGGAAGCCGAGCAGCCGGCTGGCGGGGCTGAAAAAAGCGAAAGCGGAGCTTCCGGCAAGGCCGACAAGGGCACCGTGCGGGTCACCTACGTGCCGGACTTCGTGAAGGACGAAATCCGCGCAGAGGTGCGCAAGGAACTCAAGGATGAGGTGGTCAAGGAGGTTAAGGCGAATGCCAGGCAGGAGAAATGGGGCGTTCCGGGAGCCCTGCCGGACTGGGTCAACCGATTCAAGTTTTTTGGGGACTTCATGGTTCGCTCCGAAAACCAGTTCTTCGGCAGCAGCAACCGGCCCAATACCTATTTCAACTGGCCGGCAATCAATGCGGCCGGTGGCATAACCCAGCTTGGTGACCCCTATCGAAATACCACCAGGGATTTCAACCTTTGGAAGCTGCGGGTGCGGCTGGGTTTGGAGGCCAAAATCACTGACGAACTGCAAGCCCAGATCAGGCTGAGCACGAGCAACCAGTACAGCCCCGTTTCAACGAACCAGGTGATGGGGCAGTATGGGACGGGGTACCAAGTGCAGCTCGACCGGGCATTCCTCCAGTACGACTATCTGGACGACAAAGGTCAGGACTGGTTTACGTTGTGGGCCGGGCGGATGGCGAATCCCTGGTTCAGCACTGACAACACGTTCGACCCGGATCTCAATTTCGAAGGGTTTTCTGGCACATTCCGCTTCCCTTTTGGGCATGATTACAATCCTGAAGTCATCGCCTACCATGTGGTCAGCACGGCGGGACGCCAGCAGTTCAACTGGGGTTACACCAAGCCGAACGAGGCCTATCTGACCCTGGGCGCCTTCCCCCTGGAACAGGATACGTTGTTTGGCGCCAGTAAATACCTGTGGGCCGCTCAGGGCGGTATGGACTACCTGTTTAACCGCAACAACCGCTTCAAGTTCGGTATGGCCTATTACGACTACAACAACACCCAGGCAAGGCGTGATCCGCTCGGCAGCACCAAATATGACTGGACGGCCCCCCAATTCTTTACCCAGGGTAACAGCCTGGCACGGATCAGCAACGATCTGAATTCATCGACCGAGCCGCGCCTGGTCGGCCTGGCTTCGAAATTCGAAATTTTCGATGTCACGGCGACTTATGACTATACCGGTTTTTATCCCCATCACGTGATGTTGATCGGAAGTTATTCACACAATTTCGGTTTCGATCAGCAACAAATATTCAACACGTTGGGTGAGGACTTGCAACCTCGAACCAATGCCTTCCAAGCCCGTTTCGAAGTCGGTGAACCGAACATCCAGCGATTCGGGGACTGGAATGTCTGGCTGGCCTACAAATATCTGGAGGCCGATTCTGTTCTGGACGCTTTTACGGATTCCAATTTTCACGCCTATGGTGGCACCAATGCCAAAGGCTGGGAACTGGCCGGCAACTATGCCATCGCCAACAATACATGGCTTGGTGTCAATTGGCTTTCCAGTTCGGTGATATCCGGCCCGACCTATAACGTGAACACCTTGCTGATCGACTTGAATGCCCGTTTCTAGCGTCGCTGTGATGAAGAAAGTAACATCCCTCGCCAAGGACAGCGGAAATGGAGTCAAGGCCACGCCCTGGTTGCCGCTTTCCCTTCCCATGAGGCCCGCCATCGCTCTGTGCTTATGCTCACTGATCTGGAGCGCATCGGTTTTCGCCGAGAAACCGAAGGGAGACGACGGCATCGTCCAGACCTTGCGCAAGGCCCAGGGCATGCTGCGGCAGCTCAGTCAGGAGAAAATCGAACTGGAAGCGAAGAACGCCGCGCTGGAAAAACAGCTCGCCGAGCAGGCCGCCGCGATCAAGGCGCTCGAGGCCAAGGCCGCGAAGCTGGAGCCCCTGGAGGGGGAACTGAAGCAGATCACCGCCGCCCGGCAGAGCCTGGAACAGCAGCTCGGCGGTCAGACCTCGCGGCTGCATGCACTGGCCGAGCAGCACAAGAAAGTTTTGGCGGAATTGCAACGCTACCGCAAGGACAATCAGCTTCTGGTCGATGCGGTCAAGGAGCGGACGCGCTGGATCGAAAGCTGCACAGCCAAGAACCGCGACCTGGTGCGGGCGAACGAGGAAATGCTGGAGAAATTCGGCAACAGCAATTTGTGGGACAAACTGGTGGAATCAGAGCCCTTCACCGGTATCGCCGTGGTCGACAAGGAAAACGCCGTACAGGAATTCCGTTACAAGATCGAAGACCTCCAAGTCACGCCATGGAAGGACGAGCCTGCAACGGTTCCGATGAGCGGCACTTCCCAGATGCCACCGGCGCCTGAAGAAGATGACGAAGAGGAGGAATAGACTCTTTGGCCTTGACGGGCAACCCTTAACGTGAAGTGATGAAGTGACACGAAACGTTCCCTTGCTTCCTCTTCCACTAGCGGAAGCAGGCGCGGTGAGGGAAACGATACTGTGGCGGCAGGGCTGTTCAACGCTATATCCCCTCATAGTCCAAGAGCCGCTGCAGGCAGAGGGCATTGTCGAAAAGGGCTTGTCGGATGTTGGCTTGTCCATTGTGTCGCAAGAGGTTCAAGGCGAAGTGGCGCAGCAGGGCAAAGACGCCGGGATTTCGGCGGATGCGGCTGGAGTCCTCGCCGAGGGAGACGTCGAGCACGTGGTGAAGGCGGTTTTCGATGCCCCAATGGCCGCGGATGACTTGAGCAAACGTGGCCGCCGAGGCGGTGCAGGTCGCCAAATAATAGGCGGGGGGTTCCTGGCGGGGCTCGAAACAGCGGCGGTAGGGGTTGAACACTTCGGTCTGGCGCTGCACCTCGATCACGGTCTGAAAGTGGTCGTGCCAAGGTTCGGTGCCGCTGCCTGGCGGGAGCGGCCACAGGCGCAGGGTGCGCTGTTCGATGCGGTTGCGCCGGCCCAGCTCGACGGTGTAGTGCTGTTCGGCGTGGGCTCGGCTCTGGCATAGCGTCCGCACCGCGGCCAGCCGCTTGGGATGATTGCCTTTGAGCTGCACCAGGAGGTCGTTGCCGGTGGCGATCACGGTTTCAACCGTTTTTTTGAAGGTGGAGGGCATCGAGCGTATAGAGCCGCCCGCTCAATCCTAAGGTTTCGATGAGGCGCTGGGCCGCCTGGATTTCATGGTCCTTGCCCGCATCCTCGATCAGGATCTGGCCCAGCACGATCCGCTCTTCGGTGGCGAAGGCGCTGAGCACCTGGGCGGCCTTGCGGTCCTCGAAACGGTCCAGGCTGCCGCGCAAGGTCTTGCCGTCGAGCGCGATCACCGCCGCCCCTTCGGCCAAGCGCGCGGCATGGGCGCGAAAATGCGGCGCCAGGGCTTGCACGTCCAAGCCCTGCAAGGCATAGCGGATCGAACGGTAAGCCGGCGTGCGGCGCCACCGGCAACCGAAGGCCGCGTTCAAAGCCGCCGGATGGGTCCACAGAAACTGATGAATGCGCCGGTAGGACGTCGCGCCGCTCATGATCGCCAAGATGCTGAACAGGAGCCTATGTGGCCGGTCGAACAGCCGCCCTTGGGCACGGCGATGATCCGGAATGGCCAGCAGGCTTTGTTTCAGGGCGGACAACGGGAACCTCTTTGAAAATCCCGACTTCTTGCAGCAATTTTTTTCAGTGTTGAACAGCACTGACTGCGGCGGGTGGCTGCGCATCATTTGATTCCCCCCGTTCGATTTCCAGCGGCGGCGATACCAGTCCACCCATTCCGCGACTTCGGCGTGGGTCGTCGCTTCGCGGTTGCGGAACAGTCGCCATTCCAACGGTTTTCCCCCGGCGGCGGATTGATCTCCCGCGCCACGATCGCCGTCATCCGGCACTCGCCACTCATTGGGTCGTCTTTATTGGTCGTGTCGGGATTTGCCCGCTGGGCAAAGCCAGCACAAGGTCGGGTTGGGGGAGGGGCCATGAGACAATCTTTTTTTCAGCCCTTGAAAATCCGCCCTGAGCGGTCTGCTTCACCGTTTCAATCCGAAAAGAGCTATCCCCGTGATCAGTGTGGCGATGAACGTCGTGCCGATGAGAAAGGGAAAGAGCAAATCGCGCCGGTGTCGCCGGATATACCGTCTTATTCTTCGTTTGAGTGACTGGGATTCTGCCATGCGGTGGTCTCCCTCCTCTTTGGGAAGATTTCAACAACCATAATCCAGTTGCGGCGAAAGTTATGCGACAATCCAGGGCAATGGTGAGTTTCTTTGATAAGAACAATCACTCTCACGGTACTTGTCCCCGTCGTTTCAGGAGAGCAGGGCGTCTTGTGGCGCGACAAACGTGGCGTGGTCGCCGGATGAGGATTCCAACGCTGTCGAAAGGGGTTTCGCAGTGGGGTCCTGCGGGAGGCGTCACCGGTCGCGGTGCGTGACCTCCTCAGCCAATTTGACCGTGACGATGATGGAGCGGTAGGCGTACGTTGCGCCGGAAGTGGTCAGGGATGCGGTCGCCCTGCTGGAGCGGCAGTCACGATCCGGTCACCTGGAAAATAGAAGGGCTTGCAGGGAATGGCTAAGCCATTGATTAGATTGGTGGGCCATGTAGGGATCGAACCTACGACAAACGGATTAAGAGTCCGCTGCTCTACCAGCTGAGCTAATGGCCCGTAACACGGGGATGGGGTGACCGATGGGGCTCGAACCCACGACAACCGGAATCACAATCCGGGACTCTACCGACTGAGCTACGGTCACCACTGAAATTGGCGCGCCTGGCAGGACTCGAACCTGCGACCCTCGGCTTAGAAGGCCGATGCTCTATCCGGCTGAGCTACAAGCGCTTGATTGGTCGGGGTAGAGGGATTCGAACCCCCGACATTCTGCTCCCAAAGCAGACGCGCTACCAGACTGCGCTATACCCCGGATGAGCTTGCCGAACCTTGTCAATACGCCACTCAAAGAGTAAAAAATTGTATAATTTTAAAACTGGTTCGTCAATCCCGATATCTCTAAAGATTGGTCCTGACCGTTTCGAAAACGGCATTGGCTTTTGCTTCGCCCTCTTTCAGCAGGGCTTCGAGCCGATCCACCCGTTCACGGGCGAAAGCTTCATCTTTCACGCCCTTGGCGTTGACGTAGACATTCAGTGCCGCGCTCTTGAGAGCGGCATGGGCAGCCATGACGGCCACTCCGGCATCGCTGATGAGGTTGCGGTTGCCTTTTTGGGTGGCAATTTCACTCAGCTCGATAATGTCCACGCAGAGCCGGGCGCAAGCCAAGGGGACGTCGGTCGCGGCTTTCAGCGCGTCCTGTATGGCTTGGCTGCGCGTGGCTTTGTCCTCATCCGTCTCACGGGGCAGGGCGTAGGCCGCCATGACGCGGTCGAATGCTTCGATGTCCGCCCGGATCATGCCGATGGACTGTTCCCGCAAGGCATCCGCCCGCGCCAGCACGGCGGCCATTTCGGCTTCGACGGCTTCGTAGTTCTTCTTGCCCACGGTCAGGTTGCACACCATGCCGACCAGAGCCGCCCCCATCGCGCCCATGATGGCCGCCGCACTGCCGCCACCGGGTGTCGCCGATTTACTGGCGAGTTGGTCGAGAAACTGCTGGATCGGCTGGTCCTGGATCATGGCGCGCGCAGTGCTTGAGAAAACGATAGCTGATCATTATAAGCAAGCCTTGCCGCTGGCGTAAAATCACATGTCGACGCGCTGCGTACCGATCACCGGAAACAATCCCTAAAGTACGAACCTCAGACCATGAAAAAACTGCTGTTTCAATTCGATACCGACCTGCATCCGTCCGTTTTCGACACCATCGTGGGCTATGACGGTGGCGCCGATCAGGTCATTGCCCATGGGCGTTTGACCCCCGACAACGTCGGCCCGTTGGTCGAGGGCACCATTTTCACCCGTGCGCCCAAGGACAAGAAGAACACTGCCATATTCGTGGGCGGCAGCGATCTGGTGGCGGGGCAAAACTTGTTACGGGCGGTACGGAAAAAGTTTTTCGCCGATTTCCGGGTGTCGGTGATGCTGGACAGCAACGGCAGCAATACCACCGCGGCGGCCGGGGTCGCTAAGCTGGCTTCGAGCGGGACGCTGGCGGGCAAGAAGGCGGTGGTGCTGGCCGGCACCGGTCCGGTAGGTCAGCGGGTGGCGGTGATGCTGGCGAAGGAGGGTTGTTCGGAGGTGGTGATCACTTCGCGGCAGTTGGCCCGCGCCGAGCACGCCTGTGCCGAGATGAAGGCGCGTTTCGGGGTCGATCTGGTGCCGGTCGAGGCATTCGACGACGACGCACGCGCTGCGGCGATCACCAACGCCCAGATCGTGTTTGCCACCGGGGCGGCCGGGGTGCAGCTGTTGGAAGAACGTCACTGGCGCGACCACCCGAATCTGGAGCTGCTGGCCGATGCCAACGCCACCCCCCCCTTGGGTTTGGGCGGAACCGATATGATGGACCGGGGCACGGACCGGTACGGCAAGATCGTTTGGGGAGCGATAGGATTCGGCACCCTCAAGCTGGCCGTGCATCGGGCCTGTATCGCCAAGCTGTTCGAGCGTAACGATCAGGTGTTCGACGCGGAGGAAATTTTCGCGCTGGCCAAGACCATGGCCTGAGTGGCCGGTCTTCTCATTCGCGCCGCCAGGTCGTGCCGGCGGCGGAGTCCTCCAGGATGATCCCCTGGGCCTTGAGTTCGTCCCGGATGCGGTCGGATTCGGCCCAGTTCTTGGCTTTGCGGGCCTCAAGGCGCGCCTGGATCAGTGCCTCGATGTCTGCATCGCTCAAGCTCGAATCTGCGGCATCGCCCTTGAAAAAGGCTTCCGGGTCGGCCTGCAACAAACCCAACACGCCTCCCAGGGACTTCAGTGTCGCGCCCAATGCCGCGGCCTTGGCCGGCTCCGCCGCCTTGTGCCGGTTGATTTCCCGTGCCAGATCGAAGAGCACGGCGATGGCTTCTGGTGTGTTGAAGTCGTCGTGCATGGCGTCGGCGAAGCGGGCGGAAAAAACCTCGCCCCGGTTCTCTCCCAGGGGAAGGGGGAGAGCCGGATCCAGGCCGCGCAATGCGGTGTAAAGGCGCGACAGTGCCGCGCCGGCCTCGTCGAGGTTTTCGTCCGAATAGTTCAGTGGGCTGCGGTAATGGCTGTTGAGGATGAAGAAACGCACCACCTCCGGCCGGTAGCGGGCCAGTATCTCGCGCACGGTGAAGAAGTTGCCCAGCGATTTGGACATCTTCTCCTCGTTGATCCGCACGAAGCCGTTGTGCATCCAGTAGTTGACGAAATGCTCGCCGGTCGCCCCTTCCGACTGGGCGATCTCGTTTTCGTGGTGGGGGAACTGCAGGTCCATGCCGCCCCCGTGGATGTCGAAATGGGCGCCCAGGCAGCGGGTCGACATGGCCGAGCATTCGATGTGCCAGCCGGGACGGCCCGGACCCCAGGGGGATTCCCAGAACGGTTCGCCCGGCTTGGCCGATTTCCAGAGTACGAAGTCCAGCGGATCACGTTTGGCTTCGTCCACTTCAATTCGTTCGCCCGCCCGCAGCTCTTCCAAATTCTTGCCCGACAACCGGCCGTAGTTCCGGAAGCTCGCCACCGCGTAGAACACGTCGCCGTTACTGCCGACATAGGCATGGCCGCGCTCGATCAGTGTGCCGATCATCGCCAGGATGTCCGCGATGGACTCGGTGGCGCGCGGTTCGTGATCGGGCGGCAGCACGCCCAGCGCGCGCTCGTCTTCGTGCATCGCCTCGATGAAGCGGGCCGTCAGCGCGCCGATGGTCTCCCCGTTTTCCGCCGCCCGCCTGATGATTTTGTCATCGATGTCGGTGACGTTGCGGACATAGGTCACTTTTAGCCCCAAGTGCCGCAGGTAGCGGGCCACCATGTCGAACACCACCATGACCCGGGCATGCCCCAGATGGCAGTAGTCGTACACCGTCATGCCGCATACGTACATGCGGACACGGCCCGGCTCGATGGGGCGGAATTCCTCCTTCTGTCGGGTCAGGCTATTGTAAATCTTGAGCATGTCATTCCGATTCGTAGGTGAATTCGGCCAGCCTGCGGTGCAGGCGCGGCTTGTCGAGAATCTGATAGATCTTTGCCAGCTCCGGTCCGTCCAGGCAGCCGGTCAGCGCCGCCCGCAGCGGCAGGAACAGGTGTTTGCCTTTGGCGCCGCTGCGCCGCTTGAGCCCAGTCAGGAAGGCGGCGAAGTCGTCCGGGGATTCCGTTGCGGCATCGATGGCCGCCAGGTAAAACGCCTCACCGGCCGACTGCGCCACGGCGGCGATGTCGGCCGTCAGTTCCAGCTCGTCGGTGAACAGGATCCGGGCCCAGGCGTCGGCCTGTTTGGGGAACAGGCAGTTACTGCGGACGATGTCCAGGAAATCGGCGCGGTGAGCTGCCGGTACCATGGCCCGGGTTTCGGTATGGAGCCAATGCCAGAGGGCATCGTCGTTGGCGCCGCGTACCGCCAGGCTCTGCCAGTGGTCCAGGTGGGACACGTCGAAACGCGCCGGCGAGCGGCCCAGCCGGCGAATGTCGAAGCCGGCCCGCAGCGCGGTGAGCCCAAGCAGTTCCTCGCTGTCGTAATGGTGGCCGAGCCGGGCCAGCATGTTGACCACGGCTTCGGGGAAATAGCCTTCCTCGCGCAGCTGCTTGATGCTCCGGCTGCCGTTGCGCTTGGACAGCGGGGCGCCGTCGTCGCCGACGATGAGCGAGATGTGGGCGTAGCGTGGCGTGGGCAAGTCCAGGGCGGCGAGGATCATGAGCTGGCGCGGGGTGTTGGCGAGGTGATCTTCGCCGCGCAGTACCCGCGTGATGCCCATCAGCGCATCGTCGATGGCATTGCAGAAAAAGAAGGCGGGGCTGCCGTCGGCGCGGCGGATGATGAAGTCGCCGATGTCCTCGCCGGCGAAGTGCTGCGGCCCGCGGACTTCGTCCTCGAATTCCACCACCCGATCTTTCGGTACCCTAAAGCGCAGGGTCGCGGCCAGCCCTTCATCCCGTTTGCGCTGGATTTCCTCTGCCGAGAGATGGGCGCACCGTCCCGAATAACGCGGCGGCCGGCCGGAACTCAGCTGGGTCCTCCGCGAGACCTCGAGTTCCAGTGGGGTGCAGAAACAGGGATAGGCCAGGTTTTTTTCCTCCAGGAGCTGGTAATAGTTTGCATAGATCTCGCCGCGCTGCGATTGATACCAACGCGGATCCGGTTCGGCGCTGCGCGGTCCTTCCTGCCAGTCCAGGCCGAGCCAGCGCAGGTCGTCGATCAGTTCGGCGACGAATTCGGCACGGCTGCGTTCGAGGTCGGTGTCTTCGATCCTGAGGACGAAGACGTCGCCTCCGAGAGCGCTGAGCAGGGCGGTGCGCGCATTGCCGAGATGGATCAGCCCGGTCGGGCTGGGCGCGAATCGCGTCTTGATGGGGGGCATGGGCGGGTGGAGGAACGGACAACAACGCCAAAGAGTAACGGCAAGGGGCAAGCGCCCGCAAGCTGAGGCGGCTTGTTTCCGCAGTTTGCCATCCTCGGGGAGCATGTTAACCTTCTGCGCTTTATGGCAGGCACCGTCCCTGGAAGGACGGGGACCGGGAAGCAGTCGGCAACCCCTTTCGAAACGATACCATCGACAAAATCGCGGGATACCGGTCGTCGTGAAAATCTTGAGCTGCCTCCTCTGGACGCCTCTCGCAGGCGCTCTGGTGCTGGCCTTCCTGCCGCAACGTTCACACCGGCAGTCCTGCAGCATTGCTCTGGGATTCAGCGGACTGACCCTGCTGTTGACGCTGCTCGTCGCCAGCCGTTTCGAGACGACTTTGCCGGACATCCAGTTCGGCGAAATGCTGCCCTGGAATCCCGGCATGGGCAGTTTCTATGCTTTGGGAGTCGATGGTTTCTCGCTGCCCATGGTGCTGCTGTCGGCCTTCCTCTGCGTCGTGGCCTTGCTGGCAGGACGGGGTGGCGTCCGGCCGCGCGGCTATTACGTCGCTTTCCTGAGCCTGGAGTTCGGGATGCTGGGTGTGTTCCTCGCCCGTGACTGGGCGTTGTTCTACCTGTTCTGGGAGCTGACGCTGATCCCGCTGTTCTTTCTGATCGATCAGTGGGGCGGCCAGCGCAGGCACGGCGCCGCCCTGAATTTCGTGCTCTACACCATGGGCGGCTCGGTGTTCATGCTGATCGCCCTGCTCATGGTCTACACCGCCTCCACCGAGCATTCGACCCTGATGGATTCGATGCAGTCCACGGCCCGGGGGCTGCCGCACGGCCGCCAGGTCTTGATCTTCCTCGGCCTCCTCATCGGCTTCGGCGTGAAGATGCCGGTATTTCCCCTGCACGGCTGGCTGCCGCTGGCGCATGTCGAGGCGCCCGGTCCCATCAGCATTCTGCTGTCCGGTGTCTTGCTGAAGATGGGGGCTTACGGCCTGATCCGCGCCTGTGCCATGCTGCCGGACGCGGTGCTCCTGATGCAGCCGTGGCTGGCGGCGATCGCCCTGATCGGGATTGTGTACGGTGCGCTGCTGGCCTGGCGCCAGAGCGACCTGAAGGCCATGGTTGCCTATTCCTCGGTCAGCCACATGGGCTTCGTGCTGCTGGGGCTCGCTACGCTGAACCCGGTGGGTCTGACCGGCGCGGTGATGCAGATGACCGCCCACGGCCTGGTCGCGGCTGCGCTGTTTCTTTTGATCGGCCTCCTGTATGAACGCACCCATACCCGCGAACTCGCCGATTACGGAGCCCTGGGCCGAACCGCGCCCAGCTTCGCGGCGTTTACCGTGGTGGCTCTGCTGGCTTCTATGGGGCTGCCCGGTTCGGCCAGCTTCGTTGCCGAATTGCATGCAATGCTCGGCGGCTTCCAGAGTTTCGGTGCCTGGATGCTGGTCGCCAGCTTCGGGGTGCTGGTCGGCGGTGCCTATGCGCTGCGGAGTGTCGCCGCGCTGGTTGCCGGGCCGGCCAAACCGGCGATGTCCGGCTTGGCAGATATGCGCCCGGCGGAATTCGCCGGTGCGCTCTCCCTGGCTGCGGCCATCGTCTGGCTCGGTCTCGCCCCGGCTGCGATGCTCGATCTGAGCAGGGTTTCGATCGGTCATTATCTGGCAGCCTTCCAGCCCGAATTCCTTTGAGCCGGACATGAGCCAGCCGAGCGGCGCCGCCCCAACTGACGTCAAGACGCGCCTGGCCGAGGCCGTCCGGCGCATGGAACACGTGCTGCCGGGTCAGGCGCCACTCCGGGATTTTGTGCATCACAATACGCTGCACGGCTTCCAGCACTTGCCTTTCGCAACCGCGCTGGAGGAGGCCGAGCGGCTCACCGGTATCCGCGGCTATCTGCCGGAAAGCCAATTCCGCGTGCTGTACCGGCAAGGCCGCATCGATGATGCCGACCTCGATGCGGTACTCGATCGGCACCTGGGGGGCGGAGGTGAGGAAATTCTCGCCGTGACCGGCGGCGGCGAGCCGATCATCCGCCGGCAGATCCATCGTCTGCGGCTGACAGTGGATCTCGAGCCCTTGGATCCCGCCCGTTTCACCTGGATGGTCGATGAACTCGAGGCACTCGACCGCTTCGATCCGGAAGTTCCGGCCGAAGCCCGGCGCCGCCTCATGGAGTCCGCCAAGCTCGGCCGCCAGGACGCCGTGGCCTCGCGCCGGCTGGTGCGGGATCTGTGGGAAGCCTGTCTGGAGCGGCTGGGCCTGGACGAACGCGCCGCGGCGCATCCGGAAGACTTGATGGAATACGCCATCGCCCAGGCCGAAGCACTGTATGCCGATTTCAAGGCCGACTCCTCCGGCAGTGGCCTTTCGGCGTTGCATCGCGCCATGCGCGAGGAGGCGCGTGCCTTGCTCGCCGAAGAGATCGATGCCGTAGGCCGGGAGCGGACCCTCCGTGGCTTCATACTGAATCTGACCGGGCAGGACGTGCTCGACCCGGTGCGGCCCCAGCTCATCCGTCACTGCGCTTCATATCTCGACGAAGGGCTGGCGGCCTGGCATGCTCCCGACCGAGCGCATGGCTTCTACACCGCATGGAAGCTTTCCATGCGGTATGGTGCCGAACGGGGGCTTGGCGAGGTACCGCTGGACCACACCGAGCTGGACGGTCTGCCCGACGATCCGGCCGAGGCGGTCGTCTTCGAACTCGAGCAGCGCGGCATCCCCCAGCCTTACTGGGAAGGCTATCTGGAACGCCTGGCGCTGGAGCTGCCCGGCTGGTCCGGAATGATGAACTGGCGGGCCCACCACCCGACCTATCGGGCCAACCGGACTGCGCCCGCGAGTCTGATGGACTATCTGGCGGTCCGTCTCATCCTGGACCGCTGCTATCTTCGCCGGATCTGTTCGGAAACCTGGGGCATCGGAGGCCACGTCGGCGAACTGGCACGCTATTTCGAGCGACATCTTTCGGAGTTCGTGGTGCGTCACGCCTTGTACCGCGGTGATTTGCCGGAATTCCTGGCCGCGACTTGCGCCGATTTGGTACGGCGCGCCGGCAGCGAGCGCGCCGACAGGAAACCCTGGCGTGTCGCCGCCGACATGATTTTTTCCTGGCGCCATGCGCCGGGTGGGGGGCAGGACTTCCGCTTTGGCTTCCATGGCAGCGGCTGGCGGCTGTTCAAGCTGGCCCAACATCTGGGCCTTTCGGCGCATGATGTCCGGGCATTGTCGGCCGGTGAAATCGCTCGGCTGCTCCGCGCCTTGGACGAATTGACGCCCGCACGCCGCGGTTACCTCTGGCTGTGCGCCTACGAACGCCACTACCGCGAGCCTCTCTTCAACGCGCTGGTGAACAACCACGGCCGCGGCCGTTGGGCTGTCCGTGACGAGCGCCCCCAAGCGCAGATCGTGTTCTGCATGGATGACCGGGAAGAGGGACTCCGCCGCCATCTGGAGGAACTGAACCCGGCCGTGGAGACCCTGGGGGGCGCCGGATTTTTCGGAATCCCCATGCACTGGCGGGGACTGGACGATGCCGAACCCACGGCTCTGTGCCCGATTGTCGTCACACCCTCCCATGAGGTGCGCGAGATTCCCCGCCCCGGTGCGGAAGCGACTCGACAATTACGCGACCGGCGGCGGGGAGCCATCCGGTTTCTCGGCCGGATCTTCCACCAGGAGATCCGGCGTAACCTGTTCGGCTCCCACCTGCTGATCGACCTGGTGGCCCCGGTCGTCGCGGCTGGTTTGATCGCGCAGATCCTGCTGCCGCGCCGCGCGGCTAAGTTTTTCCGGCGGCTGGTGGAACTCTGGATGCCCGAAGTGCCGACCACGCTGGCTGTGAATGCGGCGGACGACGCGGCTCCGGCCAGTCCGGAGCGGCCCCGCCCGGGACTGACCGCGGTCGAACAGGCGGACGGGGTGGCGGCTTTCCTGCTGAACATCGGCCTGATCCGGGGCTTCGCTCCCATCATCGTGCTGATGGGACACGGCTCTGCCAGCCGGAACAATCCGCATCTTGCGGCATACGACTGTGGCGCCTGTAGCGGGCGCCACGGCGGCCCCAATGCGCGGGTGTTCGCGGCCATGGCGAACCGGCCCGAAGTCCGGGCGCAACTGGCGCAGCGGGGCTTGCCCATCCCGGATGACACCTGGTTCGTCGGTGCCGAGCACAACACCTGTAGCGAGGAAATCACCTGGTTCGACGTACAGGACATTCCCCCTTTGAACCGTATCGGTTGGCATGCCTTGGCGGCGCAGCTGGACGAGGTCTGCCGCCTTTCGGCCCAGGAGCGCTGCCGCCGTTTCGCCTCGGCGCCCAAACGGCTCTCGCAAGGCCGGGCGCTGCGCCATGTCATCGCGCGCTCGGTGGATTTCAGTCAGGCCCGGCCGGAACTGGGCCATGCGACCAATGCCGCTGCTCTGATCGGCAGGCGTTCGGTCAGCCGGGGTCTGTTCCTGGACCGCCGGGTGTTCCTGATCTCCTATGATCCGACCCATGATCCGGAAGGTCGCATCCTGGAAGGCATCCTGCTCGTGGCGGGTCCCGTGGGGGCGGGTATCAACCTCGAATACTATTTTTCCACGGTGAACAACGAGCGCTATGGCTGCGGTTCCAAGGTCGCCCACAACGTGACCGGGCTGTTCGGCATCATGGAAGGCACCGCCAGCGATCTGCGCACCGGTCTGCCGCGGCAGATGGCCGAAGTCCACGAAGCCATGCGGCTGCAGATCGTCGTGGAGCAGACACCGGAAATCCTGATGGCGATCTATCGCCGCCAGCCGCCGATCCGGGAACTGGTCGGCAACGGCTGGATCCTGTTGTCTGCCTATCACCCGGTGGACGGTACGATCTCGGTGTTCGATCCAGAGCGGGGCTTCGTTCCCTGGACCGGCATGATGGCTGAAATGGCGCTGTGCGACCGTTCGGCCGACTGGTTTGAAGGCCACGCCGAGCCGCTGCCCCCCGCCTTGATCGCCGTCTGACGCCCCGCATGGCCTATCTCGAAAAAGCCGCTGTTCTGATTCCGATCCTGCCCGCCGCAGCTGCGGCGGGCATCGCCGCGGGCATAGCGCTCGGGCGTCTGGAGGGGGAGTCCTGCGAACGGATGAGCGGCCGATTCGTCCGATCGGCGCTGGGGGCATCCGGACTGCTGGCTCTGCTGCTGCTGGTGCTGGAATCGGCCGGCACGCTCGATGCCCGAACGGTGCTAGGTACCTGGCTGGCCAGCGCGGACTACCGCGTGCTTCTCAGCCTCCAGCTCGACCGCCTGAGCCTGGGTTTGTCCGTGCTGATCGCCCTCATGGCCGATCTGGTCGCGCGCTTTTCCGTCAACTACTTGCACCGCGAGCGGGGTTTCCACCGGTTCTTCCTGGTGCTCAGCCTGTTTGCCGGGGCGATGCAGCTCCTCGTGCTGGCCGGGAATCCGGTGCTGACGTTGTTCGGCTGGGAACTGGCCGGCGTTTGCTCCTACCTCCTGATCGCTTATGCCTACGACCGTCCGGTCGCGGCGGGTAACGCCACTCGAGCCTTCGTGACCAACCGCGTGGGTGACATCGGTTTCGTCCTGGCGATCGCCCTCGGTTTCGTCTGGACCGGTCAGATCGAGTGGCCGAAGTTACTGGTCGGCCTGGCGCAGCTCCCGCCGGAGAAGCAGAACCTCGTCGCCGCCTGCTTCTTGGTTCCGGCTTTCGCCAAGTCCGCCCAGGTGCCGTTCTCGCCCTGGCTGTCGCGCGCCATGGAGGGGCCGAC
This sequence comes from Methylococcus capsulatus, assembly GCF_036864975.1. NCBI lineage: Bacteria > Pseudomonadati > Pseudomonadota > Gammaproteobacteria > Methylococcales > Methylococcaceae > Methylococcus > Methylococcus capsulatus. The sequence continues at coordinate 256,063 of NZ_CP104311.1, read as the reverse complement.
CCCCTCGAGCGCGATTTTCTACGGAGCACTGATGATCCATGCCGGGGTCTATCTGGTGCTGCGCCTCGAACCGCTGTTCGTCCATGCGGAGGTGGCTTCGGCGCTGATGGCGGTGGCGGGACTCTTGACCGCGCTCTACGGCTATTTTTGCGGACTCAGTCAGACCGATGTCAAATCCGTTCTGGCGTTTTCGACTCTCGCCCAGGTGGGATTGATGTTCCTGGCCTGCGGCCTGGGGCTCTGGCAGCTTGCAGCCTGGCATCTGTTCGCCCACGCCGTGGTCCGGGGCTACCAGTTCCTCGCCGCGCCCGGGCTGATGCATGCGCTATGCGGTCAGCCGACCCGACCTTTGCCGGCCTGGTTGGCCAACAGCCGCCGGGGCTACGCCGCCTCGCTGAACCGGTTCTGGCTGGAGGCGGCGGTGGACCGTGCCTGCGTCCTGCCAGTGCAGAGTCTGGCGGAGGATTTCGACACCTTCGACCGCCAGGTGCTGGACCGTCTCGTCGACGCTCCGGAACCTGCGGTCCGGGGGCTCGCCGCACTGGCCAATTGGGAGGAGCGGCGCTTCGGGGTGCCCCTGGATGCTGAGGCGGGCCAGGGGATTGGCGGCCTTCCGGGCTGGATCGTTGCCCGGACCGCCAGCGGCCTGCATTGGTTCGAGGACCGCCTGGTCCTCAAAGGGGGCGGCGTCGATCTGTGGCGGGCGGGACGGTGGTTCGGGCATTCCCTGCAGCGGCTCGAAGTCCTGCTCGCCCAGCCGCGCTATGTCTGCCTGGTGCTGCTGATTTCGCTGTTTGCCATCGGATGAGGCGGGTGCCATGACGGGTGAGCCATCCTGGGCCGACGTCACCGGTTTTCCGGTGCTCAGCACGCTGATCGGCTTGCCGTTGGCGTTCATGCTTGCGGCGCTGCGGGCGGAAAACCGGGGTCTGGCGTGGATCATCGGCTTTGTCGGCACTCTCGCCGAGTTGGGGGTGGCCCTGTTCCTGTTGGCCCGGTTTGACGCGGCGACCGCCGATTTCCAGTTCACGGAACACACCGTGTTTCTGTCCTTCCTGAATTACCACCTCGGCGTCGACGGCATCAGCTTGGGGTTCGTGCTGCTGACCGCGCTGTTAACGGTACTGGTCCTGTTGTGCCGGGAAGTCGGAAAGGACGGGCCTTCCGGGCTGTACGTGGCGACAGTGCTGGCCTGCGAGGCTGCCGCGATGGGTATGTTTCTCACCTTGGATCTGGTCCAGTTCTGGGTTGCCGCCTGTCTGGAGCTGTGGCCGATCGCTTTGATCCTGGGGCGCTGGGGTGGCGGAGGCGGCGCCGCGGCCCGGCGTGTCTACCTGCGCTTCGCCGGTACGGGACTGGCGCTGCTGGGGGGAGGTATTTTCCTGTTGGGGTTGGGGCATGCGCGGGTCACGGGAGTCTGGTCTTTTGATTTGGCGGCGCTGCTGGAAACCCCGCCTACGGGTAGGCTCGAATCCCTGGTGTTCCTGCTGCTGTTCTACGGATTCTCGGTGCGCCTGGCGCAGTTTCCGCTGCACGGCTGGCTGCCCATCGTCGCGGCACAGGGCCTGCCGGTCACCGCCCTGGCTTTGCTGGTGGGCATGAAGATAGGCATCTATGGTCTGCTACGCTTCGTTTTGCCGCTCTTGCCCAACGCGGTCCACGAGTGGAACGCGTGGACGTTGGGCCTGGCGCTGGCCGGTCTGTTCTATGGCGCGGCGCTCGCGCTGATGCAGCTCGATTTCCGCCGCCTGCTGGCTTTCGCCACGGTCAGCCAGACGGGAATGCTGGTGGCCGGTGTTTTCGCGCTGAACCTCGAGGGTTTGAGCGGTACGCTGCTGCTGACTTTCGACTTCGGCGCCGCGGGTGCGGGCCTGTTGTTCCTGGCCGGCATGCTTCGGTGCCGCACCGGTACGCTGCTGCTGCCGCGTCTGGGTGGCCTCTTCGAATCCTTGCCGGGGCCGGGTCTGCTGTTCCTGGTCGCCGCCTCGAGCACCATCGCCATGCCGGGGACGCCCGGCTTCGATGCCGCCCATTTGCTGCTGGAAGGGTTGATCGAGAACCGAGGTCTCGCCGCGGCGACCGCAGTCGCTGTCGGCAACGTATTGGGGGCCGGCTTTTTGCTGTGGGCGTTCCAGCGCATCTTTCTGGCTCATCGCCGCTCGCGCCGGCCCTATCCCGAATGGCCGCGGCCGCTCTGGCCGGAACACACGCTGATCGCCTTTTTGTGCCTGGTGCTGATGGGAGTCGGATTCTATACGGCTCCCTGGGTCCATCTCGCCCGCCAGTCGCTGCTCCGACTGGCACAAGCGCATGCCTCGCCGTCCGTGGCGCTGCCGGCCGCTTCGCGGCCATCCGCCCACCCCTCATGACCCAAGCGTTGACGACACCATGATTTCCGATGCCTTGCCGTTGCTCAGTCTGCTGATCGGTTTGCCATTCGCGGCGGGTCTTGCGATGGCCTTCGTGCGGAACCCGGAGACCGTCCGGAGGCTGGCTCTGGCGGCCGCGGCGCTGGAGCTGCTGCTGGCCACGGTGCTGCTGTGGGGATTCGATCCGATCGCCCCCGGCCTGCAGTTTGTCGAGCGCCATGCCTGGATTCCTTCACTCAACGTTTATTACCAGCTCGGCGTGGATGGTGTCACGGTGCTGTTTCCGTGGCTCGGCGCCGTGCTCAACGTGGCCGTGATCGTGGCCTCCTGGACGGCGGTGCAAAACCGGGTGCGGCTGTATTACGGCATGATCCTGATTTTGGGGGGGGCGACCGTCGGCGTGTTTTGCGCCACCGACCTCATGCTGTTTTTCCTGTTCTGGGAGTTGACGATCGTTCCGGTCTACCTTCTGGCCGGTTTTTCCGGCACCGGTCCGCAGCGCCGCTACGCCGCCGTCAAGTACGCCATGTTCATGCTGGCGGGCGGCATCCCCTTGCTGTTCGCCATCCTGACGCTGGCTTTGAATCACACCCGCTTCCTCGGCGTTCCGGCCCCTGCCGGCCTGAGCTTCGATTATCTAGCGCTGCTGGATACCCCGCTCGACGGACAGCTGGCGACGGCAGTGTTCCTTCTGTTTGTGCTGGGCTTCGCCGTCAAGGCGCCACTGTTCCCTTTCCACGGCTGGCTGCCGACCCTCGCCATGGAAGGACCGGCGGGGCTCACTGCCTGGCTGGCCGGCCTGAAACTCGGCGCCTTCGGCATCGTGCGTTTCGCCGTGCCCCTAAGCCCCCAGGCCGCACTGGAATACCGGGGGCTGGTGGCGGGGGTCGGCGTCCTCACCGCCGCCTATGGTGCCATCGTGGCGATGCGGCAAACCAATCTGCGCAGGCTGCTGGCGTTTTCCAGCATCAGTCATGTCGGCCTGGTCGTCGCCGGCATCGCGGCTCTGAACTTCCAGGCCGTGCAAGGCGCGCTGTTCCAGCTCGCCAATTTCGGCATCGTGGCGGGCGGGCTGTTCCTGGTCGCCGGATTCATCCAGCACCGGACCGGCTCGACGGAAATCGACCAATTGGGCGGCCTGGCGAAGCCGATGCCGCTGCTCAGCGCGCTGTTCTTCGTTCTGGGGCTGGCCAGCCTTGGCGCGCCCGGAACCGGTGGGTTCGCAGCCGAGCATCTGATCCTGATCGGCCTGCTGCGACAATACCCAGGACTGGGACTCGCAGCTCTGTTCGCCGGTATCGTCGCCGCGGCCTGCGTGCTCGGCTACTTCCGACGGGCCTTCCTCGGTCAGGACAGACTGGGGACGGCGCCCGGCGAATTGGATCTTAGGCCGCGCGAACGTCTGGTTGCGGCGGCGCTGGTGGCTTGGGTCATCGTTCTGGGATTGTTTCCGCGGCTGGCACTCGATCTCAGTGACGGTGCTGTCAGCGCCTTCCTGGCCCGGGTCCACGAATCCCTGCCGGAAGGGCCGACCTCGGTGGCCGATGCGGAATGAACCCGATCCACGCGCCGTAAGGTCGAGTCCGGTCCCATTTGCCGATACAATACCGCGCGCCATACGATCGATCCTTATTCGTGCAGGTATCCCGATGCTCAACAGACATCCCATGCGCCGCCTCATTTTTGCAACTGCATTGTTTACCGCCTTCGTTCCCCTCACTTCCATCGCCAAAGAAACCGGAAAAGCCAAGAAGATGACCGCTCTGCCGACCCCGACCCAAGTGCAACTCCACACCAACCTGGGCGATATCGTGATCCGCCTCGACGCCGACAAGGCGCCCGTCAGTACTGCCAACTTCCTGAGCTATGTCAAGGAAGGCTTTTACGACGGCACCATCTTCCACCGCGTGATTCCTGGCTTCATGGCCCAGGGGGGCGGCTTCACCCAGGATTACAAACAGAAGAGCACCCATGCACCGATCAAGAACGAGGCCGACAACGGGCTCACCCACAAGCGCGGCACCGTCGCCATGGCCCGCACGCCGGATCCGAATTCGGCCACGGCACAGTTCTTCATCAACTACGTCGACAATAACTTCCTCAATTACAAGAGCCCGACCCCGCAGGGGTGGGGCTACGCCGTATTCGGCGAGGTCGTGAAGGGTATGGAAGTCGTCGACGAAATGGCCAAGGTGCCGACCGGTGCCGGCGGTCCGTTCCCGACCGATGTCCCGCAGAAGGCCATCGTGATTGAGAAAGCGACCGTCGTTTCACCCTGACCATCCGTGTTCCGGAGGGCCGCGGTGCGACCCTCCTTCCCCTCGTCGTTTCCCGCGACCTGCGAAGTCTGCGCCCTTGAAAGGAATTCTTGCCTGTGCAGGCGCATTCTGTTATCAATTGCCGATTTAATCCGATACGGCCAAGGAGCTAGTGGATGTCGAACGTCAAAGCCCCAGAAACCCCGTTCAGTTTTACTCCTTACGAGCCCGCCGAAGGCGAGGAGTACATGAGCCCGGGGCAGGTCGCTCACTTTCGCCGGATACTCCAGAACTGGAAGTCCGAGCTCATGGCAGAGGTTGACCGCACCGTCCACCACATGAAGGACGAAGCGGCCAACTTCCCCGACCCGAACGACCGCGCAACCCAGGAATCCGAATTCAGCCTCGAACTGCGCACCCGGGATCGGGAACGGAAGCTGATCAAGAAGATCGAAGAAGCCCTGGAAAACCTCGAGCGCGGCGAATACGGCTACTGTGAGACGTGCGGCGTGGAAATCGGCCTGCGCCGGCTGGAGGCACGCCCGACGGCCACCCAGTGCATCGACTGTAAGACCCTGGATGAAATCCGTGAGCGTCAGCTCGGTTGACGGTCCCTCCGTGCCGGCTTGAATTCCTGCCATCCGTCAGTCCCTTACCGGGGGCGCTTCGCCCCCTCTCCCACCGGTCCTCTTCACCTAGGCTCGCTCTATACTGCCCTGGTCGGTTTCTGTGAGGCCCGCCGGCGCGGCGGCGTCTGGCTGGTCCGTATCGACGACGCCGACCGGCAGCGCTGCCGGCAGACCCACGCTGACGGTATCCTCCGCACCCTGGAGACACATGGGCTGTGGTGGGACGAGGCTGTCCTGTTCCAGAGTCGTCGGGACGAAATCTACCGCGGGGCGCTGGAGCGGCTCGCGGCCGGCGGCCGGGTATTTCCGTGCACCTGTCCGCGCCGCGAACTCTCCGGTTCCGGCCAGGTCTATCCCGGCCGCTGCCGGGCCCGTTATCCGCATCCGCCACCCGGTCAACATGCGCTGCGGCTCCGGGTGGACGACGCGGTCATCGGTTTCCACGACCGGCTCCAGGGCCGGATCGAGCAGGACCTGGCCAGCGCAGTGGGCGACTTCGTCGTCCGCCGCCGCGATGGTCTTCCTGCCTATCATCTCGCCACCGTCATCGACGACGCCGAGCAGAGAGTGACCGAAGTGCTAAGGGGCGTGGACCTGCTCGACTCCACTCCCCGCCAGATCCTGCTGCAGGAATGCCTCGGCCTGCCGCGGCCGGACTACTGCCACATCCCGGTGCTGACCGACCACGGCGGCATCAAATTGAGCAAGCAGGCGGGGGCCCTCCCGGTGGACGCGGCTGCCCCGTCGGAAAACCTGTGGACTGTGCTGGCTCTGCTGGGTTTCGCTCCGGAGCCGGCTCTCATCGGGGCCAAGCCGGCCGACATCCTGGACTGGGCAGTGGCGCGCTGGGATATCCGGCGCCTGCCATCGGGGCGAGGGATAGACGTCGGTGGCCTGGCGGCTTGAAATCCGCGGCGGTTTTCCTCAAGCGATCCGCAACGGCGCAAGTTGCCCCTGTTCGCGGAACCGGCGGTAATCGGCGAGCACCTGGGCATGGTCGAACACCAGTGGGCCCGGCAGAGCGTCCAGACTGACGACCCGGCAGGTCTTGGCGTCGTCCGCGGCCTGCGGGTCACCGGCGGCTTCGGCGACGTAGACGGCGGTGACAGTATGTCCGCGGGGATCACGCGCCGGGTCGGAATAAAGCCCGAGCAGGGCGCGAAGGTCGACGGCGAGGCCGGTTTCTTCCAGCGCCTCGCGGATCGCGGCATGCTCCACCGTTTCGCCGAGGTCCACGAAACCGCCGGGGATGGCCCAACCCAGCGGTGGGAAGCGGCGCTCGATCAGGACGATGGGACGGCCGGGGCGGTCGATCAGCTCGATGATGGCATCGGCGGCAAGGGCGGGTGTTTCGGGACGGGGCATGGTCTTTGTACCTGGTGAGTGTGTTAGGAGTAAAATCGCCGGTCACTGCGGGCAAGCCCGCGGATTTTCTCGAAAGTGGTTGCGACGATGCGTAAATCGGCTTCCGGTAGCGGAAATTATTTTACCTTGAAGGGGCTGCTGAGCCCGATCATTCGGCTCATCGGCGGAAAATTCCAGAAAATCTATTTCCAGATGGTCGAATCGGCCGGCCGGCACAAGCGCGACATTCTGGTGGCGCGTGTCGACAACGCCCGCGGCAGTTTGGAGGAAGCCAAGGAGCAGTTCCAGACCGCCCTGGAAAAATTCAGCGCCTTGACCCAATTCGACGGCGGCGCCCTGGAGGACGTCTATCGGCAGCTCAAGATCGAATTCGACTATTCCACTTCCAAGGCACTGGCCGTGCGCGACCGGATCGACGCGGTCCAGGACGTGGCCGAAGCGCTTTTTCGCGAATGGGAGGAGGAGCTCGACCAGTACACCAACCGCAGCCTGCGGGCGGCGAGTCGACAGAAGCTGAAGTTGACCCAGCAGCACTATGCCCAGCTGATGAGCGCCATGCGCCGCGCCGAGGGCAAGATCGACCCCGTCCTGCGGGTGTTCCGGGATCAGGTGCTGTTCCTCAAGCACAATCTCAATGCCCAGGCCATCGCCTCTCTGGAAGGTGAGCTGGCCGGTATGAGTCATGGCGTGGCCGGACTGATTCAGGCGATGGAACGCTCCATCGATCATGCCGATGCGTTCATCCGCACCCTCAGCGGTCCCAAGGTCTTGCCGGCGGGTCTGTGATGGCGGAGGCTCCTTTCTGGCGCGTCAAGACCCTGCCCGAGCTCAGCCAGGCCGAATGGGAGTCGCTCTGCGACGGCTGTGGCAAGTGCTGCCTGCACAAGCTGGAAGACGAGGACACCGGCGAGATTCTGTACACCCGCGTGGCCTGCCGCTTGCTCGACATTGCGGCTTGCCGCTGTACCGCGTATCCGGATCGTTTCCGTCTGGTGCCCGACTGCATGGATTTGCGGCAGGTGCTGGACCGCTTCCAGTGGCTGCCCGCCAGTTGCGCCTACCGCCTCCTGTCGGAGGGACGTCCGCTGCCGGAGTGGCATCCCCTGATGTCGGGCGCGGAGGGTTCGGTGCATCGCGCCGGCAAGTCCGTGCGCGGGCTGGCGGTTTCGGAAACGGTCGTGGCTTGTATCGAAGATCATATCATCGAGGGATTGGGCGATGCAGTATGATGCCGTCTTTTGCGATTTGAGGATGTGATGGATTCCAAAACTGTAGTCGATGCCACCCTCGCCAGGCTCGATACCTTGCTGGCCGAGGGTTATGGCGCCAAGGGCGGCAGCCTTGCGGAGCGGATTCGCGGCCTGGCCGCAGCGCTGCCGGCGGACTGCCGCAAACGTCTGCTCGATCTGGCGGCGCGGGGCGAATCCCTGGCGCGGACGGATGCCGGAGAGCTGGCGTTGGCCGAATTCGTGTTCGACTGCGGGGTGGCATACGAGCAGATCGATTTCCTGCGCAAGGCGCAACTGGCGGAGGACCTGGGGCTGGTCGAGATGAACGGGCTGCCGCCGGGCGAGCTGGAGCGCAGCGACCTCGATGCCATGGCTCGGTTCATCGCTGCGCGCGACCATCTGGTGGCCAAGGTGGCGGGCTTCACGCTCAAGGCGCTGGCCGTCATGGGGGCACTGTTCGTGATCGGATTGGTTTTCGGGATCGTTTAAAAGCGGCGAGGGGGTAGGATGTTTTCGGCGGCAAAATCGAGGCGGCGCAGGCTGTTGCCGGCCTTTTTCGCAATCGGCCTGGCTGCATGCGGGCCTTCATTCGATGGAGAGAAGAATCTTATGGAAGCCAGGCAGTTCATGGAGGCCAACGGGCAGAAAGCTGGCGTGGTCACGACGGCCAGCGGCTTGCAGTATCAAGTGATCCGCGAGGGTGCGGGCGAATCGCCCAAAGCGACGGACACCGTGACGGTCAACTACAAGGGCGGCTTTCCCGACGGTTCGATCTTCGATGCGGGAGACGGTGTCAGTTTCCCGCTGAACGGGGTGATACCGGGCTGGACGGAAGGGCTTCAACTGATGAAGCCAGGGGCGAAGTACCGCTTTTTTATTCCGCCGGAACTCGGTTATGGCGAATACGGCGCCGGGCGGGTCATTCCGCCGAACGCCGCGCTGATCTTCGAGGTGGAACTGCTGAAAGTGGGAGGCTGACCGCGCCGGTTCGGATCCGGCCCTTCACCCGCCGCCTGGTTTCGCGATGGGCGGCGGGACAGCCATACGTTTACGGCAGCTTGGCCGGATGAGTAAAGACATAGTCGGCGGCTTTGGCGCCGCTGTGGCAGCCCATGCACTCCTGGGCGAAATCGGCATTCGCGCCGTAGGGCTTCTGTTCCATTCCCAGCCAGCGGGCGTAGCCCCAGCCGCCGGTCGAAGCATACTTGGCGGCGTCCTTCACCATGAAATCGGCCTGAGTGAAGTCACCGGGTACCTCGGCCGAGGGAAACAGCTCATGGGTGCTCTTCTTCCACGACAGCTTGACCAGAATCGCGCCGTCCGGCCAGGGGTTGGTGTTGCCTTCACGCGCGGCCTTGACCGCGATATCGTTGCCGAGGATCGCCCGCAGATTGTTCTGCTCGATCCGGGAGGACACGCCGATCATCTTCCAGTCTTTGTAACCGGCGGGCAGCGTAATCCCATTGGGTGCGGGTGCCGGCTCGGCGAGGGCGGCGACGGGTATCAACAGGGCGATGGCGAGTTTGCGCATGGGTGGTCTCCTAGTGAAGTTGACGTTGCTGTAGGACTCAAAATCGGCTCAGGAACTGGGCCCCCCCACATTGACATAAAAGGCGTGAACGCGTTCGCAGCCATCCTTGCTGAATCCGCTGACCAGTATCCGTACTCGGGAGCCGGGCAGACCGATCGGGGATGCGGGTCGGCCTTCGACGGTGAGGCGACCGCTGCGCTGGGATGTGATCTCAGGCGTAACCGGCTTGCCGTCCACCCAGATTTTCAGCGTGCCGCCGTCGGTGTTGTCGGAAGCTGTGAAGGAAAACCGGTCGAAGATTTCCACGCTCGAATCGTTCGCGGGCGATTCTTCGAAAAACAGGGGCGGGGTGCAGTCGAGGATCAGGCCGCCGTGATGGCTGAGGGCGGCGCCCGTGGCCATCACGGGGATGAGCGGCAGCGGAAGACAGGCGATGATCGTCTCGAATCTCATGGCGTGGTTCCTAGTTGCGATGTGGTTGCCGGTTGCCCCGGTGCTGAGGAGTAGTCGTCCAGTTGCAGGGCTTCAGCGAGATAACTTATCAGAATTCTGGCAGTGGTTTCGACCGTCCCGCCGTAGGCAATGACGCCGTCGGAGTGGCCCAGCATGGCGATCAGCGGCACACCGGGTCTCGCGGCCAGGGCTTCCACCGCCAGAGCCATCGCCGGTGTGCCGTACTCGATCTCCGGATCCGTGGCCCGCAGGCCGAGCGCCCTGGCGTGGCGCCAGATTTCAGGGGAATGGGCATGCATGACGCAGCGCCATGCCGGATCGGCGCGATAGACTGCGGCGTGGGTCAGGGCTTCGGACGACGGCGGGATGGGGCCGAGCGCTTCCAGCCGGTTCGTCTCCAGATCGAAGTCGCGCACCTCGCAGTAATCGTCGGCAGTCAGATGCATGCGTCCGCCGGTCTGGGTTCCGCTGATCAGGAAGCGGACCCCGTCGTTGGGGAGGCGGAGGCTGACGTTTCCATAAGCAAGGCCGCCGTAACGCCCTGGATCGAGCCCGTTGAGACCCAGCATCCTGATGATGCTGCGCCAAGCGTTCAGTTCCCGGATGCGGTCGGGTTGCGGCAGGGGGGCTGGCGTGAAACTCAGCCTGTATTTGGTGACGCCTTCGCGGCCCGTCATCATCGGGCGTTTGTTCCCGAACGGGTAGCGAACAGGAAGAGCAGTGTGCAAGCGCTGATCCAGCCCGCGGAGAGATAGCCGATGATGGCGTCGTAGGAACCCACTAGTATGCCGAACGGTCCCGCGTTGCCGTCATAGGTGAAAGACTTGCACGTCTTGATGACAAAAACCCATCCGGCATGGATGCCGATGCAATAGCCGAGACCCTGTACGGTCCGTGCACGCACGCAGCCCAGGAACACGCCGGCGCAGAACAGCGCCAGAAATGAGCTGAAATCGGCTTCCGCGATGGCTTTACCCACCGCATCGGCCAGTACCGTGAAACCGCTGTCCCAGCTCAGCTCGTTGTCGCCCGGTTTCAGCCGGCTCCGGAGGAAATGCGGCAGCGTGTAATAAAAGGACGTGATGGCGATGACGTGGGCGGGAGTCACGAACCTTGCCAGTATCGCGAAGGTCAAACCTCGAAACAGCAGCTCTTCGCTGGTCGCCAGCAACAGAGCGACGCCAACGTGCTTGAGCAGCAATATCGGAATGGAAGGGTGGCGGGCCGCCTGGATCTCGCTGAACACGCGGATGTCGAGCGCCATGATCACGGCGACGTGCAGCCCCAGCATCAGCAAGCCCAGACCCAGGCCCTGGCCAATCTGGCGGAAGAAACGGGTGTGACTGGCGGAAAAGCCTGCCGAACGCCAACCGATCCCCAGCCGCCGCGCGCCCAGGATGAGACCGCCGAACACCAGCAGCAAGGTACCGCGGCTCAGGATCGCGGTAATGCCGAGCGCGCCACCCGTGAGGCGGGCCAGGGGGTAGCTCAGGGCGGCGACGAGGATCAGGGCGAAGGCGAGGCAGAGGAAAGGCGCAAGCCAAGCGGCAAGAACGGAAGGAAGGCGCATTGGGAGGATGTGAAAATTTGTTGAAATCCCTATAATACGGCGTGATTTTTTGCCGAAACCGGCCCAATCGTCTGCCATTTCCGCGCTTCCCTGGCGCCCGTCTTGCCAGACGTCGCGAGTATAATTGAACCATGATTTCATTGCGAATGTGGCGAAACTGGTAGACGCGCTGGATTTAGATTCCAGTGGGGAAACCCTTGAGAGTTCGAGTCTCTCCATTCGCACCACTCTTGTCAGCCTGTCCGTCATCCGCGTTTGAGCGGTGATGCGGGTCCGGCATATCCCCGATTGAACGCACCCACGCCCAAGTTGAACCCGAGGTATTTCGAGTATGCAAGTGTCCGTTGAAGCCGTCTCCGAGTTGAACCGGAAAATGACCGTGAACGTCCCCGAAGAGAAGATCCGGGAACAGGTCGAATCGCGCCTGAAATCCTTGACCCGTGAGGTCAGGCTGGATGGCTTCCGCCCCGGCAAGGCGCCCGCCAGCCTGGTCCGCAAGCGCTATGGCGCGCAGGTGCGGGAAGAGGTGCTGTCGGAGATGATCCAGTCCAGTTTCCATCAAGCCGTGAGCGACGAAAACCTGAGACCGGCCGGAATGCCACGGATCACGGCGACGGTCATCGGGGAAGGCGAAGGACTCTCATACACCGCGGACTTCGAAGTTCTTCCGGACTTCGAACTGGCCTCCCTGGAGAACCTGCAGTGCCCGCGTTTCACCTGTGAAGTGACGGATGCCGATCTCGAAGCGATGGTGCAAAAGCTGCGGGAACAGCGCCGTACCTGGAGCGCCGTGGAGCGTCCGGCCGCCATGAACGACGAGGTGGTGATCCATTTCGAAGGCAAGGTGGGGGAAGAAAGCTTCACCAATGGCCGGCTCGAAAATTTCCACGTCGTGCTGGGGGGAGGGCCATTGATCCCGGGGTTCGAGGAAAAACTGATCGGGGCTGAAGTGGGAAGCCGGCTGGTCTTTGAACTGGACATACCCGCGGACTTCAGCAACGAGAAACTGGCCGGCAGGACGGCTTCGTTCGATGTCGAAGTCGTCGCGGTCAACGAGAGCGTGCTGCCGGAAGTCGATGCGGATTTCGTCAAGGCTTTCGGTGTGGATGGCGATGTCGAGGCGTTCAAGGCCGACGTCCGGGCCAACATGGAGCGCGAAATGCGGCGAGCCCTCAAGGTCCGCACCAAATCGGCCGTCCTGGACGCCTTGCTGGCGGCCAATTCCTTCACCTTGCCCGAAGTGCTCGTGGCGGACGAACTGAATGACCTGTTGCAGCCCTATTTCAAGTTGGCCGAGCGGGGGGATGCGGGGGTCGAACTGGACACCCTGAAAGATCGCTACACCCCGCTGGCGAAACGGCGCGTGGCTCTGGGCTTGATCCTGAGCAAGCTGATCGAGGACAACAAGCTCAGCGTGGACCGTAAGCGGGTGCGGTCCACCGTCGAGGAGCAGGCCCAGAGCTATGAAAATCCGGAGCAGGTCGTCAACTGGTACTATTCCGACAAGAGCAACCTGCGCGAAATCGAAAACCTTGTGCTGGAGGAGCAGGTCGTAGATCTGATTCTGTCCAAGGCGTCAGTGACGGAGCAGCGTGTGGATTTCGCTAAGCTCATGGCGCCGGCCGGTGCCACGGAACAGCAACCCCAATTGTGAGAGGGTCGAGGATGATGGGCAACATGGGTCTGAAGCAGGCCGAAACTGCGGCGGGTGGGCTGGTGCCCATCGTGATCGAGCAATCGGCGCGCGGCGAGCGGGCCTTCGACATCTATTCGCGGTTGCTGAAAGAGCGGGTCATCTTCCTGGTGGGGCCGGTCGAGGACTACATGGCCAATCTGGTGATCGCGCAGTTGCTGTTCCTGGAATCGGAGAATCCCGACAAAGACATCCATCTCTACATCAATTCGCCGGGTGGTGTGGTGACGGCGGGCCTGGCGATCTACGACACCATGCAGTTCATCAAGCCCGACGTCAGTACGCTGTGCGTCGGCCAGGCCGCCAGCATGGGTGCGCTGCTGCTGGCCGGTGGTGCGGCCGGCAAGCGCTACTGCCTGCCGCACTCACGGATCATGATCCACCAGCCGCTGGGCGGCTTCCAGGGCCAGGCATCGGACATCGACATCCATGCCCGGGAGATTCTGGCGGTCCGCGACCGTCTCAATAAGATTCTCGCCCGCCATACCGGCCAACCCCTCGAAAAGATCCAGATCGACACCGATCGCGACAACTTCATGGGTGGAGACGATGCGGTGAGTTATGGTCTGATCGACAGGGTGTTGACCCACCGGACCGTGACAGCGGCGTGAATGTCGGATAGATTGGAGCCCGTAAGAGGGGTACCGGCTGCAGTCGCGGGTCCGTCCAGTGGGCGGATTCTGCTGCGGAAAACGAAGAGGTAAAGCGATGAGCGAGGATAAACACGGCAAAGACAGCGGCGGTAAGCTCCTATATTGCTCATTCTGCGGGAAAAGCCAGCACGAGGTCCGCAAGCTGATTGCGGGTCCGGCGGTGTTTGTCTGCGATGAATGCGTCGAGCTGTGCAACGATATCATCCGCGAGGAGTTGCAGGAGAGCGTCTCGACGGGTGCCGATAAGCTGCCCAAGCCGAAAGAGATCAAGAAAGTTCTGGATGAATATGTGATTGGCCAGGAGAAGGCCAAGCGGATTCTTTCGGTCGCCGTCTACAATCATTATAAGCGGCTGCGTGCCCATAGCCACGGCAAGAAGAACGAAGTCGAGCTGGCCAAGAGCAACATCCTCCTGATCGGTCCGACCGGTTCGGGCAAGACCTTGCTGGCGGAAACGCTCGCGCGCCTGCTCGACGTGCCTTTCACCATCGCCGACGCCACTACGCTGACCGAAGCGGGCTATGTGGGGGAAGACGTCGAGAACATCATCCAGAAGATCCTGCAGAAATGCGACTACGACGTCGAAAAGGCGGAGCAGGGCATTGTCTACATCGACGAGATCGACAAGATTTCCCGCAAGGCAGACAATCCTTCGATCACCCGTGATGTCTCCGGCGAAGGCGTGCAGCAGGCCTTGCTCAAGCTGATCGAAGGGACCGTGGCTTCCGTGCCGCCGCAGGGTGGGCGTAAACACCCGCAGCAGGAATTTCTGCAGGTCAACACCGCCAACATCCTGTTCATCTGCGGCGGCGCCTTCGCGGGGCTGGAGAAGATCATCCGCTCGCGTTCCGAGCAGGGCGGCATCGGGTTCGCCGCGGACGTCAAGAGCAAGGATGACAGTCGCAACGTCGGTGAGGTGCTCGCCGATGTCGAGGCGGAGGATCTGATCCGCTACGGTCTGATTCCGGAATTCGTCGGGCGCCTGCCGGTGGTGGCGACGCTGGAAGAGCTGGATGAGGCGGCGCTGGTGCGTATCCTGACCGAGCCGAAGAATGCTTTGGTCAAGCAGTACCGGCGGCTGTTCGAAATGGAGTCCTGTGAACTGGAAATCCGTGAAGACGCGCTGGGTGCCATCGCCCGCAAGGCGATGGCACGCAAGACCGGCGCACGGGGGCTGCGGACCATACTCGAGCACACGCTGCTGGACACGATGTATGAGCTGCCTTCCTCGGACCGGATTTCCAAGGTGGTCGTCGACGAAAAAGTCATCAACGGCGAAAGTGAGCCTCTGATGATTTACGACAACAGTCTGGAAAAGCAGGCGGCAGCAGCGGAGTGATCTGCCGCGGGATCCTCGCCGGCGTGTGCGCATTTTGTCACGAACCATGCTTGTAATTGCGCGCCTTGGCCTCAACTCACTGACGTGACTTTAAGACAATCGAGAAGGTGCTTCCGATGGAAAATTCAGGCGTCGAACACGGCATGAGCGGCGGGCGGTGGGTTCCGGTATTGCCTTTGCGCGATGTGGTGGTCTATCCCCACATGGTTATCCCCTTGTTCGTCGGGCGGGAAAAATCGATTTTTGCGCTGGACAGCGCGATGCGGGACGGCAAACAGGTCTTGCTGTTGGCGCAGAAAGATGCGGAGGTCGATGATCCCGGATTCGACGATCTCTACCGGGTAGGTACGCTCTCCAATATCCTGCAATTGCTGAAATTGCCGGACGGCACCGTAAAGGTGCTGGTGGAAGGGGCTCAGCGCTGCCGGGTGGAGGACATCCGCCTCACGGACAGGCATTACAGCGCCAGCGTGTCCGAGATCCGGGAGGTTCCCGGCATCGATGAGCGGGAGCTGGATGTCCTGATGCGCACAGCAACCAATACCTTCGACCAGTATGTCAAGCTGAACAAGCGTATCCCTCCTGAAGTGCTCAACTCGCTATCCGGGATCGACGATCCGGCGCGGCTCGCCGACACCATCGCCGCCCATATGACGATCAAGATCGAGGACAAGCAGGCGATCCTGGAAAACAGCGCAGTCTCGGCCCGGCTGGAAAAGCTGATCAGCCTGATGGAAGCCGAAGTCGACATGCTGGAGATGGAGCGGCGTGTGCGCGGCCGCGTCAAGCAGCAGATGGAGAAGAACCAGCGCGAGTACTATCTGAATGAACAGATGAAGGCCATTCAGAAGGAGTTGGGCGAGATGGAGGAGGTGCCCAACGAATTCGAGGAGCTGGCCCGGAAGATCGAAAAGGCCGGCATGCCGCAGGCGGCCAGGACCAAGGCGGAAACCGAGCTCAACAAGCTGAAGCTCATGTCCCCCATGTCGGCAGAAGCCACGGTGGTCCGCAACTACATCGACTGGATCGTGAACCTGCCATGGAAGAAGCGCACCAAGGTGCGTCACGATCTGCAGCAGGCGGAGGAAATCCTCGAAGCCGAGCACTATGGGCTCGAGAAGGTCAAGGAGCGCATCCTGGAATATCTGGCGGTGCAGCAGCGCGTCAAGAAGATCAGAGGGCCGATTCTTTGTCTGGTAGGACCGCCCGGCGTCGGCAAGACATCCCTGGGGCAGTCCATCGCCCGCGCGACCAATCGAAAATACGTCCGCATGGCCTTGGGCGGCGTCCGTGACGAGGCCGAGATCCGCGGTCACCGGCGGACCTACATCGGTTCGATGCCGGGTAAGATCCTGCAGAATCTGGTCAAGGTGAAGACGCGGAACCCGATGTTCATGCTGGACGAGATCGACAAGATGGCCATGGACTTCCGTGGCGATCCAGCATCTGCCCTGCTCGAGGTGCTGGACCCGGAACAGAACCATGCCTTTGCCGACCATTACCTGGAAGTGGACTTCGATTTATCCGAGGTCATGTTCGTGGCCACGGCGAATACGCTCAACATCCCGCCGGCGCTGCTGGATCGCATGGAAATCATCCGCCTTGCCGGTTACACCGAGGATGAGAAGGTCAACATCGCGATGCGCTATCTGGTGCCCAAGCAGATGAAAAACTGCGGACTGAAGGACAGCGAGCTGCATATCAGCGAAGTGGCCGTCCGCGACATCATCCGCTATTACACCCGCGAGGCCGGGGTCCGTAGTCTGGAGCGGGAAATCGCCAAGATCTGCCGGAAGGTGGTCAAGAATCTGCTGCTCAAGCCCAGCCACAAGAAAGTGTCGGTCACTCCACGCAATCTGGCCGATTACCTCGGCGTGCCGCGCTTCCGTTTCGGCCGCGCCGAAGAAAGTGACCAGGTCGGGCAGGTCACGGGGCTGGCCTGGACCGAAGTGGGTGGGGAACTGCTGACGATCGAGGCTGTGGTCATGCCGGGTACCGGCAAGCAAACCTATACCGGCAAGCTCGGCGAAGTCATGCAGGAATCGATTCAGACGGCGGTGACCGTGGTCCGCAGCCGCGCCGAAGCGCTGGGTATCGATCCAGCCTTTTACCAGAAGCACGATGTCCACATCCACGTACCCGAAGGCGCGACGCCCAAGGATGGACCGAGTGCGGGTATCGGTATGTGCACGGCCCTCGTTTCAGCGCTCACCGGCATCCCGGTGCGTTCGGACGTAGCCATGACCGGTGAAATCACTTTGCGTGGCGAGGTGCTGCCCATCGGCGGACTGAAGGAAAAGCTGCTGGCGGCACACCGCGGCGGTATCACGACGGTCCTGATTCCCAAGGAAAATGAAAAAGACTTGGCCGAAATACCCAGGAACATCAAGCAGGACCTGGATATCCGGACTGTCAGGTGGATCGATGAAGTGCTAGCCGTAGCTTTGCAGCGATTGCCGGGACCTGCCGAGCGGGTACCGCCTCCAGCTGAGGAGTGTGCTCCGAAAACGGTGGGGGCGAACGGTGGTCTGACTGCGCATTGAAGGGCCGGAGGGCAAGAATTCCGGGGCTTGCGCGCCTTGACATCACTTTTTTTGCACTGCTAAAGTGCGGCAGCTACGGGGAACGCCAGTTCCACTGGATTCACGGCCCGGCTTTTCGATGCAGCGGTGCAGTCAACTCAAATAGGGGAAAGAAATGAATAAAGCGGAACTGATTGAAGCTATCGCCGATGCGGCCAATCTCACTAAGGCCGATGCGGGGCGTGCTCTGGATGCCGTGATCGACGCAATCACCGGTGCGTTGAAGAATGGCGATACGGTCTCGTTGGTCGGGTTCGGTTCGTTCGTGGTCAAGGAACGCGCAGAGCGTCAGGGGCGTAATCCGCAGACGGGCGATAGCATCACCATCAAGGCTGCAAAAATTCCGTCGTTCAAGTGTGGCAAAGCGCTCAAAGATGCTGTAAACTAGTTCTTCTTCAGTTGGGGTGCTTAGCTCAGCTGGGAGAGCATCGCCCTTACAAGGCGAGGGTCGTAGGTTCGATCCCTACAGCACCCACCAAGAGAATCGGATCATTGGAGCGGTAGTTCAGTTGGTCAGAATACCGGCCTGTCACGCCGGGGGTCGCGGGTTCGAGCCCCGTCCGCTCCGCCATATCGAAACCCCAGGCATTCGCTGGGGTTTTTTTTTGGCTCTAGTTTGTCGTATCCATCAACGATAGTCATTTCGGTACCGATATATGCTGCAGGCCATTCGTGACAAAGCGCAGGGGATTTTCGCCTGGGCGATGTTGATTCTGGTGGGTATTCCTTTTGCCTTTTGGGGAATCAACAACTATTTCGATTCGAGCAAGGAAGCACCTGTAGCGGTCGTCGGTGACCGGGATTTCTACGAACGCGACGTGGTCCAGGCTTATCAGCAGGATTTGGCCAATCTGGTCGGTCTGGGGGATGTCGACGAAAAGCAGCTGAAACGGCAGGCACTCGAACGTCTGGTGCGCGATGAGCTGATTTCGCAGGCCGCGGCGGGTGAAGGGCTGGCCGTCCCGGAATCGGCGGTGCGTGCTTTCATCCAGACGCTGCCGTATTTCCAGACCGACGGCAAATTCGACAAGGACAAGTACAATGTCATGCTTTCGGCGCAAGGGATGAATTCGCCCGTTTTCGTCGAGCAGGTCAAGCGTGCTCTCTTGATGGAGCAGTTTCGTCGGGGCATCACCGATACCGCTTTCGCCAGCCGGCAACAGGTGAGGGCATTTTTCCGCCTGATGAACCAGGAGCGTGAAATCGAGTTCGCGACGGTGCCGCTGGCGAAGGCCGATGAAGAGGTGGCCGAGTCATCGATCGAGGCGTATTACCGGTCGCACCCGGACGAGTTCCAGTCCCCCGAAACCGTCACCGTCAGTTACCTTTCACTGAGCCTCGACGATGTGGCGAAAGAGGTGAAGCCCAGCGAGGAGGATCTGAGGAACTTCTATGAGGAACAAAAGGCCGCCTTCACCACGGAAGAACGGCGGAAAGTGAGCCACATCCTCGTCACCGTGGATCCAGCCAAGCCCGGGGACGAGGCCGCTGCGCTGGCCAAGATCCAACAGCTCCGGGATCGTGTGCTCAAAGGAGAGGATTTCGCCACGCTCGCGAAGGATACTTCCGACGATCGGGTGTCTGCCGAGAAGGGGGGCGACCTCGGCGTGGTGACCAAGGGGGCCATGGAGCCGAACTTCGAGAAAGCAGCATTGGCGCTGTCGCAGGGTGAGGTGTCCGAACCGGTCCGAACGTCCTTCGGCTACCATTTGATCAAGGTGACGGAGCTCACGCCCGCCACCATCAAGCCGTATGATGAGGTGAAGGACGAAGTCGCCGCCGGTTTTCGCAGGAATGCGGCGGAGAATCGGTTCTACGACTTGGGACAGAAGCTCACCGAATCCGCCTTCGAACACCCCGATACGCTGGAGCCGGCGGCTCAGGCGCTGGGGCTTAAGGTCGAGGAGAGCGGGCCGTTCACCCGGGAGAGCGGGGAGGGAATTTTTGCAGAGGAGAGTGTGCGCAAGGCGGCTTTCAGCGACGAGGTGCTGGGCGGCAAGAACAGCGATGTCATCGAGATCGGGGCGGACAAGGTCGTCGTACTCAGGCTGAAAGAACATCGTCCCGCCGAAACCCGCCCACTTGCGGAAGTCCGCGACCGGATCGTCACCTTGTTGCGCGTTCGGGCGGCTAGGCAGAAGACCAAAGATCTCGCGGAGGCTGCGCTTAAACAGATCGGAACAGGGAAGAGCCTGGGGGATGTGGCGAAAGCCCAAAACTGGAAGGTCACCGGACCTCTCACCATCAAGCGGGATGCCTCCGGAGTGGCAGCTCCCATCGTGAATGCTGCGTTCGGAACCCGGGAGTTGAACCATCCGATCCTGGTGGAGCTCGAAAACGGCGACCAGGCGATCCTCCGGATTGCGGCGATCAAGGAAGGCGAGGTGTCGCCCGAGGCTGAAAAGGACATGGACACCGTGCGCCAGTCTTTGGCGCGGGGTGCCGGCCAGAGGGAGTTCGCCGCCTTCGTGGCGGAGATGCGCAGAAGCGCGGATGTCTATATCAAGCCCGAGCTGGACTGATCCGAGTCGCAGTCATCGACGCGGGAGGAAGTGACAGGTAATGGGGGGGTGGAATTCGACGTTCTGCTGGTCGTTGGCATCGACGCCGTCGGCATCGCCCGGTTCCCTCGTCTTCTGCACGATGCCGGCTGCCGGGTGACGCTGTTGGCGCCGCATGGGCTGGCGGTGGCGCGTTCGCGTTTTGTCACCCGCCACGTTGTCACGGCGGCCGAACCGGAAGCGCTGACCGGTCGGCTCCGGACTTTACTGACCGAGCGGCATTTCCACCACGTCATCGTCGGCGACGAACCGACCCTCACGGTCATCGCACGGCATCGTGGCGAGGCATGGCTGGATGGCTGGTTTCCGGTCGAGCACCGCAGCAGCGACGCCGTCGAAGTGATCCTGTCGAAATCGGCCTTTCAGCGGGCGGCTGGCGCAGCAGGTCTAACCATTCCGAAATTCGAAGTCTGCACCGGTCTGGCCGAAGTCAAGGCCGCGGCGCGGGTCTTGGGCTATCCCGTCATGCTCAAGAGTCCGTACGGTTCCAGCGGTTCGGGCGTCCGCAAAGTGGCGGGAGAGGCTGAACTGGAGGCGGTCTTCCATCTGTTGGACGAAGGCAATGGCGTGATGCTGGTCCAGCAGTTTGTCGACGGCCAGGTCGGTTCCTCCGACGTGCTGTTCGACCGTGGCGTGCCGGTGTGCTGGCACTCCTGGTATTCCCGGCTGTGCTGGCCGAGGCCGATGGCATCTTCCTGCGCCCGCGAGGCGATGGTCCACCGCGATATCGGGCCGATGCTCGCCGGCGTGGGCGCGCTGAGCGGATTTCGCGGTTTCGCCGGCGTGGACTGGATCCACGATGTGGAACGGAATCGTGTGTATCTGATTGAATTCAACCCCAGACCCACACCGACCTATCACCTCGACGTGCATTCGGGGGTCCGCTTTGCGGACGCCTTCCGCGCCATGCTCGCCGGCACGCGCGGTGCTGGATGCCGGGAGCCATCCGCAGCGGCATGCGGCCGGGTGATCCACCTGTTCCCGCAAAGCCTTTACCGTGCCGTCAGCGAACGCGACCTTGACAGTCTCTTGCGGTGCTGGAGCGATGCGCCCTGGAGCGACCCCGTCCTGATGGCCGCCCATCTGCGCCGGGTTTTCACCCATTTCCTACCCATGCGTTGGCGGCGGGCGGTGAAGCGCCTCCTGTGCCGATGAGCCCCCTCAGCGGGTGGCGACAAAGGCGAGAATGAGACCGGCCACCACGTTGCCGACGATGCTCACGACCAGTTCCCGGGTGAAGAAAGCGCCAGGTCTCATCTTGCCGATACGGGGATTCTTGTGTTTGGCCGTGATCTCAATGCTTCCCGTCGAAAGGTTTGCCACCGTCGACCGCACCAGTTCCACCACCTGGGCCTCGCTGTGAATGGCCGGATGATACTTGACCAGGAGGGTTCCGGTCGTGATGTTGGGCTCGGCGTGGTAAATGCCCTTGGCCGCTGAATCCTTGAGAATCGACTGTTTGAGGATTTCGGCATAGGTCTGCCGGTAGCGGATGAGCGGCACCCGGAAGCGGATCCGGTTGGGAACCTTGTCGTGGACGATGGAAACGAGTTCTGCCGTCGGCTGCGTCATGGAAGGGTCCGGTATTGAAATCTAAGGGCAGTCGGGATACCCGGCGGTCACCCGCCACGTTCCCGTCCGGTTACGAATGTTATCATTGTTGCCAATCATCCATGATGACGGAATGTTCGCCCGTGCTGTCCCGAATCCGGCCCCCGCTTTCCTTGCTGCTGCTGCTGGGCTCTGCCTTGGCTGCGGCAGGGCTCACCGGTCCCTCGAACTATTGGGAATGCATCCTTCAAGGTATGGAGGACGTGAAAAACGAGCCGGTGGCACGGGAAATCATGAAAATCTGTCTCTCGGACTTTGCCGACGGTTTGTCCGTGGAAGAGCCGCTGGAAGGAACCCCTGCGGAATGCATTCTGAAGCATGGCGAAAATGTGTCCAGCGCCTTGGCCGCCCAGCAGATCCACATTGCCTGCAACGTCCTTTATTCCCGGCCGTGAGCCTCAACCGCCGCTGAATTCCGCCGTTCCTGCCCGCTCCAGCAGTTTGAGATAGCGCTCATAGCGGGCCGGCGAAAGCATTCCCGCTTCGACGGCTTCACGCACAGCACACCCCTTGTCCTTCGTATGGCGGCAATCGTTGAAGCGGCATTTGCCCAGATGAGGGTGGAAATCGCGGTAGGCCTGTGCCAGTTCGGCCGGATCGACCTCCGCCAGTCCGAAAACGGCCACGCCTGGGCTGTCTATCAGTTCACCGCCTCCGGGCAAGGGGTACAGAGTGGCCGAAGTGGTGGTATGCCGGCCCAGGCCACTATGGGCCGAGAGTTCACCGATCCGCAGGTTGCGGTCCGGGAGTAGGGCATTGGTCAGTGAGGATTTACCCACGCCAGACTGGCCGCTCAGCATACTGCAGCCCGTATGGAGGACGGATTGCAGGGCGTCCAGTCCCGCCCCGCTCCGCGTGCTGATTCGGAACACGTCGTAGCCGGCGGCTTGATAGTCGCGTAAGGCACCTTCCAGAGCGGACACGCCCTCCAGGTCGATCTTGTTGAGGATGAGAGCGGCCGTGATGTGTCGGCATTCGCAGACCGCCAGAATCTGGTCCGCGAGCAGCCAGTCCGGCTCGGGCTCCGGCGCCAGGACCACGAAGACCCGGTCCAGATTGGCCGCGACCACGCGAATCCGGCCGCCGTGGGCGGGTCTGACGAGGCTGGACCGGCGCGGCAGTATCTCCAGCACCCGGCCTTGATCGCCTTCGCAGGGCTCCCATGTCACACGGTCACCGACGGCGGCGTCCCCCAGCCGCCGCCGGGTGTGGCAGAGGACGATGCGGCCGGTCTCATCCGCCACCGCCAGCCCTTTGCCGAGGTGGCAGACCACCCGGCCCTGTCTTATTGTCTGCATGACGGCAGGGGCCGCCGCTAGATTTTCGCGCTCAGGTGATCAATGCGTATCGCGGCGGGCGGATGGCTGTAGTGAAAGGCGGCGTACAGCGGGTCCGGAGTGAGCGTGCTGGCGTTTTCCCGGTACAACTTGACCAGGGCATGCACCAGGTAGCGGGCACGGGTCTGGCTGGCGGCGAAATCGTCGGCCTCGAATTCATAGCGTCGCTGCACATAGGCCACGAGCGGCTGCAGGAAGACAGCGAACACCGGCGACACCAATATGAACAGTAGCAGAGCGGTGGCATGCGACTGCTCCCTGACGCCGAGGCCCTGATAGAACCAGTCCTCGCTGCTCAACCAGCCGAGCAGGGCGAAGCCGGCCAGTGTCACCAGTGAAGTGCCGGCCAGCATCTTCAGCACATGGTGGCGCTTGAAATGGCCGAGTTCATGGGCCAGAACGGCTTCGATCTCGTCGTGGTTGAGCGAATCGACCAGGGTGTCGAAGAACACGATGCGTTTGTTGTTGCCCAGTCCTGTGAAATAGGCGTTGCCATGGCCGGAGCGTCTGGAGCCGTCCATGACGAAGATGCCTTGTGCGCGGAAGCCGCAGCGTTCGAGCAGGGCCTCGATGCGCGCCTTCAGTGTTGTGTCCGTGAGCGGGGCGAATTTGTTGAACAAGGGTGCGATGAAGGTTGGGAAGGCCCAGCTCATCAGGATCGAGAAAGCCATCAGGATGGCCCAGGCGGGGATCCACCACTGCGCGCCGGCGCTATCCATCACCCAGAGGATCAAGGCCAGCAGCGGGGCGCCGATGACGATGGAGAGGGCCGTTTGCAGGCCCAGGTCGATGGCGAACTGGCGCGGTGTGGTGCGGTTGAAGCCGAAGCGCTCCTCGATCCGAAAGGTCTGGTAAAGGTTGAGCGGCAGTTCCAGTAACTGGGAAGCCAGCAGCGTCGTCAGGACGATGCCCACGCCGGTGGCGATCGGTCCAAGTCCCAAACCGTTCCAGAATGCGGCGATGGCGTCGATTCCCCCCCCGAGGGTGAATCCGAGCAGGATCGCGATGCCGACGATGCGACCGACGTTGTCCAGGTTTCCCTTGGCCAGGGTGTAGTCCGCTGCTTTCTGGTGGTCCTCCAGCGACACGCTGTCCCGGAACGCATCCGGCACCCGGTCGCGGTGCAGGCGCACGTGGCTGGCCTGGCGCCGGGCCAGCCAGTATTCGATGCCGGAAGAGACGGTCACGGCCGCCAGGAACAGGGTGGTGAAGGTATTCATGCGCGGTTATCGGTATGGATTGGGGGAAATCGGCGCTAGAGGGTAGCCTCTGATAAAATCCCTGACAAGTTTGGAATTCTCCCAGGCACTTGGAAGGACGGCATGGCTCAGGACGCAAAAAACCTTATCTGGATCGATCTGGAGATGACCGGGCTGGACCCCCAGAACGACGCCATTATCGAGATCGCCACCATCGTCACCGACGGCCAGCTCAATGTGCTCGCCGAGGGCCCCGTGCTGGCGATCCATCAGCCGGAATCGGTGCTGGACCGCATGGACGACTGGAACCGCAAGCAGCACGGCGAATCCGGGCTGATCGAGCGGGTGCGGCGCAGCGCGATCGACGAAGCCGAGGCCGAGCGGCTGACGCTGGGTTTCGTCAGCGAGTGGGTGCCGCCGAACGAATCCCCCATCTGCGGCAACAGCATCTGCCAGGACCGCCGTTTCCTTGCCCGCTGCATGCCCCGGTTGGAGGCCCATTTCCATTACCGTAACCTCGACGTGTCGACACTGAAGATCCTGGTCGAGCGCTGGGCACCGGCGCTCAAGGAAGGACTGCAGAAGCAGAGCACTCATCGGGCGCTGGACGACATCCGCGAATCCATCGCAGAACTGCGGTATTACCGCGAAACCGTGCTCAAGATCTGAAGGCATTGACGCGAACGGTCCTCATTGTCGGCTGCGGCGACATCGGCCGCCGGGTGGCCCGGCTGGAGCGGGCTGGAGGGCACAGCGTCGAGGGCTTGGCGCGTTCGGCGGAAACGGCGGAGCGGCTCGCTGGGCAAGGCATCACCCCCGTTCGCGGCGATCTGGACAGCCCCGCTTCTTTGACCGGCCTGAAAGGCGGCTGGATCACCCTGTATTATTTCGCTCCTCCGCCTGCCGACGGCGAGGTCGATCCGCGGCTGGCGGCACTGCTCGAAGCCTTGCCGCCGAGGCACCTGCCCGGCAAGGTGGTCTATCTCAGCACCAGCGGCGTCTACGGCGACTGCGGGGGGGACTGGGTGGGTGAGGACCGTCTACCCCACCCTCAAACCGGCCGCTCCCGCCGGCGCCTGGCCGCAGAGGGGGCGCTCGCGGCCTGGAGTCGCCGCTACGGCGTCACGGCGGTGATCCTGCGGGTGCCCGGCATTTATGGGCCGGGGCGTCTGCCGCTCCAGCGCCTCCGCGCCGGGGTGCCGGTGGTGCGGCAGGAGGAGAGTCCTTATTCCAATCGCATTCACGCCGACGATCTGGCCCAGGTCTGTGTCGCTGCGGGGCGGCGGGCCACAGCCGAAGGCGTATACAACGTCAGCGACGGCCATCCTACCAACCTGACCGATTTTTTTTATGCCGTTGCCGACCGTTTCGGCCTGCCGCGGCCGCCCGCGATTTCGCTGGAGGAGGCGCAGCGAGTCCTGAGCCCGGCCATGCTATCGTTCCTGGCAGAGTCCAAGCGCCTCGATAATGGCCGGATGCTGCGCGAGCTTCACCCGAGGCTGCGCTATCCCGATCTGGAACGGGGCCTTGCCGCCTGCTCAGGGGGCGATCCCTAACGTTTCCAGGTATCGCCGCGCGCTGACGGATTGTGTGTATTCGGCCACCGCCCGACGCAGGCATTCAGCCGGCAGCGGGCGATCCAGCGCGTGCGCCATAGCCGCGGCCAGCGCCTCGACCTCGCCGACCGGCACCAGCGCCCCATATCTGCCATCGGCCAGCAATTCCGCTGGACCGCTCGGGCAGTCGGTCGAGACCACTGGCCGGCCCAGGGCCATTGCTTCGGTCAGTGCGTTCGGTGAACCCTCCCACAGCGAGGAGAGCACGAACAGGCTGCAGCGCGCGACCAGCGCATGCGGATTCTTCAGGAAGCCGGTGAAAGCCACGCACTCGCTCACGCCGAGGTCTTTCACCAGCCGCTCCAGTTTATCCCGGTCGCCGCCGTCGCCGATGACGACGAGCCGGCAGACGCGGTCCCGGCGCAACCGGGCGAAGGCGGCGATGAGATCGGGGAATCCCTTCTGCCGGGTGAGCCGGCCCATACCGACGATGACAGGGACGGCCGGATCGTTCAGCCAGGGGTGATCGCAGGGCTGGGCGGCCTGCCGTTCCAGTGCCGGGGTGATGACGGGATTGCGGATGACCCGGACTCGCTCGGAGGGCAGGCCGGTGATGGCGAGGATGTCATCTTTCACGCCCTGGGAGACAGCGACGATTGCATCCAGGTACGGATAAAACAAGCGCATGCCGGCATACCGGGTCAATTCGCGCATCCAGCCTTTGCCTTTGAGGGCGGCCGACACCGTGGTGCCCAGCCGTCCCACCAGCGGGGCATGCGAGCCGGCTAGCTTGCGGGCGAGCAGTGCGACCCGGATGGCTCGGTCCTTGGCGGCGAGGATGGCGTCCGGTTTCTCTGCGCGGAGGTATCGGACCAGACCCGGCAAGGCGGTGGAGGTGTGGTGGACGTTCAACCTGACGATACGCACGCCCGTCGGGATCGACTCGAGATGCTCGCCCTCGGCGCGTGCCAGCACCAGATCCACGGTGACGCCGGCATCGAGAAAGCCCGCAGCCAGGTTCGTGATCATCTTCTCGACGCCACCCTGGCCGGAGAACGAGGCGAAGACGGCCAAGCGGCGAGAAATGGACGTTCCGGAAACACTCATGGACTTCGGCTCTACAGGAATTCCAAGGGGTCGGTCAAGGGCGCCGGCCGCTCTCCGGAGCCTGCAATGAACAGCTGGTGCCAGATCGCGAACTGGAGGATGGCCCAGAGCATGGCGCTGCCCTGTCGCTCTTCGCGGCAGTCGGCGATCAGCATGCGGATGCCGTCGGGCTTGAGCCACGGGGTGAGTGCGGGGTGTTCCGGTAGGATTTGAGCCAGCCGTTTGAGGAAAGGCTCGTCCAGCCATTCGCTCAAGGGGACGTGGAAGCCGCGCTTCCTGGCGTAGAGCTGTTCAGGTGGCACCAGCCGCTCGCCCCAGCGTTTGAGGAACAGCTTGCCCTGGCGTCCCGCGACTTTGAGCCGGTCGGGCAGGCCCAGGCCGAATTCGACGATGCGGTGGTCCAGGAACGGCAGCCGACCCTCCACGCCCCAGGCCATCAGCATGCGGTCGGCCTTGACCAGCAGGTTGTCGGGCAGCGCGTGGCGGAGGTCGACGTACTGCATCCGCTGCAGATCGCTCCAGCCATGCGGCGCTTCTCGCCAGGATTCCAGCACGGGGCGTCGGGCATGTTGCGAGGCCGCCAGCAGCGTCGGGCCGAACAGCGTCTTGGGCCAGTGCCCGCGGAAGCTGCCGCGGGTCCGGAAACCGCCCGAGCCGGGTGCCAGCAGGCCCTTGAACAGGCGCTCGAGGGGTGATGTCCGGTAACGCCCGTAGCCGGCGAACACCTCGTCGCCGCCCTCGCCGGAGAATACCACCTTCAGCTCTTCGCCCGCGGCCCGCGCCAGCAGGGAGGTCGGCAGGTTGGCGTTGTCGCGCATCAGATCGTCCGCTGCCCACACGGTCAGCGGCAGGCTGTGGAAGATGTCTTTCGGATCGGGCCGGATCTCGCGGTGGCGGCTGCCAAAACGCCGGGCCAGGTCTTTGGCCAGCGGAAGTTCATTGGTCAGCGAGGTGCCGGGAAAACCGACCGAGAAGGTACGGATGGGCTGGTCGGAATAGCGGCTCAGGAGGGCGAGCAGCAGTGAGGAATCGACGCCGCCGGACAAAAACAGACCGACTGGCACGTCCGAGCGCATGTGCTCGACCATCACCCGCTCCATCAGCGTATCGAAGCGCGCTGCCGCTTCGTCGAAATCCAGCGGCTCCGTGCGTATGGCGAGCGGCGACCAATAGCGGAAGCGGCGGGCCACTCTGCCGGCTTCGATGATCACGGCTTCGCCCGGCAGCACCCGCTCCACGCCGCTGAAAACCGTCGTGGCGCCGGTGGAAAACTGGTTCTGGAAATACTGGGCCAGCCCTTGCGGATCGATCGCCGGGGGCTGGTCGAGCAGAGGCAGCAGGGCCTTGATTTCGGACGCGAAGGCGATGCCGTCCGGAAGCCATGCCAGGAACAGCGGTTTCATCCCCAAGCGGTCGCGGGCCAGGATCAGGCGTCCTTCGGCCGCATCGTACAGCGCAAAGGCGAACATGCCGTGAATGCGTTCGAGAAAGCTGTCGCCGAAGGCCAGATAGGCATGGAGGATGACTTCTGAGTCCGAATGGGTCTGGAAACCGTGCCCCAACGCTTCCAGCTCGGCGCGCAGTTCGACGAAATTGTAGATTTCGCCGTTCGCGATCAGTGCCAGTCCGCGGTCTTTGGAAAACAGCGGCTGGTGGCCGCCCGCCAGGTCGATGATAGCAAGGCGGGTATGCCCCATGCCGAAGCGGCCGTCGAGGAAGAGGCCCCGGTCGTCGGGGCCCCGGTGGGCCAGCTTGGCCACGGCTTGGTCGAGCCGGAGCCTGTCGGCGGGGAGATTGCAGTTGAACAGGCCGGCGATGCCGCACATGGTGGCAGGTTCTCGAACAGTCGGTATGGAAAGAGAGTGTCGCAGCCCCGTCGGGTCGGTGCGAGCAGGATTTGCGGCCGGTCGTGTTTTCAGTCCGAATTGCCGAACGGCAGTCCGAGCCATTCCGGACCGCTGTCGGATTTCACGCCCATGGCTTTTTCCAGAGCGCCCAGGCGGTTTTTCACGACGTTGGATTCATGGGTTTTGCGCAGTATGTCCAGCACATAGGCTAGGCGGGTGCCGTCGTTGCAGTCGATCCGTCCCGCGCGCATGTCGCGGTAGACTGCGGCCAGTTCCTTGCGGATCGCCTCGAGCGAGGCGTCCACCGCCGGTTCCCGGCCAAGCCGGTCATACAGGGCCTCGACGTCCTCGAAGTCGGTCCGTCCTGCCTTTTCCCTTTCCTCGTTAGCGCGCTTCTCCTTCCACCAGTCGGCCATGCTCTTTTTGCTCATGAAATCCCCCCTTGCATCATTCGTGGACAAGCCAGTACCGCGATTAGATTAAGTTATAACGGCCATGCGCCGAAGGATAGGGAGTTCTTGTGGCCGCCGAGCGCGCCGGGGAATCAAAAAAACGGGCCGCGAAAGGCCCCAGGGGAGCCTTTCGCGGTGCAACGCGCATGTGTGGGAGGCCGTTATTTCCTGGCCGCACGCTCCTGGGCTTCCTTGATGACTTCGTCCGCCACGTTCTTCGGGCAAGGCATGTAGTGCGAGAACTCCATGGAGAACTGGCCGCGGCCGGAAGTCATAGTGCGCAGATCGCCGATGTAGCCGAACATTTCGGACAGCGGAACCTCGGCCTTGATGCGCACGCCGGTCACGCCGGCTTCCTGGGATTTGATCATGCCGCGGCGACGGTTCAGGTCGCCGATCACGTCACCGACGTGGGCGTCCGGGGTGAACACGTCCACCTTCATGATCGGTTCCAGCAGCTGCGGCGCCGCCTTCGGCACGGACTGGCGGAACGCCGCCTGGGCCGCGATTTCGAAGGCAATCGCCGAGGAATCCACCGCGTGGAAGCCACCGTCGGTGAGGTTGACCTTGAAATCGACGCATGGGTAGCCGGCCAAAACGCCCTTGCCGAGCATGCTCCTGAAGCCTTTTTCGACCGCCGGCCAGAATTCACGCGGCACGTTGCCGCCGGTCACCGTCGATTCGAACGCGAACCCCGACCCCGGCTCGCCGGGTTCGATGACGTAGTTGATCTTGGCGTATTGGCCGGAACCGCCGGTCTGCTTCTTGTGCACGTACTCGTCTTCGACGCGCCGGGTGATGGTCTCCCGGTAGGCCACCTGTGGCTTGCCGACGTTCACCTCCACCCCGTGGGTACGCTTGAGGATGTCCACCTTGATGTCGAGGTGGAGCTCGCCCATGCCTTTGAGGATGGTTTCGCCGGATTCCTGGTCGGTCTCGACGTGGAAAGACGGATCCTCCTGCACCATCTTGCCCAGGGCGATGCCCATTTTCTCGTTACCCGCCTTGTCCTTGGGCGTTACCGCGATGGAAATGACGGGGTCCGGGAACACCATCGGCTCCAGGGTGGCCGGCTTGTCCGGGTCACACAGGGTGTGGCCGGTCTGGACGTTCTTCATGCCCAGCACCGCCACGATGTCGCCGGCCTGAGCCGAATCCAACTCGTTGCGCTGATTGGCGTGCATTTCGACGATGCGGCCGATGCGCTCGGTCTTGCCGGTCGCGGTGTTGAGGACGGTGGTGCCTTTTTCCAGCCGGCCCGAGTAAAGGCGCAGGAAGGTCAGGGCGCCGTAACGGTCGTCCATGATCTTGAAGGCCAGAGCGCGCAACGGGCGGTCCGGGTCGACGATGGCGAATTCGCCGGTTTCATGGCCTTCCAGGTCCACTTCGGGCTGCGGCTTGACCTCGGTCGGATCGGGCAGATAGTCGACCACGGCGTCCAGCACCAGTTGCACGCCCTTATTCTTGAACGAAGAGCCGCAGTAGGTCGGGAAGAAGTCCAGTTTGATGGTGCCTTTGCGGATCAGTCGCTTGAGGGTCTCGATATCCGGTTCTTCGCCCTCGAGGTACTTTTCCATGACCTCGTCGTCCTGCTCGACGGCTTTTTCCACCAAGTCGGAGCGCCATTTTTCGACTTCGTCGATCATGTCGGCGGGAACGTCCTTGATCTCATATTTCATCGGGTCGCCGGAGTCGTCCCAGATCCAGGCTTTGCGGGTCAGCAATTCCACCACACCGACGAAGTTCTCTTCGCGGCCGATCGGCAGGGTCATGACCAGCGGATAAGCCCCCAGGACGTCTCTGATCTGCTTGACCACGCGGTAGAAATCGGCGCCGACCCGGTCCAGCTTGTTGACGTAAATGATGCGCGCGACCTCGGAGTCGTTGGCATAGCGCCAGTTGGTTTCCGACTGTGGTTCGACGCCGCCGGAACCGCAGAACACGCCGATGCCGCCATCGAGGACCTTGAGCGAGCGGTAGACTTCGATGGTGAAGTCGACGTGTCCCGGGGTATCGATGATGTTGAAGCGGTGATCCTTCCAGAAACAGGTGGTGGCCGCGGACTGAATGGTGATACCGCGTTCCTGCTCCTGCTCCATGAAGTCGGTCGTCGCGGCACCGTCGTGCACTTCGCCGATCTTGTGGATCTTGCCGGTGAGCTTCAAAATCCGTTCGGTGGTGGTGGTCTTGCCCGCGTCGACGTGAGCGAAGATGCCTATGTTTCGGTAACGCGATAAATCAGTCATGTCGATACTTCTGGGGGTTGGAAAAAAATTCATCAATTATAGAATGCCGGTGCGGTGTTTGTCTTCCCCTCCTCGGGTGCCGCATCCGTCTGCCCCGGCCGGGGCCGATTGTACAATGGTCTGGTTGACGCCTTATTTACGGCCTGCCGCTATCCATTCAAGGGACGAACACCAAAAACAGGTAGGCGACGAACAGCATCAGGTGGACCACGCCTTGCAGCACGTTGGCGAATCCGCTGACGAAAGTCATCACCGAGACCAGCAGGGTGGCATACAACAGAGTTTCCTCCGCGCCGCTGAGGCCGAGGGTCAGGGAGTGCCGCTGTAGGCTGGCGGCGAGCAGGATGATTGGCACCGTCAGGCCGATGGTGGCGAGTGCGGATCCCAGGCAGATGTTGACCGCCCGCTGCATCAGATTCAGCGCCGCTGCCCGCTGTGCACCGACGCCTTCCGGCAGCAGCACCAGGGCGGCGACCACCAGGCCGCCGAGCGCGGGAGGGGTGTGGGACTCTTCGATCGCTAAATCGATGACCGAACCGAGGTGCTCTGCGAGGAGAATGATGGGCAGGAGTGCAGCCAGCAGGTGAAACGAGGCCCGGACGATCGCGCTGCGGCGTGGGCGAAGCCGAGGGGCGGTGTTGCCATTGGTCTCGGGATCTTCGTCGAGGACGGCGCTCATGTTGGCGAAATAGGACCGGTGCCTGCCGGTCTGTATGATCAGGAACACTCCGTACACGAGCAGACACAGCATTCCCAGGAACGCTCCCTGGACGGGGGCCAGGGTCGGTCCGTCCGTGCTGCTCGTATAGTTCGGGAGTACCAGGAGCAGCAGCGAGAGCGGGGCGATGAGGTGCAGGAAGGACAGGGCGCCGCGCAGGTTGAACGACTGTTCGACATTGATCCAGCCGCCGCTGACCAGGGAGACGCCGACCATGCCGTTGAGTACGACCATCAGGGTGGCGAAGATGGTGTCGCGCAGCATCGATGGGTTTTGAGCGCCGCCGGCCATGACCATCAGCATCAGGCTGACCTCGATGGCGGTGGCCGACAGCGTCAGG
This sequence comes from Methylococcus capsulatus, assembly GCF_036864975.1. Classification (NCBI taxonomy): domain Bacteria; kingdom Pseudomonadati; phylum Pseudomonadota; class Gammaproteobacteria; order Methylococcales; family Methylococcaceae; genus Methylococcus; species Methylococcus capsulatus. The sequence continues at coordinate 223,418 of NZ_CP104311.1, read as the reverse complement.
ACCAGCGTCCCATAGGGTTCGTCCATCAGTTCGGCCAGTTGGTCGGCGTGCCGGACCACCGCGAAGACGCATCCCAGCATGGTGCAAAACGTCAGCGCCGAGCCCGCGGCCAGTACCGCAAGGCTGTCGGCTGGCCCGAACTTGTGGCCTTTGATTTGCAGGATGATCCAGATGAGCCAGCCCAGGATGACGAAAACGTGATCGCGGAACAGTTTTTGGAACTTTGAACGTTTGGGCACGGTTGTGATGCACTTTCATTGTGTTCTTTTGTCTTAAGAATACCATTCGCGGGCAGCGTCCCTGTCTCGGTGGTGCGGTCGGGCGGCGAAAACGAGGATCGAACGAAATGCCGGTATTTTGGAAATGTCATTGGCTTAGGCGGCTGCCCGCGTTGGTGCTGTTCGTCTTGCCGGCGATTGCCGCCACTGCCGGAGCTACTCCGCCGCCGACAGCGGTGCTGGGCGTCGCCGACCTCGCCGGTCTCGATCGGGGCGAAATCGTTTCCTACGACGTTAGCGAGCCGACCGACAAGACGCTGGCGGCCGGTTTGGCCATGTACGTCGTAGCACCGCCCGAGCGGGCGATCGCAGCGGTTCGGAATGGCGTGCTTCTGGTGGGCGATCCCGAGGTGATCGCCGCGGGCATCTTCCTCCCCGCCAGCGGTCCGCAGGCACTGGAAGGGTTCGAATTCGGCCCTGCCGATCTCGACGAGGCGGACGCCTTGAGCGAAGTCGAGCCCGGCTCGGAATTCAATTTCTCGGAGGCGGAAATCGCTGGATTCAGGATGCTGGGCCGGACCTTGGCGCGAGCGTCCGAGACGGAGAAACTGCGCCTCTTGTCGCGCCGGTATCGGGAGGTTTTGTGGCAACGGCTGGACGGCTATCGCAAAAACGGCGCGGCCGCCATCGCGCCGTATGCCCGCTCCGGCGGCAACAGCGTGGACGTGGCAGCAGAACTGAGGACGTTTACGGAGCAAAGTGCGCTGTTGCGGCACTACGCGCCCGAATTGCAGGCGGCTTTGCTGCAATTTCCGGCGCAGCCGCCTTCCGCCGCAGCCAGCACGCTGCAGTGGGTCGAGCGCAAGGTGGAGGGGAGGCCCACCGTCATCCTGGTCCACCAAATGATCCAGCCCACGTGCGGTGGGGCCCTCGTCGTGGTGCGCGATTTCTATGTCGGCCATTCTTTCAATTCCAGCCAGATGGTGTTTGGCATCCTGCCTTACCGAGAGGGAAGTCTGGTGTTTTACAGCCATAGCACGTCGACGGATCAGGTCGCTGGCATCGGCGCCGGCCTCAAGCACGCGATAGGGCGGGATCGGCTGCGGGCGGTCATGTTTGCGCGGATGGAGCGGTTCAGGGCGTCGGTGCGTTGACGCCGGCATTTTCCAGGTAGCGACGGAATTTGATGGGCATGGCTTTGCCATACGGACAGCCGGATCTGATTTATTTTTTCTATGGCCTGTCGTTCATTCTGCTGGCGGCCATCTGCGGGGCGATCCACGACAGAAGCCGCCAGCGTCTGCCCTGGCTGTGGCTGGGGATGTTCGGCGTGGCTCACGGTGCCAACGAATGGCTCGATTTGTTCGCCGCCTCGCTGGGGGATCATCCGGTCTTCGCCTGGGCGCGGTCGCTGGTTTTGACGATTTCCTTCCTCTGTCTGCTCCATTTCGGTGTCCATGGGCTGGTCAGCCAGGGTGTCCGGCTGCCCGTGCGGCGGGTTTATCTGGTCCTGGCGATCCTGTTCGCCGCCGCGGCAGGTGGGCACGCCGCGGCGGGGTTTACCTCGAACCCGACCGAAGGGTTGAATGGCATCGTGCGTTACGCCCTGGGGCTCCCCGGCGCCCTGGCGGCGGTCGGAGCGCTTGGCCTTGCGGCAAGGACCGAGCAAGGCCGGTACGACTTCGCCCTGGCGGCGGCGGCTGTTGCAATGGCGCTCTACGCCCTGAGCCTGGGGGGCGCCGTGACCGGCGCGCCGCCGTTTCCCCCGGCCTTGCCGCCCCTCCCCCTCCTGCGGACCGTCTGCATGTTGTCCCTGGGGGCGGGCATCTGGCTCCATTACCACCGCTCGGGCGAACTTCCGGTTCCCGCAGAAGAACTCAGCTCCGGCATCGGATTCGGCCTCAGGCTGGTCTTGATCTCATCGTTTGTGCTCGGGGCGGCGTTCGTATTGACGGAGCTTTTCGGGGATGCCGCCGATCGCGGTGTCCGCCGCGAATTGTCGATCCAGGCCGAAACCGTGGCTGCGTCGATCAACCCGGAGCGGATTCGCCACCTCCACGCGGAGAATGCGGATCTGCGGGAAAGAGACAAGCATTGGCTCGCCACCCAGCTCCGGCGCATCGATGCCGCGGATCCCAAACTCAAAGGCCTTTACCTCCTCGTTCCGGAGGAGGGCGGGGCGATGCGCTCCATCGGTTCCAGCGTAGACGACACCGGGCGGCCCCGCCGCGACGCCGACGGAGGGAGTTGGCCGAAGGCCGAGCATACGGAAGCCCTGGCCGGTCTCTTCGCCAGCGGCCAGTCGTCGGTGGTCGGTCTGTCCGGCGCGGACAGCCACGACACGGTTTCCGCGTTTGCAGCGGTGCGGGATACGGAGAGGGGGGAGATTCTCGCCGCCTTGGGCCTGGAGATCGATGGCACGGTAAGGCGGGAGCGGGTCGCGGGCTACCGCCTGATCGCCATCGCCATTGCCTTGCTGATCGCCATGGGTACGCTCGGCTTCGAGGTGAGCCGCCAGCGGCTGTGGTTGTCTTCACGGATCGCCAAGGCCGAGCGGCGGCGGTTGGCGGAGGCTCAGCGCCTCGCCCGGGTGGGGAGCTGGGTCTATGATCCGGCGAAGGACCGCATGACATGGTCGGAAGAAACCTGCCGGATTTTCGGCCTTCCCCCCGACGGTGAGGTTCCCCACAGGTATCAGGAGTTCGCGGCCCTGTTCGTGCCGGAAGACCGTGAGGTGGTCGGAGTCGCGCTGCGCGGGGGATGTGACGATGCGCTCGGGGTGGAACGGCCGCTGCGGGTCAAGCGGACGGACGACACGGTCCGGCATGTGAATTTCAAGGCCGAGCGCCTGGGACGGCGCGGCGATCGTGGTCCTGTGCTGCAAGGTACCTTGCAGGACGTTACCGAACTCTGGGAAGCCGGGCAGGCACTGCGACAATCCGAGGAGAGGCTGCGCCTGCACGTCGAACACCTGCCCCTGGCGGTGATCGAGTGGGACCTGGATTTCATCGTCAGCCGCTGGAATCCCGCAGCGGAAAGAATTTTCGGCTACGGCGCGGAGCAGATGATAGGCCGTTCCGCCGGCATCCTGTTTCCGCAGGACGTACTGGAGCAGGTGGAAGAGATCTGGCGGGATGTATCGGGAGGGGCCGGTAACCATGTTGTCACCGCCAATTTGACGGCGGACGGCCGCATCATACGTTGCGAATGGTACAACACCCCGCTGACGACTCCGGACGGCACGGTGATCGGCGTAGCCTCCCTGGTGGACGACATCACCCAGCGCGAGGCAGTCGAGGCCGAGCTGCGGTTGGCCGCGACGACCTTCGAGACCGACGAAGCCATTCTGATCGCCGCCGCCGACGGCAGGATTCTGAGAGTCAACGCGGCGTTCAGCCGGATCACGGGCTACCGGGAGGAGGAAGTGGTCGGCCGGAATCCTCGGTTGTTCAAGTCCGGCCTGCATGGCGCGGAATTCTACCGGGAGGTCTGGCGCAGCCTCGAGCAGACGGGGCGCTGGCATGGCGAGATTTGGAATCGCCGGAAAAACGGCGAGATTTATCCCGAGCGCAAAACCATCACTGCGGTTCGGTCGGCCGACGGGACAGTCACGCACTATGTCGCGATTTCTTCGGACATTTCCGAACTCAAGCGCACGGAAGAAAAAATCCGCCAGCTCGCCTACTACGATTCCCTTACCGGCCTGCCGAACCGGAGTCTGGTTTTCGAGCGGCTCACGCAGCAGATCGAGGCGGCGCGGCGCAGTGGTACCTACGGCGCGCTTCTGTTCATGGATCTGGACTATTTCAAGACCCTGAACGATTCCCTCGGCCACCACATGGGCGACCGGCTGCTGGTCCAGGTGGCCGAGCGCCTGAAAAACTGTATGGCGGACGAGGAAGCAGCGGCCCGCCTCGGGGGGGACGAATTCGTCATCGTGCTTGCGCCGGTCAAGCCCAGCGCCTCGGTCGCGGCCGGCCAGGCGATCGTCCAGGCGCGACGAGTGCGCGAGTTGCTCTCTGCGCCGTTCCAGCTCGACGACTACGTGCACTATGTCTCCGTGAGCATCGGCATCGCGCTGTTTCCCGATGGCGCGAACACCGCCGAGGACGTGCTCAAGCAGGCCGATACGGCCATGTATGTGGCCAAGAATGAAGGACGCGATGGCATCCGTTTCTACGAAACCGCGATGGAAACCGTCGTCCGCGGCCGGCTGGAGCTGGAAAAGGCCTTGCGGAAGGCGCTGGCCAACGATGAGTTCGAGGTCTACTACCAGCCGCAGGTGCTCGGCGACGGGCGGGTGGTCGGGGCCGAGGCTCTGATCCGCTGGTTCCACCCTGAACGCGGTGCGATCTCTCCCGATCAGTTCATACCGGTCTGCGAGCAGAACGGCATGATATTGCGGGTAGGCGCCATCGTGCTCAGGCGGGCCTGCGCCTGTCTGGCCGAGATCCGGGCCCTGGGGTTGGCTCTGCCCAAGCTTTCCGTGAACGTCAGTCCGCGCCAGTTCATGCGCAGCGACCTGATGACCCAGTTGGAGCAGCTCTGCGTGGAGAACGGCGTTTCGCCGGCGGACCTTTGCCTCGAACTGACGGAAGGTGTGCTGCTCAACCATACCGAGCTCGCCGTCGCGCAGATCGGCCGTTTGAAGAACCTCGGCGTGAGGTTTTCCATCGATGATTTCGGAACGGGCTATTCCTCCCTGGCCTATCTGAAACACCTGCCGCTGGACGACCTCAAGATCGCCTCGGCGTTCGTCCGCGATCTGGAACGGGACAGCAACGACGCGGCCATCGTCGAGACTATCGTCAGCATGGCGCGCCATCTGGGGCTCGACGTCATCGCCGAAGGCGTGGAAACCCAGGGCCAGGTCGAGATTCTGGAGCGCTACGGCTGCCGCCGGTTCCAGGGCAACTACTTCGCCCGGCCGCTCCCCAAGGACGACTTCATCCGCTTCGTCGCCGAACGTCAGCGCCTCGCTTGAGGCTTTTTCCGAGTGGGGGTGGCAGTTCCCGCCATGCCCCCGGCGCCAGTCCTTCCAGCGTCCAGGTGCCGATGGCCCAGCGGATCAGGCGCAGCGTCGGAAAGCCCACCGCCGCCGTCATGCGCCGTACTTGGCGGTTTCGGCCTTCGCGGATGACCAGTTCCAGCCAGGTGGTGGGAATGGTGGCGCGGAAGCGGACCGGCGGATCGCGCGGCCACAGTCCGGCCGGTTCGGGGATAATGCGCGCCTCGGCCGGAAGGGTGAGGCCGTCGTTCAGCCGCACCCCTTGTCGCAGCCTGTTCAGCGCCGCTTCGTCGGGCAGCCCCTCGACCTGAGCCCGATAGACCTTGGCCATCTTGTGGCGGGGATCGGCGATCCGGGCCTGGAGCCGGCCGTCGTCGGTGAGGACGATGAGCCCCTCGGAATCGCGGTCCAGCCGGCCGGCGGGATAGACTCCGGCGATGGGAATGAAGTCGGCCAGCGTCGCCCGGCCATGTTCACGGTCGGTGAATTGGGTGAGGACATCGTAAGGCTTGTTGAAGAGGATGATGCGGGACATGATCAGATGATACGGAAAACCAGGCCGCCCCGGGCGGGAGGTGCCCCCGGAAAACGCGGAGCCGATGCCGCAGTGCGGGCGGCGCGGCGGGGGGATGCCGGCGTGGCGGAAGAGAAGCTTAGCAAGATCGCCGGCCTGCCCGCCGTGGCTGCCGTGTTCCGGCATGAGGCCGAGCGCGTCGTGCGGCTTTACTACGATGACTCGATGAAAACGGTGGCCGGCCCCTTCTGCGCCGAACTGGCGCGGCTGCGCCGGCCGTACCGCCTGTTGTCGCCGGAGGAAATGGCGCGGGTCGCCGGCACCGTGCTGCACGGCGGCATCGTCGCCGCCGTCAGGCCGCGCGAGGTGCCGGAGCTCTCTCTCGAAACCGCGCAGCAATGGGCGAAAGCGGGCGCCGGCATGGTCCTGCTGGACGGCGTGGGCAATCCCCACAACCTCGGCGCCATCGCCCGAACTTTGGCTTTCTTCGGCCTGGGTCATCTGCTCCTGTCGAATCACCCGGCCCAGGCCGGCCTGTCCGACGCGGCTTACCGAGTGGCCGAGGGCGGACTGGAGTTCCTGGACGTCCGTCGCCTCACAGGTCCGGCGCAAGCCCTGAAAAAGCTGCGCTCTCATTTCCATGTCGTCGGTACTGCCCTGCATGCCAGAGGCGTTTCCCCGGAAGCCGTGCCGCTGGACCGACGTCCCATCCTGCTGGTGCTGGGCAACGAGGAAAACGGCCTGCCGCCGCCGACCCTTGCCGCCTGCGAAACCATAGTCACTCTCCCCGGCTGCGGCCAGGTCCAGTCCCTGAACGTCTCGGCCACGGCGGCAATCCTGACGTATTCGCTGCTCCTGCGGAAACCGGAGGCGCGTGGTCGCCAATGACGACGCTCTGGAAGTCGTCTCAGCGGAACGTCCCCTTGCGGATGTTGAAGAACGCCAGTTCCGGCAGGCTGACCAGCATGCCGCGGAGACCGTGGTGGAGGGTGCGGCCGGCGTCGAAGGGGAGGGTCAGGATACCGGCCAGGGCTTGGGCGGTACCGACGGCCAGATTGGCGGTGCCGAACAGGGGACGCGGCCACACTGGGGTATCGGTGAAGAACAGGAACAGCGAGTCCTCGTCGTTGCTACGGTAGATTGCGGAGCTCAGGGGGCTGAGTTCAGCGAGGTAAGCTTCGCTGTCGAGGATTTCGAGGAAAAGCTTGCGGCGCGAGGCGAGTTCGAGGGATTCCGTGACGCGGTAGTGATGTTCGACGCTTTGCGCCGAGACGAAGGGGATGGCGTCGGCCGCCGTCAGCTCGATGTGTCCGCCCAGCGCCCGGGTGTCGCTCTCGTTCAATCCGGCCAGGCCGTCGTGCAGCGTTCGGAACAGCTCGGTGACGCAGTTCCGCTCCACCAGGTGATAGCGGTAGATCTGCGCCAGCCGTTCCCGCTGGGCGCTCTCGGCTGCCAGGGAAGCCGCCGCGGCGTTTTGCAGTTCTTCCGTCGCCAACTCCGGGCGGACGATTTCCGTGGGGGATCCGGGACGCGAGGGCAAAAGTCCGGCGGGAATGCGCAGGCGGAACGGCGCCCTGCCCGCCAGCGCCGCGAGTGCCTCGAGCCGGCGGTTCGCTGCGTTTTCCAGCAGACTGTAACCGACTTCGTCGAGCTCTTGGCGGCTCGTCAGTTCCCGCCTGGCTAGGCGGAAGTCGGCGTCTGCGGTGGTGAAGGCCGGCGAGGCACTGCCCCAAAGGAGAACGGCCGGTTCCGGTTCGCCCAGCGTGTCCAGGAATACCAGCCGGCCGTAACGCAGGGTCTTGGCCAGAGCTTCCAGGCGGGCGAAGGCGACGAGGAGGCCAGGGCCCTGGTCGGGGCGGGGCCGGTCCAGCGCCGCCAGCACCGAATCTTCCAGTTTGCCGGCGAAGGTCCGCAGTGTCTCGATTTCGCCCGCTTTGATCGCAAATTCACGGCCGGCCGGCACGTGGCAGGCATCGCGCCGGAGCGGGGCGGCGCGTTCCAGCAGCCGATAGGCTTCCAGCAATGCGTGGAAGTCGTGGTAACGGTCGGCGAAACGGTAGCGCCAGGGCGGGGAGTGGTTGGCGTCGCTCGGCAGCGGGTCGTCCGGCGGGTCCGGGCGCAGCGCCAAGATAGCCTGACGGACTGAAGCCATGCGCATCCGAAGGCCCTCGACCCCATAACGGGCGAGGGCGCGGGTACGCAGGTCGGCGAGTGCCGAGTCTTCGGGACGGTCCGTCCCGGCCGGTTCGAACAGGCCGAGGGCTTTCACTGGGAGCGCCGGCGGGGGGGCGGGGCGTGCCAGCAGCGCCAGGAGTTCGGCGTCACGGTGGAGCGCTGCCGGCACCTCGAACTGGGCGTTCTGCCGGCGCAGCCGGTTCTCGAAGCTCTCGCGCAGAGCCGTATAGACGTCCGGCGTCACCGCGATCCGGCTGATGTGGAGGGTGCGGTTCTCGGTTTCGGTGTAGAGCCGGCGGAACGGTTCGAATCCCTGGCGGGCGACCCGGATCAGGCCGCCTTCCGCGTATTCGAAATGGTAGACCTCGTCGCCGAAGCGCAGCGCCGCATGGCCTCCCGCCGCCTGACCCTCGTTGGCGTCGAGATAGAGATAGTCGATCCGGGCGGAATAGGCTTCCTCGGCGCGGAGCGTGGCCGGTAGAGCCAGCAGGGCGAGAACGGCGAGCCGGATCAGCGGTAACCCTCGTCGATGTACTGCATACGGGTCGGATCGGCATTCGCCAGTAGCCTGCGCAGCGCCTCGTATTGCGGCTGGCCCAGCCTGGCGCCGGCGAGTCCCTTGCCGATGGCGACATAGGTGTCCTTGTCGCCGTCCCAGCCGGTGATGCCGTATTCCTGCGCCAGCTGGCTGACTCGGGCATAGAACGCCACGCTGTCGCTGCTGCCGGATTTTGCGAATTCGGTGGTGTATTCGGCGACGCTTTTCTCGTAACGCGCCTTCTTGTTCTGCGACGACTTCGAACTCGACGAGCTGGATTCGGAAATCGAAGCCGACGAGGTGAACGGGCTGGCGGAAGTCTTGACCGAGCTTTCCGAGCTGTAGGAGAAGGAGCAGCCTTGTAGCGCCAGGCCAACGAGCAGGGCGGCCAGTCCCGGCAGATGAAAGCGCCGGCTGGCCATGATCGTTTCCTCAGCCCCGCCCGTTCCCGCTGGCGGAAGAGTGGTGCGGCGCAACGCTCCATGTTGTTTCACGTTAATGACGGGGACGCGCAGGATCTTGGTTTTGAGTGGCATGGTCTGAACGGGTTCCGTGCGTGGGTCGGGAAGCTTTGCTCTCGCAAGATGTGATTCAATCATATGCCATGACCTCGCTCGATGCCCAATCGATCGCATGGAGCGTTGCGTCTCACTCAAGGGATTCGTTACCGTCTGGGAGATCGGATGATTGAAGTATCGCGCCGTCCCGCCTGGTTCTGGGGACTGGTGTTGTGGTGGGGGCTGGCGGGAGGTGGCGAGATCAGGGTGCTGGATGATTTCGAGACCCTGTCCGGCTGGACGGCGGAAGGCTCGCCCGGCACCCGCTTCGAACTGAAGCAGGACAGTGGCTTCGAGGGCAAGGGGCTGCGGCTGGATTACGAGTTCGCCGGCGGTGCCGGCTACGTGATTTTGCGCAAGCGTTTCGAACTGCCTTTGCCGGAGAACTATGCCTTCAGCTTCCGCGCCAGGGGCAGGGGGCCGGCCAATACCCTGGAGTTCAAACTGCTGGACCGGGGGGCGCAGAACGTCTGGTGGCACCGGCGTGAGGCCCAAGGTCTGCCTGCCGACTGGCAGCTCCAGCCCATCCGCAAGTCGGCCATCGATTTCGCCTGGGGGCCGTCGGGCGGTGCGCCGCTGCTGGCGCTGGGCGGCATCGAGTTCGCGCTGACGGCCTCCGCCGGCGGCCGGGGTACGCTGTGGCTGGACGACCTCCGCTTCGAGCGGCGCGATGCGATGGTCGACTACCGTGGCCAGCCCCGGGTTTCCGCGTCTTCGTTCACTGGCGAGGACCGTGCGGAGAATGCCTTGGATGGGCAGGCGCGGACCGTCTGGCGCAGCGCTCCCAGGCCGGCGCGCCAGTGGCTGGAGGTCGATTTCGGCCGGCTTCGCGAATACGGCGGGCTGGTCCTCGAATGGGACGGGGATTGCGCCGCACGGAGCTATGCGGTCGAGCTTTCGGACGATGGCCGGCGGTGGCGCGGTGTCTACCGGGTGGCCGAGGGCAACGGCCGGCGCGACTACCTGCCGCTGCCGGAGACCGAATCGCGCTACCTCCGCCTGGATCTACGCCGGAACGCCTGCAGCAAAGGCTATGGACTGCGCGAGCTCACCGTCGAACCACCCGATTTCGCCGCTTCCGCCAACCGCTTATTCGAACACATCGCCCGCAATGAGCCGCGCGGCGTTTACCCGCGCTATTTCCAGGGCGAGCAGATGTACTGGACGCTGGTCGGCGCCAACGGTGGCCACCGCAAGGGCCTCTTGGGGATGGATGGGGCGCTGGAGACGGAGCGCGGCGGCTTCACAGTGGAGCCGTTCCTGTATACGGACGGCCGCTTGCTGGGTTGGAACGAGGGGCAGATTTCGCAGTCGCTGGAACAGGGCGATCTGCCTCTGCCGACGGTGGAGCGCGACCACGGCGATCTGAGCCTAAAGGTGACGGGCTTTGCCGGTAAGCTCGGCGACGCTCCGCTGCTGCTCGCCCGCTACCGGGTGGAAAACCGTGCAGCGACCACCCGCCGGCTCAGGTTATTTCTGGCCATACGTCCGTTCCAGGTCAATCCGCCCTGGCAGTCGCTCAACATGAAGGGCGGGGTGAGTCCGATCCATCGGATCGAGACTTCCGGCCGCGTGCTCGAAGTGGATGGCGCCGATGCGCTGGTGGCGATGAGTCTGCCGGGCGGCTTCGGCGCCGCTGGTTTCGACCAGGGCGACATCACCGATTTCCTGGGCCAAGGCCGGCTGCCGCCGCGCACCGTGGTTTCCGATTCCGCCGGTTTTGCCTCGGGGGCCTGGGTGTTCGACCTGGCGCTGGCGCCGGGTGCGGCACGGGAGGTCTTCATCGCCGTTCCCGAACGCAAAAAGGATTCGTCCTCGGCCGTCGAAACGGCGCTGAAGGCCGAAGGCGAGACGCTGGGCAAGCGCCTGTGGCAGCAGGCCGTCCGTGACTGGCGGGAGATATCGGCTGGGCCTGATTTTCTGCTGCCGGAATCCGAACAGAGTTTGGTACAGAGTCTGCGCGCCAATCTGGCATACATCCTGGTCAATCGTGACGGTGCCGCGCTGCGGCCGGGTTCCCGGACCTATGCCCGCAGCTGGATTCGCGACGGCGCCCTGATGTCCTCGGCCCTGCTCATGCTGGGACGCGGAGGGGAAGTGAAACGCTTCATCGACTGGTATGCCGGGTTCCAGACGCCGGCCGGCGCCATTCCCTGCTGCGTCGACAGCCGCGGTCCGGACAGCGTGCCGGAGAACGACAGCCACGGCGAATTCATCTACACCCTGGCCGAGTACTACCGCTACAGCCGCGATCTCGCCACCGTGCGGACGCTGTGGCCGCACGTGGTTGCCGCTGTGGCCTACATCGAAACCCTGCGGCAGCAGCGAATGACGGCGGCTTACCGGAGCGGTGAGGGCAAGGCGTTCTACGGGCTGATGCCGGCCTCGATCAGCCACGAGGGCTATGCTTCGCAGCCGGTGCACGCGTTCTGGGACGATTTCTGGACCCTACGTGGCATCCGCGATGCAGTGATGCTCGCGAAGGCGCTGGGCGATCGGTCTCACGCGGAGCGTTGGAGCCACATGCTGGCGGAGTTTCGTGACCATCTCCATAGCGCGCTGCAAGCGACCATGCTCCGCAAGGGCATCGATTACATCCCGGCCTCCGCCGACCTGGGCGACATCGACCCCAACGCCGTTGCCATCATGGTGTCGATCGCCGGCGAAGCCGGAAGGCTGCCACAGGCCGCGCTGGCCAAGACCTTCGACGATTATCTCGCGCATTTCCGCAAGCGCCGCGACAACGATGGCGACGACGGTTATACCCCTTACGAGGTGCGCATCGTCGAGGCGCTGGTGCGGCTGGGACGGCGTGAGGATGCCTGGGAGGTCCTGCGCTCCCTGCTGCGCGACCAGCGGCCAGCCGCCTGGCGTCAGTGGGCCGAAGTGGTCTGGCGTCATCCCGAGGCGCCACGGTTCATCGGCGACATGCCGCATTCCTGGATCGGCGCCGAGTTCATCCGGTCGCTGCGCAGTTGCTTCGCCTACGAGGACGATGCCGACGAGTCCCTGGTGCTGGCGGCCGGCATCCCGGCCGAGTGGCTGTACAATAAGGCCCAGACCGAAATCGGTGTCCGCCGGCTGCCGACCGCCCACGGTCCGCTCGACTACCGTTTGCGAGCCGAAAGTGCCGATACCCTGAAGCTGCACGTCGGCGGACGCCTGACCCTGCCACCCGGCGGCATCCGTATCCGGCTGCCGGTGGCCAGGCCGATCCAGGCGGCGAAGGTGAACGGCGTCGCAGTTGCCGGATTCACTGGCGCTGAGCTCAGGATCGCGGCTGTGCCGGCGGAGGTCGAGATTCGGTATTGAACCGGCGCCATCCCGTCACTGATCACAGACATCGGACAGTTCCAAGTGAACAAAGTCATCCTTGCGCTGCTGACAGCGTTCCTGCTCGCGGGTGCCGTCGGGTTCGGCGTCTGGCGCGACCGCTATGTCCGTGAGTTGCCGCCCGGCATCGCTCGCGGCAACGGGCGCCTGGAGGCCATCGAAATCGATGTCGGCGCCAAGTATGGCGGGCGCATCACCGAGGTATCGGTGCGTGAGGGCGACGACGTCGTTGCGGGTCAGCCGTTGGTCCGTATCGATACCAGCGAGGAACAGGCTCAGTTGCAGAGTGTCGATGCCGAGCTCAAGCGGGCGCGGGAATCGCTCGATTACGCCGGCCAGATGCTGCGGGTGGCCCGGCACGATCTGGAGTTGGCGCAGAACATTTTCAGACGCTCGTCCCGCCTGGTCGCCCAGGCGGCGGTTTCGGCCGAGAAACTGGATCACGACCGCACCGAGCTGAGCAACGCCGTGGCCCGGCTCGATGCGGCCCAGTCACGGATCGGCGAGGCCGAAGCCGGGATCGACGCCGTCGCTGCCGAAAAGCGCCGGATCGAATCAGTGATAAGGGAGAGCGTGCTCGTGGCTCCCAAAGAGGCCAGGGTCCTGTACAAATTGTCGGAGCCGGGCGAAGTGCTCCCCCGCGGCGGCAAGGCGCTGACCCTCATCGATCTGAACGATGTCTACATGGTGCTTTACCTCGGCGAAGCTGAAGCGGGCCAGGCAGAGATTGGCGGTGAGGTGCGCATCGTGCTGGACGCACTGCCGGATCTGCCGCTGCCGGCGCACCTGGTATTCGTCTCGCCCAAGGCGCAGTTCACCCCCAAGCAGGTGGAGACTTCGAGCGAACGGCAGAAGCTGATGTTCCGCTTGAAGGCCCAGGTCGATCCAGAATTCCTCCGCGCCCATCGCGGATTGGTCAAGCCGGGCATGCCCGGCGTGGCTTACGTCAAACTCCGGCCGGAGGCGTCCTGGCCGTCTTTGCAGCGATGAACGCCATCGTCCGGGTCGAGGCGTGTCACCACCGCTACGGCAGGGTCGAAGCGCTCGCCGGCCTCTCGCTGGAATTATCGGCCGGCGGGCTGACCGGGTTCGTCGGTCCGGACGGGGTGGGGAAGTCGACCCTCCTCGGGTTGATCGCCGGCGTCCGGGCGATCCAGGTGGGGCGTGTCGAAGTGTTCGGCGCGGACATCGCCGATCCCCTGGCGCGCCGGCGCTTGTGCTACCGAATCGCCTACATGCCGCAGGGACTGGGGCACAACTTGTACGCGACGCTCTCGGTGTGGGAGAACGCCGAGTTCTTCGGGCGTTTGTACGGTTTTGGCGGAGACGAGCGCCGCCGGCGGATCGAGCGCCTGCTGGCGGCAGTGGGAATGGCGCCTTTCCGCGATCGTCCGGCCGGCAAGCTTTCCGGTGGGATGAAGCAGAAGCTTGGCCTCTGCTGCGCCTTGTTGCATGAGCCCGAGCTGTTGATCCTCGATGAGCCGACCACCGGCGTCGACCCGCTGTCGCGGCGGCAGTTCTGGGAGCTGATCGACACGCTGCGGCAGGAGTGGTCGGGCCTGAGCGTCCTAGTCGCCACGGCCTACATGGAGGAGGCCGCGCGCTTCGACCGTCTGGTCGCCATGGACGCCGGACGCGTCCTCGCGATCGGGACCGCGGCGGAACTGCTGGAACGCACCGGCACCACTGACATGGAATCGGCCTACGTGGCTTTGCTGCCGCCGGAGAAAAGGCGGGGGCACGAGGCACTGATGATTCCGCCGCGCCGGAACGGCCGGGGTGAGACGGCGCTCGAGGCCAGCGGACTCACCCGCCGCTTCGGCGATTTCGTGGCAGTGGACGGGGCCAGCTTCCGGATCGAGCGCGGCGAAATCTTCGGCTTTCTCGGTTCGAACGGCTGCGGCAAGACCACGACCATGAAGATGCTCACGGGGCTTTTGCCGGCCAGTGCCGGTTCGGCCTCGCTGTTCGGCCAGCCGGTGGCGTCGGGGAATGCGGCGATGCGCCGCCGCATCGGTTTCATGTCGCAGGGATTTTCGCTCTACACCGAGCTGACGGTCAGGCAAAACCTGGAACTGCATGCCCATATCTTCGGACTGGCGCCTTCCGCGCTCGAAGCCCGGATCGCAGAGCTGGTATCCCTCATGGACCTGGCCGCGCACCTGGACGCTCCGGCCGAATCGCTGCCGCTGGGTATCCGTCAACGTCTGTCGCTGGCGGTGGCGCTGGTCCATGAGCCCGAGCTGCTGATTCTGGACGAGCCCACGTCGGGCGTCGATCCGGTCGCCCGCGACCGCTTCTGGGAGATTCTGGCCGAGCTCTCGCGCGAGAAATGCGTGACGATTTTCATCTCGACCCATTTCATGAACGAGGCGGCGCGCTGCGACCGCATCTCGCTGATGCACGCAGGGCGGGTGCTCGCCCAAGGTGCACCCGCCGATCTGGTACGGGAGGCAGGGGCGGCCTCGCTGGAGGACGCCTTCATCGCTTGCCTGGAGCGGGAGAGTGTTCCTTTGGTCGGCGCGGCTGAGACCGTTCCTGCCTTTGCTCCGGGAGGGGCCGGCACGGCGTCCGATGCCAATCCCTGGTTCAGTGTTCGCCGCTTCCAAGCCTATGTCTGGCGTGAGACCATGGAACTGGCGCGCGACCCGATCCGCCTGGCTTTTGCGCTGATTGGGCCGATGCTGCTGATGGTGGTCATGGGTTACGGGATTTCGCTGGATGTCGAGCATCTGCCTTATGCGGCGCTCGACTACGACCGCACCCCGGAAAGCCGCCGGTATTTAGAGCACTTCGCCCATTCTCGCTATTTCGAAGAGCGGGAGCCGCTGCGCGACGATGACGATCTGCTGCGGCGGATGGCACGCGGTCAGCTCAACTTCGCCGTGGAGATTCCGCCGGGGTTCGGGCGTGACCTCAAGGCGGGGCGTCCGACCGAAGTGGGCATCCACATCGACGGCGGCATCCCGTTCCGCGCCAACACGGTACAAGGCTATGTGGAGGCCGTGCACGCCCGCTTCCGCAGCGACCTGATCGATGAGAGCCCCAGGCGCGGGGGAATCCCGCCGTTGCGGGTGGAAATCCGGTTCCGCTATAACCCGGATCTGAAGAGCGTCTATGCCCTGGTGCCAGGGGTGATTGCGGTCATGCTGGCGGTGATTCCGCCGATTCTGACGGCGGTCAGTGTAGTGCGGGAAAAGGAGACCGGTTCGATCACGAATTTGTATGCCACGCCCTCGACTCGCCTGGAGTTTCTGTTGGGCAAGCAGCTTCCCTACGTCGTGATAGGCCTGGTCAATGCTTTGTCCTTGATTGCGCTGGCGTTATGGCTGTTCGGCGTGCCGGTGAAAGGGGACCTGTCGGCCCTCCTGGTGGGGGCCGCGCTCACGGTAGCGGGGACCACCGGCTGGGGGCTGCTGATTTCGGCATTCACGCGCTCCCAGATCGCCGCTCTGTTCGCCGCGTTCCTGCTGTCCATCGTGCCCGCCATCAATTTTTCCGGTTTCCTGTCGCCCGTGGCTTCGCAGACGGGCGCAGCGGCCGTGATGGGCTATGGCTTTCCGACCTCCTGGTTTTTGACCATCAGCGTCGGGGCGTTCACCAAGGCTTTGGGTTTTTCCGAACTGTATCTCAACCATGCGGTGTTGCTGGTGTTCGTGCTGGCTTATCTGGGGCTCAGTCTCGTGCTGCTTCCCGCACAGGGTCGTTGAGCCCGCCGGGCGGACGGCGGTTCCGCCCGACGGCAGTATGCTCGGTCAGCCGGCGGCGGCCTCCGCGGCTGCTTTCGCCTCCAGCGACAGCACGGTGTCCCCGGTCTCGGTGGCTGCCGGTTCCGGTTCCTCGGCGGTGGTTTCCGCCGGTTCTTCGGCGGTTTGGGCCAGGATCGGAGGTTTGTCAGGCGTAGTGGTTTCCGCCGCGCTGGCGGGTGCCGCTGCCTGGTTCCCGGCGGCGGGCGATGAATAGACGGCATAGAGCACATAGGCCAGCAGGCCCACGGCGATCGCGATGACTGAAAGGTCCATCGGTCCTCCTGATAGAGTTGTGTATCGACGTGTGAACGATGCGCCGTATCGTGTCTTACTGGAGAAACACGGCGTCAATCGTGCGGCAATTATGGACCAGACGGAAAAACCACACCATCTTTATGTGAATGGGGCTCCCCCCGGCCTGGCTGGAGTTCCGACCGGAATGCCGTGATGAACAAAAGGGGGCGTCTGCGTACCATTTTCCATCTGGGACTGAAGGAGCTGGCCAGCCTCCGCCGCGACCTGGCCATGCTGGTCCTGATCGTCTACGGATTCACCGGGATGATCTACGTCCCCGCCAGCCGCGGTTTGCTGGAGCTACGGAACGGTGCGGTGGCGGTGGTGGACGAAGACCGTTCCGAGCTTTCCCGGCAGATCGTCGCCGCCCTGCCGCAGCCTTATTTCCTGCTGCCCGAGCCGCTGCCGCTGGACCAAGTGGACAGCATGCTCGATGCCGGGCGCTATGCCTTCGTGATCGACATCCCGCCGCGTTTCCAGGCCGGCTTTCTGGCCGGAAGACAGCCGGAAATCCAGGTCAGCGTCGATGCGACCGCGATGAGTCAGGCCGGCATCGGTGCCGGCTACATCGAACGGATCATCCGCGAAGAGGCCGCTGGTTTCGGCCGCGACGGCGTGGCTCCCGCGGATGCCGGCGTTAATCTGGCGATACGTACCCTGTACAATCCCAACGCGCAAGAAAGCTGGTTCGTCTCGGTGATGGTGCTCATCAACGTAATCAACCTGCTTTCCATCATCACCTCCGGTGCCGCGCTGATGCGGGAACGGGAACGCGGTACCGTCGAGCATCTGCTCACTCTGCCGCTCGGCCCGTTCGAAATCGTGTGCGCGAAGATCTGGGCCAACGGCCTGGTGGTGGTCGTGGCGGTCGGCCTGTCTTTGATTTTGGTCGTAGAAGGCGTGCTCGGCGTCCCCCTGGCGGGATCGTTGCCTCTGTTCCTGGCCGCCACGGCACTGTATCTGTTCACCTCGACCGCGATTGGTATCTTTCTCGCCACGGTGGCTCATTCGATGCCCCAGCTCGGGCTGTTGTGCATTCTGGTGGTGTTCCCGATCACCACGCTGTCCGGCAACACCGTCCCGCTGGACAGTATGCCGGAACCGATCCAGCGAGTGATGGCGTTCTTCGCTTCGACGCATTACGTCAAGATCGCCCAGGCCGTGCTTTACCGCGGTGCGGATTTCGCCGCCGTCTGGCCGCAGTTCCTGATCATGGCCGGCATCGGGGCGTTGTTTTTCTCGATGGCTTTGGCCCGCTTCAGGCATACCGTTGCGCGGCAGGTGGGCTGAACCGTGTTTCTGCTATCCCATGTCCCAAGGAGTCCCGATGAAAGGCCTGGCTTTCGCACTGATCGCACCGCTGTACCTGTCCGCCTGCAGCCTGTTTCACAGCGATGAAACCAATCCCCATTTCGCCAAAGTCACCGGCACGGTGAATTGGCACGATCGCGTGGAGCTGAACCCGGATGCCGAATTGATCGTCAGCCTGGAAGACGTCACCCGCCATGACGTCCGGCCAGTGCTGGTCGGGCTGGCCGAGGACACCTGGCCCGGCTCCTCGCCGGTTGCCTTTGAAATTTCGTTCGACCGGCGGATGGTGGCCGAAGACCGGCATTACCAGGTGAAGGCCGTGGTCAAGCAGGGCGGCGAGACGGTCCTCGCAAGCCGGCATGGCGTGCCGGTGCTGACTTTCGGCCATCCCGACCGCGCCGATTTGGAACTGCACCGTGTCGCCGGCCCCTAGGGGAGGGTCCGAAACACGCCGTTTCGCCGCGGTGGAATACCAGTTGTCATATGGCCCGGCTATGCTTGTTTTCAAGCTGGAGCGAACCTTGCTTGAAAACAAGTACGCGCTCGAGCGGTTCCGGTTCGATGGAGGCAAGACATGGCGGCATTGGCGAGAGTCATCGCCCAGGGCGATGCAGATCTGGTGGCTGCAATAGCCGATGATGCGGATGAGCTGTTCCGTGAGATCAAGCCGGGGGTGGACCTGCGGGTCTATCGCCGTGAGCCTGATGCGGCCACGGCCGGTTTCGTCGATACCGTGCTGCGACAGATGGTACGGTTAGACGTGACGCGCAGCATCGACTTCGAAAACTTCGATTTCCGTTCCCTGCTCGCCTGGGCCCAGGGCATTCCGGGTTACCGGGCATGGGTGTGGGACGTCACCCAGTTGACGTGCCGCTGGTGCGACTGGCACCGGACCGAGTATGCGGTGTTGCGGCTCCGCATCCCAGACGCCGGTGCCATCAAAGAGGATACCGGCGGGTTGCAACTGGCCTGCCTCTATGGAGGTGTTCCCAGACTGCGGCATATCGATTTGGCTTGGGGAGAAGGGGATACGGAGACCTCCGATGGTATGTACCGCGTCGCCGCGTCCCCCGATCTGGTGCCGCCCTATGCCGTCGCCATCACCACTCCGAAAGCGAGGCAGGTGCTGGATTTCCCCCGCGGACTGGGTCAAATGCCCCGGCGTTTGCTGCTGACCGTTCACGGCCAGCACGACATCTGACCCGCCTCCTGCCGTCCTGTGGTAGATTACGCCGGGTCTAAGGCGGCAATGACGCATTCATGTGGTTTCAGAAGACGATCGTTCTCAAACCCCGCTCGCGAGGGTTTCATCTGATCACGGCGGAAATCACGGCGAACCTGCCTGAGTTGGAGCAGTTTCGCCAGGGCCTCGCCCATTTCTTCATCCAGCACACCTCCGCTTCCCTGACCATCAATGAAAACGCCGACGCCGACGTGCGCCGCGATCTCGAGGCCTACCTGCATGCCCAGGTGCCGGAGTGCGCCTCCTATTACCGCCATACCCTGGAAGGGGATGACGACATGCCGGCCCACATCAAAGCCACTCTGGTCGGCAACAGCATCACCATTCCCGTGCGGCAGGGCCGGCTGGCATTGGGAACCTGGCAGGGAATCTATCTGGGCGAACACCGGACCCATGGCGGCGCCCGTTCCCTCGTCGCCACCTTGCACGGCGACTGACCCACGCATCCGACACCGAGGCCGATATGCGCAGAACGATACTTTGGGGGCTGGCACTGTATGCCGCCCTTCCTTTGTCCGCCAAGGAACAGCCCGCGCCGGTCGATGCGACGGTATTCCGCAGCCCGGCCTGCGGCTGCTGCAAGAAGTGGGTGGAACATCTCCAGGCGAACGGTTTCGCCGTCAAGGACATCGTCAAGGACGACATGGCTGCGGTAAAGCGCGAACTCGGCGTACCGGAGCACCTCGCCTCCTGCCATACCGCGGTGATCGGCGGCTACCGCATCGAGGGCCACGTGCCGGCGGCGGACATCCACAGGCTGCTGGACACCAAGGCGCCCCTTTTGGGGCTGAGCGTGCCTGGGATGCCGGTCGGTACACCGGGGATGGAAGCAGGTGGACGGAAGGACGCCTACAGCGTCCTCGGTTTTGGGCCAGGTGACAGCGTCCAGTCCGTGCACGATTACGCGGGGACTGATCCTTGAACGGGGTGAAGAGCGTCCTGCTGGCGGGCGACATCGGTGCCACCAAGACGGTTCTCGGGCTGTTCGATTGTTGGGACGACAGGCTGGTCTGCCTCAGCGAAGCGGTTTTCGCGAGCGCTGATTATGCCTCGCTGGAGGCGGTCGTGGCGGAGTTCCTGCAGGGCGAGGGCGGACAGATCCCCGAAGTCGCCTGCTTCGGTGTGCCGGGACCGGTGAGCGAAGGCCGCTGTGAAATCACCAATCTGCCGTGGGTTCTGTCCGAGCAGGAGCTGGCGGCGGCGACAGGGGTGAAGGCCGTCCGGCTGCTGAACGACGTCCAGGCCATGGCTCTGGGTATGCTCTACCGGCTGGGCGAGGGTGACTGGGTGGAACTGAACCCCCATGCGACCCGGTCGCGGCCCGGAAACATCGCGGTGATCGCCGCCGGGACGGGGCTGGGCGAGGCAATCCTGTATTGGGATGGCAAGCGCTACCACGCCCTGCCGACCGAAGGGGGGCACAGCGATTTCGCGCCCAACGGAATGCTGGAAGAAGGGTTGCTCACCTTTCTGCGGGACCGCTTCTGTGGCCACGTCAGCTATGAGCGGATCCTCTCCGGCTCAGGGCTGGCCAACCTGTACGACTACCTGCGCCATGCCGGTGTGGCGCCGGAAACCGAGGCGCTGCATGCGGCCCTGGCCAGCGCTCCCGACCGTGCTCCGATCATCACCGAGTGGGCACTGGAACGGCGCGATCCCCTGTGCACTGCGGTGCTCGAATTGTTCGTGGCGATCTACGGAGCGGAGGCGGGGAATCTGGCCCTCAAGTCACTCGCGCTCGGCGGCGTGGTCCTTGGTGGCGGTATCGCGCCAAAAATCCTTCCCCTCTTGCAAGAGGGGAGGTTCATGGCCGCGTTCACGGCAAAGGGAAGGCTTTCCTCCCTCCTGGGTGGGCTGCCGGTGCGGGTGGCCATCCATCCCCACCCGGCCCTGCTGGGAGCAGCGCATGCCGCCACGGCCATGCTTTGAGTTGTCGCAAGGACGCTCCAAATCGGATCGATTATGGCAGAATGAAGTCAAGCGGAGCCGGCGAAGGCCGGAAATGATCCGTTTGCGATTGCACCCTTTATTCACCATCGGAACATGGAGGACACTATGTTCAAAACATGGGTGGTTGCCGCAGAGAGCAGCCGTGCGCGAATCTTCGCCATCGACAATCGACTGAGTCCTCTCAAGGAAATCGACGATCTGGTGCATACGGAGGGGCGAGCCAAGGAGCGGGATCTGACCACCGACCGCCCTGGCCGGATGCTGAACAGTGTGACCGAAGGGCGCCACGACTACGAAAAGCCTCAGGATGCCAAACAGCATGAGGCGCAGGTATTTGCCAAGCGGGTGGCCGAGCGCCTCGAACAAGCGCGGGTCAACGGCGAGTGCCTCTCGCTCATCCTGATCGCGGCCCCCGAGTTCTTGGGACTGTTGCGACAGGCATTGAGCGGTCCGACCGCCAAGCTGGTCAGCAAAACACTGGATAAGAATCTGGTTCAGAAAACCGAACAAGAAATCCGTCAGTATATTTTCTCATGAAAATCGGCGTACCCAAGGAAATCAAGGATCTGGAAAACCGTGTGGCCGTCACTCCGCAAGGGGTGGCGGCCCTGGTCAAGGCCGGGCACGAAGTGCTGGTGGAAGCCGCGGCCGGTCTCGGCTCGGGGTTCGCCGACGAGGAATATCTGGCGGCGGGAGCGCGGCTGGGGAACGCGGCCGATGCCTGGGCGGCCGACCTCGTGGTCAAGGTGAAAGAGCCGGTGCCCTCGGAATATCCTTATCTCAAGCGGCAGACGGTGTTCACCTTTTTCCATCTGGCCGGCGTCGATCCCGGCCTGACCCGGGCGCTGCTGGACAGCGGTACTACGGCGGTGGCTTACGAGACGCTGGAGGACGCGCAGGGGCGTCTGCCGCTGCTCGCGCCGATGAGCGCGGTGGCGGGCAATATGGCCGCCCAGGTCGGCGCTTACTATCTGGCGCGCTTCAACGGCGGCCGGGGAGTTCAGCTCGGCGAGGTCATGGGCGTGCGCCATGGCAAGGTCGTGGTGATCGGCGACGGCGTGGTCGGCTCACATGCCGCCCTCACTGCCTGGGGCATGGGCACCAACGTTCAGGTCATGGGGCTGGTCCCGGAAAAGGGCGAGGCTCTGTGCCGGCGGGCGCCTGGGCTGGAGTTCTTCCTGTCGGACAGCGCGCGCCTGGCCGAGACCCTGCGTGACGCCGACCTGGTGGTGGGCGCAGTGCTGCAGCCGGGGGCACGTGCCGATTACATCGTCACCGATGCCATGGTGAGGTCGATGCCGATGGGGTCGGTGATCGTCGACGTCAGTATCGATCAGGGCGGTTGTGTGGAGACTTCCAGGCCGACCTCGCATTCGCATCCGGTTTACGTGGAGCATGGCGTGATCCACTATTGTGTAACCAATATGCCGGGTGCTTATCCGCGCACTTCCACCCTGGCGCTGACCGATGCCACCCTGCCATATCTGCTGCGCCTGGCCGATGAAGGCGAGGCCTGTTTGCGGGCCGACCCCGGCCTGGCCAAGGCGGTGAATACCTACGATGGCTATATCACCTGCCGGGCGGCGGCGGAAGACCTCGGACTGCTGGATCGCTACCGCCCGTTTCCGGGCTAGCCGCTTCCTCAGTACGGCTCCTTGTCCTCTTCCTCCAACAAGTCGTCCAGCGTCAAATCGCCCGTGTCGGGGCGGTGCAGATCGGGGTCGCTGTAGCCCAGATCGTCGGTTTCCACGTCGTCGAAAGGCGCGCTCCAGTCTTCCGGGGCTTCGATCGCGGCGATCGCCCCCTGCTCCCAGGACGCCCGGTCCAGCTCGCTCAGCTCTCCCTCGAGATATTGGATCTCAATGGTGTCGCTCGCATCGTCCACGGCCACGACCCGGAATTGCCGGCCGGTGTCCTGTTCTTCGTACCAGTTGTCTACCAACGGTGTTGCGATTGCCATGGGATTCTCCTGGTTGTTATGTCGGCAGTGAGTCGCCGCGGTCAGTGATCGCCCACGAATTCTATCAATGTCTGCCGCAGAGCCTGCCGGTCCGTTTCTCCGGTCAGCGGCCGGTCTTCCCGGTCGGTGATGAAGAAAATGTCTTCGGCGCGGCTGCCGATGGTGGAAATTTTAGCATTGTGCACCCGTATCCCCGTCTGCATGAATGCCTGTCCGACTTTGGACAGCAGACCGGGGCGGTCCGTGGCGATCAGCTCAAGCACGCTGAAGCGGTTCTGCGGATCGTCGTGGAAGAACACTTTGGTCGGCACGGTGAAGTGCCGGATCTGGCGGGCGGGCAGACGGCTGACCGCGGGTGGCGGCGTGCCGCCGCCGCTTAGCACCGCCTTCAGCCGGTCGCAGATCTGAACCAGGCGGAACAGTCCCTCCGGCGCAGTGCCGGACTGTTCCAGCACATTGAAACTGAGCAGCGCGAATCCCTGGCGCG
Organism: Methylococcus capsulatus; assembly: GCF_036864975.1. NCBI lineage: Bacteria > Pseudomonadati > Pseudomonadota > Gammaproteobacteria > Methylococcales > Methylococcaceae > Methylococcus > Methylococcus capsulatus. The sequence goes on along the minus strand of NZ_CP104311.1, from coordinate 200,081 downwards.
AGGCGATTATCTTAGCGTCCAGTACGGTGAGGCCGAGCTGGTCGAGTACAGCGGTGGTCTGGGCGAACAGGAAGTCGCGGTTGCGGTCGTAAATGAACACCTCGGCACTGCCGCGCAGACTTTCTGGGCGCAGCAGCACCAGCGGCAGGTGTTCCGGCCGGCAGGCGGCAATGGCGGTGGTGTGCCAAGCGATTTCCTCGGGCAGGAAGCGAAGGAAATAGTCGTCGCCGATGTTCTCCCACACTGCGGTGATGGCGTCTTCGGCCAGGCCGAAGCGTTGCAGGAGTGTCCGCGCTTCGTCCTTGGCCGCCGAGATCTGTTCGGCATAGTCCGGCGGGGTGTCCAGTCCGCGTCGCAGAGTCCAGCTGGTGCTGGTATAGAGTTCCTGCAGCAGCGCGCCCTTCCAGGAGTTCCACAAGGAAGGATTGGTGGCGCGTATGTCGGCGACGGTGAGCAGATAGAGATGGTTCAGCGTATTTTGATTGCGCACGATCCGGGCGAATTCGTGGATGACCTCCGGGTCGCTCAGGTCTTTGCGCTGAGCCGTCATCGACATCACCAGATGATGCCGTACCAGCCATTTCACCAACTCGGTTTCACGTCGCCCGATGTGGTGGCGCCGGCAGAATGCCTCTGCGATCTTTTCACCCACTTCCGAATGGTCGCCGCCCGAGCCTTTGCCGATGTCGTGCATCAGCGCGGCGATGTAGAGCAGCTCCGGTTTTTCGATGAGCGGGAACAGTTCGTAGCACAGCGGATTCTCGTGCTGGAACTCTTCCAAGGCGAAGCGCCGCAGATTGCGGACCACGAACAGCGTATGCTCGTCCACCGTGTAGACATGGAACAGGTCGTACTGCATGCGGCCGACGACCCGGCCGAATTCGGGCAGGTAGGCGGCGAGCACGCCATAGCGGTTCATCCGCCGCAGCTGGTGAGTGATGCCGCCGGGCTGGCGCAGAATGGCCATGAACAGCCGACAGGCTTCGGGGTCGTTGCGGAAGGTGTCGTCGATCAGATGGGTGTGCTGGCGGATGAGGCGGATGGTGGCGGCGCGGATGCCTTCCAGCGTGCTGTTTTTCTGCAGGACCAGGAACACTTCCAGCAGGGCTAGGGGGTGGTCGCGGAAGACCGCGGGACGCACGGCTTCGAGATAATCGTTGACCGCCTGGAAATGGTCGTTGACGGGTGTGGGCGAGAACGCTTCCTCGCGGTGCAGAACGGCTTCGTTGAACAGCTGCAGCAGCAATTCGTTCAGGCGCTCCACCCCGGTGACGGTGCGGAAATAATCCTGCATGAAGCCTTCGACGACCTCATTGCTGGTTTCGCCCCGGTAACCGAAGAGCTCTGCGAGTTCGCGCTGGTAATCGAACAGCAGCCGGTCTTCGCAGCGGCCGGTGAGTGCATGCAGGGCGAAGCGGATACGCCAGAGAAACTCCTGGGCCTCTTTCAGTTCACGGTATTCGGTGTCGGTCAGCCAGCCGTATGCGACTAGGTCCTGCAGCCCACGTGCATCGCTGTGGCGGCGGAGGATCCAGCCGATGAGCTGGATGTCGCGCAGGCCGCCCGGGCCTTCCTTGACATTGGGTTCGAGGTTATAGGCCGTGTTGTGGTACTTGGCGTAGCGAATCCTTTGCTCGGCCATCTTCGCCTCGAAGAACGCGGCCGAAGACCACATGCGTTCGGGGGCAATTTCGCTCTTCACCGCCTCCCACAGCGCCGCCGAGCCGGCCAGCAGTCGGCCCTCCAGCAGGTTGGTGATGACCGTCTGGTCGGCGCGCGCTTCTTCCGCGCATTGGGCGGGCGATCGCACGCTCTGGCCCAGTTTCAGGCCGACGTCCCAAAGAAAGCGCAAGAAATCCGACAGCTCCTGCTGGCGCGACGGCGGCACGGCCTCGTCGAGGAGTACGAGCAGGTCGATGTCCGAATGCAGCAGCTGTTCACCGCGTCCGTAGCCACCGACGGCCACCAGTGCGACGTCTGTGGCGTCCCCCCCAAGGCGATGGTCCCAAGCTTCGGTGAGCAGGTGGTCGATGAAAGCTGTGCGCTCTCGGATCAGATCGGTGACGGGAGCGCCGGACCAGAACCGCTCAGCCAGCTCCGCGGTGTTGTGCTGGATCTGCGCCTTACAGGCCGCGATCCGATCGGAGGCATGCAGGCCGCGCGTGCTATCCGAGTTCGGTCCGCCCAAAATCTTCCTCTTGCCGCAGTGTCAGTACCTCGTAACCCGTCGGTGTCACCAGCACAGTGTGCTCCCATTGCGCGGAGAGCTTGTGATCCTTGGTGACGGCGGTCCAGCCATCGGAGAGCATCTGGACGTGACGCTTGCCCTGGTTGATCATCGGCTCGATGGTAAAGATCATTCCGGCTTCGAGCCGGATGTCCAGCTTCGGTTCGAAATAGTGGAGCACTTGCGGTTCCTCGTGGAATTCGCGGCCGATGCCGTGGCCGCAGAATTCCCGCACCACGGAGTAATTGTATTTGCTGGCATGCCGTTCGATGACGGCGCCGATCCGGTTCAACGCGGCGCCGGGCCGCACTTCACGTATACCCAGATACATGGCCTCGCGGGTGACGTCGACCAGTTGCCGGGCATAGGGTTTGACCTGGCCGACCAGGAACATCTTGCTGGTGTCGCCGTGGAAGCCGTCCTTGATGACCGTGATATCGATGTTCACGATGTCGCCGTTCTTGAGCTTCTTGGGGCCTGGAATGCCGTGGCAAACGACGTGGTTGACCGAGGTGCAGATCGACTTCGGGAAGCCCTTGTAATTCAGCGGAGCAGGGATGGCGCGCTGCTCGTCCACGATGAAGTCGTGGCAGATCCGGTCGATTTCTTCGGTGGTGATGCCGGCCTTGATGAAAGGCGCGATCATGTCCAGGACTTCCGCGGCGAGGCGGCAGGCCAGGCGCATGCCTTCGATTTCCTCGGCGCTTTTGATGCTGATGCTCATGAAATTACGGCGGAAACGGGAAGGCTCCCGGTCCGTGGAAGGAGGGAGGGTCGATTGTCCAAACGGTACCGCTATGGTATAAAGCACAGCTTTATTTGGCAACACACCACACATGCATCGTCACGGCCGGTGGGGTGCCGTCCCGTCGGGGACGGTCGTCGGCCGGGATGCGTGGAGGCGCAACCCTACCGCCGGGCTCTGCCAGTCCGGCAAGACATTATACGGAGAAACCGATGACCTCAGTTACCATGCGCCAGATGCTCGAAGCGGGCGTTCACTTCGGGCACCAGACGCGTTACTGGAATCCGAAGATGGCTCCTTTCATCTTCGGCGCGCGCAGCAATATCCACATCATCAATCTGGAGAAGACGCTGCCGCTGTTCAACGATGCCATGAAATACCTGGAGCAGGTCGCAGCCAACCGCGGTAAGATTCTGTTCGTAGGCACCAAGAAGACCATGCGCAAGGTCATCGAAGAAGAAGCCCGGCGCTGTGGCATGCCTTACGTCAATCACCGCTGGCTGGGCGGCATGTTGACCAATTTCAAGACCATCAAGGCATCCATCGCCCGGATGAAGGATCTGCAGGCCATGCGCGACGATGGCCGTCTCAACCGCTTCAGCAAAAAGGAAGCGCTCGGCATGATGCGTGAGCTGGAGAAGCTGGTTTGCAACGTCGGCGGCATCGGCGACATGGATCGTCTCCCCGACGTGATGTTTATCATTGATACAGGCTATGAGAAGAACGCCGTCAGCGAAGCGCATAAGCTGGGCATCCCCGTCGTCGGCGTGGTGGACACCAACAACAGCCCCGTCGGCATCGACTACGTGATTCCGGGCAACGACGACTCCATCCGGGCGGTCCAGTTGTATGCCCAGAGCGCCGCCACGGCGATTCTGCGTGGCAAGGCGTCCGGTGTGGATTTCGGCACGGGGGCGGCGGACGAATTCGTGGAAATGGAGCCGGAGGCGGAGCAGGGAGCCACGGGCGAGAGTCTGGGTGGTTGACGGCCCGCACCCGGCAGTGTCGTGAAGAACGCCTCCGCCTGGAGGCGTTTTTTTGGGATTGATCAACGGTTTTCATTCGAGAGGTTGGCTGTAATGAGTATTACTGCGGGAATGGTGAAGGAGCTGCGCGAACGTACCGGCTCCGGCATGATGGAGTGCAAGAAGGCTCTGACGGAAACCGGCGGCGATCTGGAGGCCGCGGTCGAACTGATGAGGAAGCAGGGTTTGGCCAAGGCCGACAAGAAGTCCGGCCGTACCGCCGCCGAAGGCCGCATTTGCGTCAAGGTGAGCGAGGACGGCAAGGCCGCGGCCATCGTCGAGGTCAACTGCGAAACCGACTTCGTCGCCAAGGGCGATGACTTCGTCAAGTTCGCCGACGACGTCGCCGCTGCGGTCCTGGCTTCCTCCGCGACGACCGTCGAAGATTTCCTGGCCGGCGAGATGCGGGCAGGCGCGACGGTGGACCAGGTGCGGCGGGAGATGATCGCCAAGATCGGCGAGAACATCAATGTGCGCCGCTTCGAACGCCTGATCAGTCAGGACGGGTGGGTGGCCAGTTATCTGCACGGCACCCGGATCGGCGTGCTGGTCGAACTGGTCGGCGGCGACGCCGAACTGGGCAAGGATATCGCCATGCACATCGCCGCCAGCAAGCCGCTGTGCTGTGACGAGAAGGGCGTGCCCGCCGAGGTGATCGCCAAGGAAAAGGAAATCTTCAGTGCTCAGGCTCAGGCCAGCGGTAAACCGGCGAACATCATCGAAAAGATGGTCGAAGGCCGGATCAACAAGTTCCTGGGTGAAATCACCCTGCTGGGACAGCCCTTCGTCAAGGATCCCGACCAGACGGTGGGTAAGCTCCTGCAATCCAAAGGTGCCTCGGTGGTGCGTTTCGTCCGCTTCGAAGTCGGCGAGGGCATCGAAAAGGAAGAAACCAATTTCGCCGAGGAAGTGATGGCGCAGGTGCGCGCTTCCTGAGGCATCCATGCCCGGCGCCTCGGCGCGCCGGGCAGGCTCTCCCGGGCCGGGTGTGGCCCGCGCTCAGAATGGATTAACCAGCTTCCGACGAGTTTATGACAGAACCGGTATACAAACGTATCTTGCTCAAGCTCAGCGGCGAAGCCTTGATGGGAGATCAGGGAGCAGGCATAGCGGCCGAGATCCTGATGCGGCTCGCGACGGAAATCGATGAGCTGTGCCGGGCTGGCATCGAGGTCGGCCTGGTCATCGGTGGCGGCAATATCGTCCGTGGCGCCGAGAAAGCCTCCGAAGGACTGGATCGCGTGACCGGCGATCATATGGGCATGCTCGCCACGGTCATCAATGCCCTGGCCATGCAGGATGCCCTCGAGAATCTGGGGCGGCCGGTGCGAGTGATGTCGGCCCTCAAGATCAATCAGGTCTGTGAAGACTATATTCGCCGGCGCGCAGTCCGGCATCTGGAAAAAGGCCGGGTCGTGGTTTTTGCCGCGGGTACGGGCAATCCGTTCTTTACCACCGACTCCGCTGCCAGCCTCAGAGCCATCGAGATCGGTGCCGACCTGCTGATCAAGGCCACCAAGGTCGATGGTGTCTATTCGGCTGATCCCTTGAAAGATCCAGAAGCGAGATTCTATTCGCGCCTGACGTATGACGAGGCGCTGAATCAGCGCCTCAATGTCATGGATACGACGGCCCTGGTGCTGTGCCGCGATTACAAGATGCCGCTGCGGGTCATGAACGTTTTTCGTCCAGGCGCGGTGATGCGCCTGATTCGGGGCGAGGACATCGGATCTTTGCTGGTAACGGGGTGATGAACAGATGATCAATGACATACAGAAACGTACTGCCGAGCGGATGCAGAAAAGCATCGAGGCTCTGAAGCATGAATTCGCAAAGATCCGCACCGGGCGTGCCCACCCGAGCCTGCTGGAGCACATCCGGGTGTCTTATTACGGTAATGAGGTGCCGCTGACCCAGGTCGCCAACGTTGCCGTCGAGGATGCTCGCAGCCTGGCGGTCACCCCGTGGGAGCGGAACATGGTGCAGGCCATCGAAAAGGCGATCATGACTTCGGACCTGGGGCTGAACCCTTCCACCGCCGGTTCTGTGATCCGGGTGCCGCTGCCGCCGCTGACCGAAGAGCGCCGCCGCGACCTGATCAAGGTCGTGCGCCAGGAGGCCGAGAACGGACGGGTAGCGATCCGGAACATCCGTAGAGATGCTAATAACGAACTCAAGGCCGCGCTCAAGGAAAAGCTGATTTCCGAGGACGAGGATCGCCGCAGTCAGGAGCAGATTCAGAAGATCACCGATCAGTTCATCAAAGAGATCGACAAGCTTCTGGAGCAGAAGGAAGCCGATCTGCTTGCCGTTTGACACGCTGCGATCCATGATTTTTTTGCCGGACAAAGCCAAGCCTGTGGCGTCTGCCCCGGACGATGGCGCCAGCGGACGCAGCTTGCCCCGCCATGTCGCCATCGTCATGGATGGCAACGGCCGCTGGGCGCAAGAGCGCTATTTGCCCCGGACCGCTGGCCACCGTGCCGGTGTCGGCGCGGTCCGCAAAGTGGTCGAGCACTGCGCCAAGCGGGGAGTGGAGGCGTTGACGCTGTTCGCATTCAGCAGCGAAAACTGGCGCCGTCCCGAGCAGGAAGTCTCGGTACTGATGGAGCTTTTCCTCTCGACGCTGGAACGGGAAACGGAAAAGCTGCACCAGAATGGCGTACGCCTTCGCATCATCGGCGACCGCACGGCCTTCGGGGAAGCGCTGCGCGAACGGATGGACGCCGCCGAGTCGCTGACCCGCAGCAATACCGGCTTGCAACTGGCCATCGCGGCGAATTACGGCGGACGCTGGGACATCGTCCAGGCGGCTCAGACCCTGGCGGCGAAGGTCCGGCAGGGTGAGTTGTCGCCCGAACAGATCACGGCGGAGAGGCTGCAGCAACAGCTTGCCCTGGCCGACCTCCCCGAGCCGGACCTTTTCATCCGCACCGGCGGCGAACGCCGGATCAGTAACTTCCTGCTCTGGCAGCTTGCCTATACCGAGCTGTATTTCACGCCGGTGCTGTGGCCGGAGTTCGACGAGGATGCGCTGGATCTCGCCTTCGAGGACTATGCCGGCAGGCAGCGCCGGTTCGGTTATACCGGGGACCAGGTCGCGGGCCGGATGCCCTGATTTCATGCCACCAACATTTTCCAACTCACCCAATCCGAGTCCGCCATGTTCAAAAATCGCTTGATTACCGCGCTGATTCTGGCGCCTTTGGTCATCGCGGCGGTCCTCCTGCTCAAGCCCACTGCGTTTTCGGCAGTGTGGGGGGGCGTGATCCTGCTTGCCGCCTGGGAATGGGCGGGGGTCGCCGGTGTGGACGGCCGCCTCGGGCGGATCGCGTTCCTGGCCGCCCTCGGACTGCCCATGGTCTTCGCCAGTTTCTGGGCACCCTACACGGTCGACTGGCTGATGTGGCCGGTGGTGGCGTGGTGGGTCGCCGTTGGCCTGCTGCTGCGGGCCAGACCGGACAAGGCGCTGGCGATGCGCCTGCCGGTCGGGCTGAAGCTGGGGCTGGGCTGGTTCATCCTGCTCACCTCCTGGATCCTCTTCATCTGGCTGCGTTTCAATTTTGGCGCCGCGCAGGCACTGTACCTGCTGGTGCTGGTTTCTTTCGCGGACATCGCCGCCTATTTCGTCGGGCGCAGATGGGGCTTCACCAAGCTGATGCCGGAAATCAGCCCAGGCAAGACGGTCGAGGGATTGTACGGCGCGCTGGCGGTATCGCTCGTGCTGGCGGTCGCCGTGGGCCTGTGGTTCAAACTGGAGCCTTTGACCATTGCCGATTTCGTCATCCTTTCCCTCGTCACCGTCGTGATTTCCGTGGGCGGCGATTTGTTCGAGAGCCTGCTCAAACGGCAGCGCGGCGTGAAGGATAGCGGATCGTTGTTGCCCGGCCATGGCGGCGTGCTCGACCGGATCGACGCATTGCTGGCGTCGGTCGCTGTCTTTTACGCCGGATCCATGCTGCTCGGGTTGTTCCTGCAGACTGCAGAGCCCGTGACGATCGAAGTACCGTCCGAAATGGAGGGTGCCCCGATCCAGGTCGAGCCGATCCAGCCGGGCGGCGATGAAAGTGCTCCGGAATCGATGGAACCGGAACAGGCCGAGCCCGAGGCCAGCGATGCCGGAACCGATGATCCGGCTCCGGAAGAGTAAACCGCAGCGCCTGCAGACATCCATCCTGGAGAGTTCCGTGAAAGGCATATGCATACTGGGTTCCACAGGCTCGATCGGGGTCAGCACGCTCGACGTGGTGGCGCGCCATCCCGACCGCTACCGTGTGGTGGCATTGACCGCTAACGGCAACATCGACCGCTTGTTTGAGCAATGCCGTGCGCACCGGCCGAGCTACGCGGTGACAATCCGGGCCGAGGCGGCGGCGGATCTGCGGCAGCGGCTGGCGGCGGTGGGGCTGGGCGGCATCGAGGTCCTCTCCGGTGCGGAGGCGCTGGCGCAGGTCGCCTCCCTCCCGGAGGTGGACAGCGTGATGGCGGCGATCGTCGGTGCCGCAGGATTGCTGCCCACCCTGGCGGCGGCACGGGCCGGCAAGGAGGTGCTGCTGGCCAACAAGGAAGCGCTGGTGATGTCCGGCCAGCTGTTCATGGCCGAAGTGGTACGGTCGGGGGCCAGGCTGCTGCCGATTGACAGCGAGCACAACGCGGTGTTCCAGTGCATGCCGGCCGCTTACCGCGCCGGCACTGAGGCCGTCGGGGTGCGCCGTATCCTGCTCACCGCTTCCGGCGGGCCGTTCCTGCATATGCCTGTCGCCGAGCTGGAGTCGGTGACGCCGGAGCAGGCGGTGGCGCACCCCAACTGGGTGATGGGCCGGAAGATCTCGGTCGATTCGGCCACCATGATGAACAAGGGATTGGAGGTGATCGAGGCCTGCCTGCTGTTCAACATGCAGCCCGACGACGTGCAGGTCGTCGTGCACCGTCAGAGCGTCATCCATTCCATGGTGGACTACGTCGACGGCACGGTGCTGGCCCAGATGGGCACGCCCGATATGCGCATTCCGATCGCCCATGCGCTCGCCTGGCCCGATCGTTTCGAATCGGGCGCGGAACCTCTCGATCTGTTCGCTGTCCACCAATTGAACTTCGAGCGTCCGGACCTCGCCCGGTTCCCCTGTCTGGGTCTGGCCTACGAAGCGGTGCGGGCGGGCGGCACGGCGCCGGCGATTCTGAATGCGGCCAACGAGGCCGCGGTCGCGGCGTTCCTGGACCGACGGCTGGCTTTCACCGGCATACCGCGGGTGATCGAGCATTGTATGGCGACGCTCTCCCCCGCTGCGGCGGATGCGATCGAGTCGGTCTTGCAAGCGGACTCGGAAACCCGCAAGGTAGCGCAGAAGTACATTGATGACTTAAGGGTTTAATGGCTCTCATCCATACGGTTTTCTATTTTCTCGTCGCTCTGGCGCTGCTCATTGCGGCCCACGAGTTCGGCCATTATTGGGTGGCGCGCAGACTCGGCGTGAAGGTGCTGCGATTCTCGCTGGGTTTCGGTACGCCCCTCTTGCGCTGGCAAAGGAAACCGGACGGCACGGAATTCACGGTGGCCGCCATTCCCATCGGCGGCTATGTTCGCATGGTCGACGAGCGGGAAGGGCCGGTTGCTCCGGCCGATCTGCCTTACGCTTTCAACCGGCAGCGCCTCCCGGTCCGGTTCGCCATCGTTGCCGCGGGGCCGGTTTTCAATTTCCTTCTGGCCATTCTGCTGTACTGGGGCGTGTTCATGGTCGGCGAGACCGGCATACGGCCGGTGCTCGGGCCGGTGGAAGCTGGCACCTTCGCCGCCGAGGCGGGATTCGAGCCGGAGGACGAGATCATCGCCGTGGACGGCGATCCGACGCCGACCTGGGGTCTCGCCGTCGGGCGGATTTTCGAGCGGGTGATGGACGAGAGGGTCGTGGAGGTGGAGGTGAGGACCGGCGGGGGTGGACAGGCGCTCCGTAGGCTCAGCGTCCCGGCGCATGTCCTCGATGCGCCGGAAGTCCTGGGGGAGCGGCTCGGTCTGCAACCCTGGGAGCCCGAACTGCCGCCAGTGGTTGAACGGACCGAGCCCGGCAGTCCGGCGGAGCGCGCCGGTCTGAAATCCGGCGACCTCTTGCTTTCGGCGGACGGTGAGACCCTGCGCAGCTGGCGTCAGTGGGTCGACGTCGTGCGTGCGCATCCCGGCCAGAACATCAGCGTGGTGGTCGAGCGCGACGGCGTACACGTTTCCCTGGAGATTCGGCCGGACGCCATCAACGGCCCGAAGGGTCCGGTCGGGAGAATAGGTGCGGCGGCCCGGATCCCGGATTCGGTGCGGGCCGCGATGGAAGTGGAGTATCGGCTGGGTGTGCTGCCGGCCCTGATGGCGGCGGTGGAGCGCACCAGCGATTACGCCTGGCTCTCGCTCAAGATGATCGGGCGCATGCTCATCGGCAAGGCGACCGTGGAAAACCTAAGCGGCCCCATCAGCATCGCCCAGTATGCCGGGCAGTCCGCCAAGGCGGGCCTCGCGCAGTTCGTCAAGTTCCTGGCCTTGATCAGCGTCAGCCTCGGCGTACTCAATCTGCTGCCGGTTCCGGTGCTGGACGGCGGCCATCTGATGTTCTATCTGATCGAAGCGGTGAAAGGCGGTCCGCTCTCCGAAAGGACCCAGATGCTGGCGCAGCAGGTCGGGCTTTTCATCCTGATCGCGTTGATGGCGCTGGCTTTCATGCTCGACATCGAACGCTTGTTCTCCTAAGCTCCCCATTCCTTCCCATCCCGAGGTATTCCCTGATGAAACCAGCGTTCCGTTCCGTGCTGTCCGTGGTCGCGCTCCTGGCCGTGCCCGTCGCATCCGTCATGGCGGATACCAAAGCCGTGGAGGACGCGATCGGGCAGGCATTGCCCGGGGTGAAGCCCGATTCCATCAAACCGTCGCCGCTGGTCGGCATTTCCGAGGTCATCGTCGGTCCCAAGCTGTTCTATGTGTCCGACGACGGCAAATACCTTTTCCAGGGCTCGCTGATCGATCTCAAGAACCGGGAAGACCTGACCGAACCCAAACTCGCCACGGCGCGGATCGGGGCGCTGGAAAAGCTGGGCGAAAAGAACATGATCGTGTTCAAGCCGAAGATCGGCAAGTACGTAGCCTACGTGTTCACCGACATCGATTGCGGCTACTGCCGCAAACTCCATTCGGAGATGGACAGCTATCTCAAGGAAGGCATCGAGATCCGTTACCTGTTCTTCCCGCGGGCGGGGGAAGGCTCGGAGTCCTGGGACAAGGCGGTCAGTGTTTGGTGTTCCAAGGACCGCAATGCGGCTTTGACCAAAGCCAAGAAGGGCGAGAAAGTGGAAGAAAAATCCTGCGATAATCCCGTGCAGGAGCAGATGGCGCTGGGAACGGCCATCGGTGCCCAGGGCACGCCGATGATCGTCACCGGTGGCGGCAACGTGTTGCCGGGCTACGTTCCGGCCGAGCAGCTTGCCCGCATGCTCAAGCATGAAAAGGACGAGGGCGGCAGGCAGGCGAGGACGCCCTGAGCCTCTGCCCCGACGGGACGGGGATACGTCCGCCGCCGGTCCGTTCTCACAGCGACTGCTTCAACTCGAACAGCAGATTCAGGGCCTCGCGCGGGCTCAGGCCATCGACGTCCAGGGACTCGAGCCGTTGCACCACCGGGTGCGGCTCCGGGGGCAGGAACAAATCGAGCTGGGCCACCGGCGCTGCTTGCTGATGGGCCGAACGCGCCTGCCGTTCGAGCTGCTCCAGTTTCCGCCGCGCATTGTCGATCACCGTCTGCGGAACCCCCGCCAGCGCGGCTACCTGCAGCCCATAGCTCTGGCTCGCCGGCCCTTCCCGGACCGTATGCAGGAACACCACCTTGTCGCCGTGCTCCACGGCGTCCAGGTGTACGTTGCCGACGCCCTCGCATTCCTCGGCCAATGCCGTCAGTTCGAAATAATGGGTGGCGAACAGCGTGTAGGCGCGGGTTTCCCGCGCGAGGTGCTCGGCACAGGCCCAGGCCAGCGAAAGCCCGTCGAAGGTGCTGGTGCCCCGGCCGATTTCGTCCATCAGAACCAGGCTTTCCGCCGTGGCGTTGTGCAGGATGTTGGCGGTCTCGGTCATTTCCACCATGAAGGTGGAACGGCCACCGGCCAGGTCGTCGGAAGCACCGATACGGGTGTAGATGCGGTCGATCGGGCCGATTTCGGCTTCCGCCGCCGGGACATGGCTCCCGATGTGAGCCATCAGCACGATGATCGCGGCCTGCCGCATGTAGGTCGATTTGCCGCCCATGTTTGGGCCGGTGATGACCAGCATGCGCCGGTCCGGACCGAATGCCAGGTCATTGGGCACGAACGGTGTGCCGCCGACCTGCTCGACCACGGGATGGCGTCCACCGACGATGCGGATGCCCGGGGCGTCCGCCAGTCGCGGCGCCACCCAGTTCAGCCGCTCGGCGCGCTCCGCCAGAGTCGCCAACACGTCCAGTTCGGCCAGCCCCGCCGCGCAGTCTTGCAGCGCGGGCAGCCAGGTCGCAAGCGTTTCCAGTAATTCCTCGTAGAGGGCTTTTTCGCAGGAGAGCGCTTTTTCGCGGGCGCTCAACACTTTGTCCTCGAAGGCTTTCAACTCCAGTGTGACGTAGCGCTCGGCGTTTTTCAGCGTCTGACGCCGAGTGTAGTGCGCCGGCGCCCGGTCGGCCTGACTCCGCGGCAGTTCGATGTAGAAGCCCTGCACGCGGTTGTAACCGACCTTGAGAGTGCCGAGGCCGGTGCGCTCACGCTCCTTCTCCTCCAGATCGACCAGGAACCGGTCGGCGTTTTCACTCAGGAGGCGCAGTTCATCGAGCCCGGCGTGGTAGCCCTCGGCGATCACACCGCCGTCGCGGATCAGCAGCGGTGGGTCATCGACGATGGCTCTCCGCAGCAGGTCGCTCAGCTCGGGCTGGTCGACGAGGCGCCGCCTCAGTTCATCCAGCAGTGCGCTGTCGGTGCCGTCAAGGCTGGCCTGCACGGCGGGCAGGGTCCTGAGAGTCTGGCGCAATGTGGAAAGATCGCGAGGTCTGGCCGATTTCAGAGCGATCCGGGCGGCGATCCGCTCGACGTCGCCCACGCCACGCAACAGCTCATGCAGAGCTTCGAAGCGGCGGTCCGCCAGCAGCTCGCCGATCGCTTGCTGGCGCAGCCGTAGGCTCGTCCGGTCGCGCAAAGGCTGATGCAGCCAACGCCGCAGTAGCCTCCCCCCCATCGCCGATCCGGTGCGGTCCAGCAGGCCCAGCAGGGTGAACTCGGTGCGGCCGGAAGGATGCCAGTCCAGCTCCAGATTGCGCCGGCTGGCGGCGTCCAGGCCGATGTAGTCCGAGCCGGTCTCGGCACGGATGCTGCGGATGTGAGGCAGGGCGCTGCGTTGGGTGTCGCGCAGGTATTGCAGCAGACAGCCGGCGGCGCCCTGCGCCAGGCTCAGATGCTCGCAGCCAAAGCCCGCCAGGTCTTGGGTGCCGAACTGGTTCAGCAACTGGCGGCGGCCGCTCTCCGGGTCGAAATGCCAGGGGGGGCGCCGGGTCAGGCTCTGCCGTCCGGCCAGCTCCTCCGCCAGCGGTTCGTCCTCGCTGACCAGGAGCTCGGCCGGATTCAACCGATCCAGCTCGTTCAGAAGCTGCGCCGCCGACTCCGGCTGTTGCAGAGTGAAACGCCCGCCGGACAGATCCAGCACCGCCAGCCCGAACACGGAGCCATCGCGGGCGACCGCCGCCAGCAGGTTGTCGCGGCGCTCTTCCAGCAGCGCCTCGTCGGTCACCGTGCCGGGTGTCACGATCCGCACCACCTTGCGCTCCACCGGCCCTTTCGATGTGGCCGGATCGCCAACCTGCTCGCAGATAGCCACCGACTCGCCCAGCCGGATGAGGCGCGCCAGATAGCCGTCGACTGCATGGTAAGGAATGCCCGCCATGGCGATGCGTTCGCCGCCTGATTCGCCCCGGCTGGTGAGGGTCAGATCCAGCAGCTTTGCTGCCCGCCGAGCGTCTTCGAAGAACAATTCATAGAAATCGCCCATCCGGTAAAACAGCAGCCGGTCCGGATGCTCCGCCTTGATGCGCAGATACTGCTGCATCATCGGCGTGTGTCGGGACAAGTCGGATAGATCGTTCATCGGATGGAACTTCCGGCGGGGCAAAGCGCCTTGGAGTAGAGCCAAACCGGGGATTCTAACCGAATCATAAGGTCATGGCTGGTTTCAGCCTCGCCGGCGATTCTTTGGGACCCGCAATCGGGGTTGTAGGCTCTGGCCTGAAGTGCGACATCGAGGAAAAGGTCACGGTTTTGGAATGGGGCCGGCGTATGAGCAGTCGAGCCCGGCAATCGGCCCCCCCTCCAGCGCGGTCGGTCGGAAGGGTGAGCCCAAGGGCGATCGTAAAGCGGCCGGGGAATCCTAGCCTTGACATCTACGAAGACTGGTAAACTTCTTGGGCTCGAAACCGCTGAAACAAATCGAGAATGAACGTCTTCGAATTCAGGAAAAAACTGGTCGCCGACTATTCGACTTTCACATGCAGCTTCACCCGCATCAAGGCGCCGGATATCGGAAAGTATGTCGAGTCGGAATACCAGTCGCAAAGATACTGGCCAGCCCCTCTCATCCAGGTCAACCCGAATTTTGAGGATTGTGCAACCCCTTTTCTGTAAATTTTCGTGGCGGGTGTCATGACGCCGGGGTTACGGGTTGAGGTTGAGATAGACCTTGTGGGTCTGACTCATCATCGAGTTCGGCAAGCAGAGCCGAGACCAGGCGCAGGCAGGATGCAGCATTCGGGAAGATGCTCGCCACGCAGGTGCGTCGTCGCAATTCCCGGCGGATAGCGCTCCAGGCCATGGGGTGCGCAGCCGGATGCGGTGCACCGCCGGGAAGTCGAACACCGTGAGGCTCTCGGGAATGGACTCCTCGGCCCAGTGGGCGAGCTTGGGGCGTTCCTTGCGCCAGGCTTCCAAGGCGGCCTTGAGCAGCCGCCCGGCTTCCATCTTGTCCGGGGCATTGAAGAGGGCGCGCATCTGGGCGGCCACCGTTTTCTTCGCCTCCTGGGGGTGACGAACTGGCCGGCATTCTGCTGCGGATGGAACTGGCAGCGCTGCCAGGGCGCCGCGGGCAATACCGCCCGGCGGGCAGCCTTGAGCCGGCGTGATCGTCGGCGACGATGAGCCTGACCCCTTTCAGGCCACGAGCCAGGAGGCTTTCCAGAAAGCGCCGCTTTTTTGTCTCGGCCTCCGCGGTGGCAATGTCACAGCCCAGCACCCGGCGCTTGTTTGATGCCTTGATCCCCACCGCGATGAGCACGGCGCAATCGACGATCCTGCCCTTGAGCCTCACCTTCTCGTAGCGGGCATCCAAGAAGAGGTAGGGCGTCTCGCCCAAGGGCCGCTCACGCCAAGCTTTGAGTCCCTCGTCGAGCTTTTGGGCGGCACGGCTGACCTGGGCGCTGGAGAGGGCAATCTCGGGGCCGAGCAGGCGTTGCAGGAGGTCGATGACGTGGCGGGTGGAGATGCCCTGGACATACACTCGGCCAGAGCGAGATGGACCGCCTGATCGGTGCGCGTCCCCTTCTCCAGGGCAGCGGGGTAAAAGTCGCCGGAACGCACTTGCGGCACCTCAAAGGTCACTTCACCCAGGCGGGTGAGCAGGGTCTTGGGCTTGAAACCATTGGCATAATCACGCCGGGTTGCCGTGCGCTCGTAGGGTGCGGCGCCCAGGAACTCGGCCCGCTCGATCTTGGCCGCTTCATTGACGAGGATGCGCAAGGCCTCGCCCGCGCCATCCAGCCCGTGCTCGAGCAATACCGCATAGGCTGCCTCCAGAGGGTTCGTTTCGACTCGCATCGCCATGAGGGATACACTCCTTTCTCGAAGTCATGGCGTCAGACTCGCCATCGCGCCGCCTGCTGGGCGGGAACCTCCGGCGCTATGCGCCTGCGCTCCCCGCCCAGCAAGCAACGGGCAAACTGGAATTTACAGAAAGAACGATACACAACTAGCAGTTCCCGATTTTTCCGCCCGACCGCTACACCGCCGCCGATCTCGCCTACATCGTTCCCCGCGTTCTGGAACTGAGCTACACAGCCCACGACCTTCAGCCCTGGGCGGCCGACCTCGGCCACGCCGGCCCACCCTTCGCCTGGGACACGGAGCGCCGTGCCATACTGCGCGCCGAGCTGGACGCCTCCTACGCCCGCCTCTACGGCCTGACCCGCGACGAGCTGCGCTACATCCTCGATCCGGCCGAGGTGATGGGCGGGGACTATCCTTCCGAAACCTTCCGGATGCTCAAGCACAACGAAATCCGCGCCTTCGGCGAATACCGCACGCGCCGGCTGGTGCTGGAGGCGTGGTATCGTCTGGAGTCCTCCGTAACCGGGCAGTAGAGACGACCCCGCCTGCTACAATGTGGTCTTCTTCCTGCGGGGGGCGGGAACCCGCGATGGTCTGCGGCGCCGCCTTCCGGGGGAGGGGTAAAGCAATGCTTCGCTTCGTTTCACGCTGAGAGCAACTGTCATGACTCAGGCAGGTATCCATCACCGATCTGCGCGCGAATACTATTTCGACGAACGCTGCTATATCACCGAATGGTGGAATTCCGCCGCCGATGCCGAGGTTTCCGTCGCCCGCGCCCGCGTCGAACCCGGCGTCACCACCCGGCTGCACCGACTCCGCGACACTACGGAGCGCTACCTGATCCTGGAGGGGCAAGGCCGGGTCGAAATCGAAGGGCTGGCGCCTTCGGCGGTCGGGCCGGGGGACGCGGTGCTCATACCGCCGGGTGTATCCCAGCGTATCGCCAACACGGGCGCCGGCGACCTGGTATTTCTCGCCATCTGCACGCCGAGATTCACGCCGGCGGCCTACGAAGACCTCGATGCCGAGGTCCGGTAACGCCGATGAGCCTTGCAGCGGGATGCTTCCGGTCCTGTCCTGGTTGTGTCGGCTGGCTTCTGCGCCTATAATGCGCCTCCCAGCGGACGAAGCCGGTGTAGCTCAGTCGGTAGAGCAGCACATTCGTAATGTGCGGGTCGTAGGTTCAAATCCTATCACCGGCTCCAATGAATCAAGCACTTATGCGAAAGCAAGGTGCTTTTTTTCACCGCCGTCTGGCACCAGCGACCGGAGAGTCTTCCTCTCCACAAGCTGATACCGTGGAACTCACGGCCATATTCTTCGGGGCGGGTGCCGCGGTCATGTGCAACCCTACACGACGGGCACGCTCACTCGCGCACCCCCCGGATGCAAGCGCTTCCGCCCGCTTACCGGGCTCTATGGTGATGGGGGTTCCGATGGTTCATCCTCACTCGGTCATTCCGGCCGGTAACCCGGACTCATGACCTGGTCGACGCTGCAAGGCGGATTGGCCGGAAAGGCGCGTTCGCCGAGGCCGGCTTGGTTGGCTGCCGGCAGCCGGGGCTTGGCGTAGGCTTTGCCGAAGATCGCCCCCGGCTCCGGCCGCAAGCCGTGGTTGTCGTCCAAAACGTCCGCCGCGTCGCTCCGCTGAATCTGGATCGTCCGCCACCAACCGTTACCGCGCCAGTCGGGCTGGCGGGTCCATTCCAGCAGGTGCGCCAGCAGCACGGTCAGCCCGTTTGCCAGTTCGCGCCGCTCCCGTGCGCCCCTCGCTTCAAGCGCCTCGAGCAATTGCGCCGTGTCCAGTTCAGCACGTCGCCCTTGCCGCAGCAGGCCGGCTTGAGTGCCGGTCCAGGTATGGAAGTCTTCATCATGAAGCCGTGCGTTGATGGGCTTACCTTCCGTCGAATGGCGATGATTTGCGCCGGCTCCTCGAAGCCGCCGGCGGCAAACATCGCCGCCGTGGCGGAGGCCACGGACTGGCATACCGGGGCTAGGTCCAGCCGGGCATAAATCGCGGAGACCTGTGATAGGCTGCCCACGCACCCTTTGCGGCAGCGGTGACGGGCGTTTCGCCTTCGCCACGCGGTGGTGCGGCTTGGGCGAAGCAAACTGCGGGGCGGCTTCACCGGCTCCGCCGTCGGGGGTGTCGCCTGGCGGGGTCGGCCGGCTTGGCCGTTCCGGTGGCCGGCGGTACCGGGCTGATCGCTTCGGTCAGGTCGGACAGCGAATCCTGGATGATTCGCGACAGATCCTGGCCGGCGCAAAAGGTGCTTCCGGGAACGCTTGAAGGGCCATTTGCCGCATCATCAACGGGCGATGCGCCCTCGCTTTCCGGTCGGCTGATGATGTAAGGTGCTGTTTTGACTGAGTCCATATCGTACCTTCGGTTGTCTGTCCGGGTGTCCGGCATGACGGCATGGATGCAGGATGCGTGCCGTATCTTTTTCCGAATCCGACGGTTGCTCCTTCGGATGGGAATCGCCGACAATCGGTTTCGGAAAGGGGCGTTTGCCTCCTCTTTTTTCAGGCAGTTTCACTACAGCGACTCAGCGAGGAGCAAGTATGTCCATCGGTCAGTTCTGCATTCGGGATACCGTCATCGTCAACAAGGACGATACGATCGTGGAGGCCGCCAAGGTGATGCGTGAGCATCATGTCGGCAGCGTGGTGGTGGTGGAAGAGGCGGAGGGCGGTTGCAAACCCCTCGGCATCCTGACCGACCGGGATCTGGTGGTCGAGATTTTGGCGGAAGAAGTCGCCCCCGAGGCCGTAACGGTCGGCGACATCATGAGTTTCGAGCTTGTCACGGTGCGCGAACAGGACGGCTTTTGGGAGACGCTGCAGCGCATGCGTGTGAATGGCGTGCGGCGCATTCCCGTGGTCGATGAGCGGGGGCTGCTGGCGGGTATCATCAGCGCCGACGACTATCTGGAAATCCTTTCCGCCGAACTGGGGGAACTGGCTAAGCTGCTGGTGCGGGAAAAGGGAAAGGAGGAGCAGAGGCGCGGCGCTTGAAGGAGAGCCGCCTGAAGGACACGAGACAGTATGCGTAACCCCAGGCTGACATACGCAGGGTCCCAGGGCCATTGCCTGTTCGATACCGGTTTCGGTGTCTGCGGGATCGCCTGGCGCGCGGTCGAGGGAAAAGACGAGGCGCCGGTGGTCACCCTGTTCCAGCTTCCCGAGGCGACGGCGGCAGAAACCGGTGCGGCCATGGCCCGGCGGTGTGGGCGATCGCCGGCGGTGCCGCCACCGGCGATCGCGGAGGTGATCGAGAGGGTCCGGCGGCACTTCCGGGGTGATCTCCAGGACTTCAGCATGGTTCCGGTGGAACCGGAGGGCGCGGGCCCGTTCGCCAGGGCCGTCTACTTGGCCGCGCGGGATGTCCCCGCCGGTCAGGTCCGCACTTACGGCGAACTGGCCCGCGCCTTGAACCGCCCTGCCGCCGCCCGTGCGGTCGGCCAGGCGCTCGGACGTAACCCCATCCCCCTTATCATTCCCTGCCACCGGATTCTGGGGGCGGGCGGGAAGCTCGGCGGATTTTCCGCGCATGGCGGCGTCGCCACCAAGGCCCGAATGCTGCAGCTCGAAGGCGTCGTCGTATGAGCAGGGAGGACGAGCCAGCCGGCTGCGCCGGGTCGGCTTTTTGTCCGGTTCGAGACAAGTTCTCCTTCCGATTTACGCACTAAATCAATTAGTTATCGTTAGCTCTCGTTGGCGTGCGAATTGCTTAGGATAAGGAAATCCCTCCACCCTTATCCGGAAGCGAATAGACGATGAGCATGGCTGCAACCGCTTGGGACGCCTGCCCGGATTTCCACCGGGCGCCGGTCACCGCTCCCGATGCGTACCATGATTGCCCTGCCCGGGCGGATGACGCAGTGTCTCCCGCCAGCGCGGAGGACTGAGCGTATGTCCACCGTGATGCCAAGAGCACTCCCCGCGCCGGCTGGTCTGGCCGATCTGCCGCTTTGTCCTGTCTATGCGCGGCTGGGAAGACCATTCCACCAGCCGGTCACGGCCACGCCCTTGCCGGAACCTAGGATGGTGCACTTCAATGCCGCGCTGGCCGGTGAACTGGGTTTCGGCCCGGAGATAGTGACCCAATGCCTCGAAATCCTGGCCGGCAACCGGCCCTGGCCGGGATACGCGTCTTCGGCTTCCGTCTATGCCGGCCATCAGTTCGGCGCTTGGGTGCCACAGTTGGGCGACGGCCGCGCCCTGCTGATCGCGGAAGTGCGCACGCCGGCCAAGGAGCGGGTGGAGCTGCAGCTCAAGGGCGCGGGGCCGACGCCCTATTCGCGCGGGCTGGACGGTCGCGCTGTGCTGCGTTCGTCGATCCGGGAATACTTGGCGTCGGAGGCCATGCACGCCTTGGGAGTCCCGACCACCCGCTGTTTGAGCCTGGTGGCATCGCCGCAAGCGGTGGTGCGGGAAACCGTGGAGAGCGCCGCCGTGGTCTGCCGCGCCGCCGCCAGTTTCGTGCGCTTCGGCCAGTTCGAATACTTCGCCGGGCGGGGACAGATGGAACCGATGGCCAAGCTGGCGGATCACGTGATCGCCGAGCACTTCCCGCATCTGCAAGGCCGCCCGGACCGCTATGCCGCCTGGCTGGGCGAGGTGGTCGAACGCACCGCCCGCCTCATCGCGCAATGGCAGTTGCTGGGCTTCTGCCACGGGGTGATGAACACCGACAACTTCTCGGTGCTTGGTCTGACTCTGGATTACGGCCCGTTCGGCTTCATGGACCGATTCCGCTGGTACCACGTCTGCAACCATTCCGATTACGAAGGGCGTTATGCCTACCATGCTCAGCCCGAGATTGGTCGCTGGAATTGCGAGCGCTTGTTGCAGGCGGTGTCGCCACTCTTATCAGACGATCCGGAGCAGGCGGCGGAAATCGGCCCGGACTTGCTGCGGCGCTATACGTCCGTCTATCACCGGTCGGTGATGCGCGGCTGGGCCGACAAGCTGGGTCTCCGGGAGTTCCGCGAAACCGATGCCAGACTGATCGAGGAATTTCTGGGGCTGCTGCAAAGAGGCCGGGGTGATTTCACCCGCAGCTTCCGGCTGCTCGCCCGGATCCGCGCCGGCAGCGACGCGCCCGCCAGGGGGGTGCGGGAGGAGTTCGCCGACATCAAGGCCTTCGATGCCTGGGCGGCAGACTACCGGGCCAGGCTGCGCGGCGAGCAGAATACCGATGACGAAGCGAGGGCCAGGCGCATGAACCGGGTGAATCCGAAATACGTGCTGCGCAATCATCTGGCGCAGATCGCCATCGACAACGCCATGCTGGGAGACTATTCCGAGATCGCCAGGCTGGCCGAGCTGCTGCGCCGGCCCTACGACGAGCAGCCCGGCATGGAAGCCTATGCCGCCGAGCCGCCGGACTACATGCGCAACATCGAGGTGAGCTGCTCCTCGTGAGAGTCGGGGCCGCGCAGCCAACCAAGGTACCGCTGCCCCC
Source organism: Methylococcus capsulatus (assembly GCF_036864975.1). Lineage (NCBI taxonomy): Bacteria > Pseudomonadati > Pseudomonadota > Gammaproteobacteria > Methylococcales > Methylococcaceae > Methylococcus > Methylococcus capsulatus. The sequence goes on along the minus strand of NZ_CP104311.1, from coordinate 178,758 downwards.
TACGGATGTCGGCTCAGCCAGAATTTCTGACCAAACCGTGCAAAGAGGAAACGCCCGTGGCTTTCGAAGACGTCTGTAAACAAAGTCTGCTCGGCGAGGGCGAGCTGGTGCCCTTGACCGTGGGCAAGAAGGAAATCGTCATCCTGTGGCCCGACGGCGGGGTGCCGAACGCTTACGATGCCCGTTGTCCCCACGAGGGGGTGTCGCTGGGGCGTGGGGACTTCAACGGCCGGATTCTTTACTGCATCGCCCACGGCTGGGTTTTCGACGGCCGTAGCGGCCAGTGCCTGCAGCCCGCCGGCTGGTGCATGAAGGAATATCCGATGCGGATCGAGAACGGCATGGTGCAAGTGGACGTGTCAGGTGTCTGAGCCGCAACCCCAGGTCCTGTATCGGCGGCGATTTCACCGAACCGTAGGAACAGAATACACAGCAATCGCCCGGTTTGGGGCGCGGCACTGTGCCAAAGCCGGTACCTTGGCAGACGTCTCGGTCGGCATGGTTTCCGGTTTGGCAGTGCCGCAGCGCGGGCAGGGCAGAAGGGATTGCAGGGTCATTGGTGCTGACGCTCAGAACGAAACGATGGTTTCCAGGAAACCGTAGTTGCCCTGTTTACCGTCGTACTGGTTGTTGATGATGCTCTGGCCGAAAGCATGGCCGTAAAACAGGTTGAAGGCCAGATGGTCGATCGGCTTCAGGTTGATCATCACGTGGGTGAGATAGGCCAGGTTGCTGGCACCGCCCGTCGGTGTGCCCACATAACCGAACACGGTGTCGTTGGTCGCGCCCGAGCCTGAATAAACGAAGTCCTGGGGAGCATTGACCCGTAGCGCGTGGAAGTCCAGCTTCAAGCTGAGCTTGGGGTCGGGGGTCAGCATGCCCTGCACGAAGATGTCCTGGTTGTTCATCATGTTGTAGAACGGGAACTGGGCATACAGCCAGGCCGTGGGCAGCATCTGGAAAAAGGTGCCGTGGGTATCGTCACCTGGATTGTCGTCGCCCGAGCCGCTGTTGATGCCCGCCCGCAGCCAGGGGGATGCCCACACCTCCTTGAACTGGTAGCCAGCCTCGATCCCGAAGGCCCAGGCCCGCTGATTCTGGCTCTGCCAATTGCCGACCTGGCCGAAGGCATAGACCGTCCCGTCCGCTACGCCGGGGCCGATTTCCTCGATATGCGCCAAGTGGCCGCCGATGGTGTGGATCGCCGAGCCTTGGCCCACTGCTTTTTTGCGCGCCGCGAGGGGGCGGTTGTCGACGAATAGGATGTCCCTGTCGTCCGAGTAGTAGTACCAGGACAGGCGCCCTATGGTATTGCCGACGTTTTCCGAATCCCGGAGGCTGAGGCTCGCACCGGCCACGTTGACTTTGCCGATGGTCGGCATGCCGTTGGACTCGAAGCCGCCGAAGGTAGGCATGAAGCCGAAACCGGTGACCTCCAGGTCATCCGTCAGAAAGCCGATGCTGCCGCCGTCGAAGCTGCGGCCGGCGTGGGTGTACTCGAAGGGGCCGATAAGACGCTGGGCGATGCGGTAGTCCTGGATCCAGCGCAGATTCTTGTGGCGGGCGAGGCCCTGCTGGCCGTCGGAAAACAATTGGCGGCCGCCGTTGAGATACAGGCCATTGACGCCGAACATGTCCTTCAGCCGCAGCCAACCTTGCCGCAGAAAGGCACCGTTTTGGGTGCTCAAGGGGGTGCTGGTGTAATACGCGGCGCCTATGCCGACGCCATGGGTCGGCAGGCCGCCGATATAGGTGTCCTGGAACTGGGCGAAGGCTTCGAAGGGTTCGGCGGTCACTCGCAGGCCCAACTGGAACTTGTTGCCCACGAAGCTGTAGTTGTAGTCCTTAGGAAGGGGCTTTCCCTTGACCCAAGGATTGCCGAACCAGTCGGCGAATTCGCCACGGGCGCGGTCGAATACTTCCAGTTTGATTCGGGTGTCCGCCGGCCCGGCCCATTCGGTGGGCAAGGTGCTCGGGGGCTTGGTCTGTTTGTCCGCCTCCGCGCCCCAAGCGGCCTCAGACAAGGCCAGCAAGGCACTGAACAGGGCGGTGCCGGCGGTCTTCGACCGGCGGGTGATGGCGGCGGCCGCTGCGGGCTCTGCCTTGGTCTGGTCCTGGTTCGAATTCATCTGAGCCATTTTCGTGTCCCCTCGGATTGGATGCGTGACGTTGGCGCACAAAAAAAGGCGTCTGCGATTTCCGGAACATTCCGAAAACCGCAAGACGCCTTTGTCTCAAAGGTCCGCGCCGCCGTTGGCGCGGGATACCGCTTTATCCAGTCATTACCAAAGCACTATCGATGCCAATGGAGTCGAATAGATATAACTATATGTTTTTTAATGGGGTTAGAGTGGCAGGGCAGAATCGCCGCGCGCGACTGGAGCACGATATCGGGGCGTCGCGCCGCCATTTGTGGCGATCACCGTTCCCAGGAAGTGAACGGTCTTTTGCTTGTGCAGGCTTGGTGCCGGGGGAAAGGGGGTAGAAACTCCGAGAGGAGGAGCTATCTGCGCTAGGGATTTGGCATGTGGGCGAGGAACCATTCCAGCAGCCGGATCATTCCCACGACCGCACCGACGGAACCGACCACCCAGAGGGTCTGGCGATGGATGGCCTGGGTCAGACGCACTTCCACCTCCTTGATCTCTTTCTGGAGCTTCAATTCGACTTCCTTGATCTCCTTCTGCAGTCTCGCTTCGACTTCCTTGATCTCCTTCTGCAGTCTCGCTTCGACTTCCTTGATCTCCTTCTGCAGTTTCCCTTCGACTTCCTTGATCTCCTTCTGCAGCCGCAATTCGGTCTCGCGCACCTGGCCGGCGGTCGCCACGTCCTTCAACTGGGGATAGCGGTCCTCCAGATGCTCGAAGGCTTCCGCGATCAGTTTGGCGCGCGTCTTGTCCTCGCCCGCCTCGGTCAGTTGTTCGTACAGTCGTAACGCTACGCTCATGGTCGCCCCGGGGAGTCTGGGAGCCGCAGTTTACCATGGGGCGGTTCCGGCACCGACTGTCGGGTACGCGAGCGGTCCTACGCATCAGAGAAAATCTTCTAGCGCCAGCAGAGTGCGGGCGACATCGACGATACGCTGGTTCCGCGCCATCGCGGTCTTGCGTAACGACTGGTAGGCCTCGTCTTCACTGAGGCCGCGGTGCTTCATGAGCAGGCCCTTGGCTTTCTCCACCAGCTTGCGGTCGGCGAGCTGGGCGCGGGTGTCTTCGAGTTCGCGCCGCAGCACCTGGAATTCGCTGAAGCGAGCCATGGCGACCTCGACGATGGGTAGTATCCGTTCCCGGCTCAGTCCATCGACGACGTAGGCGCTGACGCCCGCCCGCACCGCCTGGCGGATGAATTCGCTGTCGCGGTTGTTGGAAAACAGCACGATGGGTTTGGGGTTGTCCCGGCTGACTTCGCGCATTTGTTCCAGTGTATCGCGGCCGGGGGCTTCCATGTCGATGATCACCATGTCCGGTTTGTATTCGCCGACCGCGAGCGCCAGGTTTTCCTCGTTTCGCAAGCGGGCCACGACGCGGTAGCCGGCTTCGGCCAGTGCCTCCTGCAGGACGGCGCTGCGTTCGTCGTCCTCGTCGACCAGCATGATGCGCAGGCTCACTGCGAATTCACCCCTTGTGCGAGATAGTCGGCCTTCAACCCCATGCGGTGAAGCCCGAAGCCGGCGAGATAAGCGATGGGGTCCGCCGGGTCGAAGGCGGTTCCATCGCAGAACAGGTCCGGCCCCATGACCAGGGATGAGGTGCCGGCGTCCAGGGTCCAATGCTCGGTATGGATGCCCTCGCGCTTGTAATCGCCGGACGGGCAGGGCAGGCCCAGGGCCGTCGCGGCCTCCCGATAGAGGTCGGGGCGATACACTTGCGCCGCAACCGCGTGCAGGTCGAGGGGTTCGGCGATCTGCCCCCAGCGCAACATCTGGGTCAGGAACCACACCGCGTGGGAGCGCCAGGGGAAGGTCGCGGCGTAGCGGTGAAACACGTTGAAGTCGGGCAGGGAGACGGTCTTTTCGCCCGTCGCGTATTGAAACGAACCCGTCATCGACATCTGGAGGATCTCCGCCGGAACGCCGACATAGTCGGGATTCGCAAGGAGGGCAGCGGCTTCCGTCCGGTTTTCGGGCCGATCGAGCCATTGCGCCGCTTCGAGGAGCGCCATGAGGAGGGCCCGCAGGGTATTGGGATGGCGTTCGGCCCAATCCTGGTTGACGCCCAACACTTTTTCGGGACTGTTGTTCCAGATTTCATGGCCGGTGATCAGCACCCGGCCGATCCTCTGGGCCACGGCATAGGCATTCCAGGGTTCACCCGCGCAGTAGCCGGAAATCTCCCCCGCCGCCAGGCAGCGTGGCATCTGCGGCGGCGGAATGACTGTCATGCCGATGTGGCGGTCGGGGTCCACGCCGGCACATGCCAGCCAATAGCGCAGCAGGTAGTTGTGCGAGGAGAAGGGGAATACCGTGGCGAACCGCACGGCCTCGCCGCCGGAGTCCAGTTCCAGCAAACGCCGAAGGCAGCGGGCCGAAACCGGCCGCTGGGCAGGCTCGGCGCCTCCTACGGCGGTGAGGCGCTGGTACAGCGCGTTGGATACCGTCACGGCGTTCCCGTTGAGATCCAGCGACATCGGCGCGATGGTGGCCTTCCGTACCCCACCCAGGCCAAGGGTGGTGGCGATCGGCATCGGTGCGAGCATGTGGGCACCGTCCAGCAGGCCGGTCGCGACCTTGTCGCGGATGGCCGCCCAGGATGGCTGGCGTGACAGTACGACGTCCAGGCCGTGTCGTCGAAAGTAACCTTTTTCCAGGGCGATGACGAACGGGGCGCAGTCTGTGAGTGGAATGAAACCCAGTGTCAGCCGGGGTTTCTCGATGTCGTTGCCGAAGGCGGTTTCCTGAGCGTTGTCCATACGATTCGATCGAAGCGGTGTCCCCGGATATCCTGCCCGTCAGCGCTGCGCTTCGGCAAGGAGGGAGCGGATTTCCGGCAGACAGGAACCGCATTGGGTGCCGGCTTTGAGTGCCGCTCCGACTTGCTCCGGTGTCCTCAGTCCTTCCGAAGCGATGACCCGGCAAAGCGTCTTGTCGCCGACTCCGAAGCAAGCACAAACGATCCTGCCCCGATCGTCTTCGGCCGAAAGCGGCCGTCCCGCCAGCAGGCTGGCACGCGCTGTCTCGGCCAGGGCTTCCTGGTCGAACAGCCCGGCCAGCCAGTCGCGGGGCGGCAATTCATGGCTGGGGCTCACGAACAGGGCGAACTCGATCCGGCCCTGCACGATCCATGCGCAGCGGTAGCGGCCGGCGCGCGGGTCGGCGAATTCCAGCCAGTCGTCCCAGTCATCGCTTTCCAGGCCGAGCCGTTCCCGCGTCCAGCGCCGCCAGTCTTCCGGGAGGGCTTCGCCGGCCAGTTCGTGGCGCCAGCAGTTGCGGGCGGGAATCACCACTCGATAGGCGGCCTCGGGGAATTCGATCCGCCGCCGGGCGATGGCGAATCCGTACCATCGGGGCCGGTAAGGCATGAGCTGCACCGGGGTGTGCTTGAACTCGGGTTCGCCGGAAATGGGGTCGACCGCCGGGTTCACCAGGGCGTTGGCCAAGCTGTGCCGGCTATTGCTCTCGCTCCAGTGCATGGGGATGAACACCGTGCCCGGCTGCTGGCCGGCACTGAACCGGACCCGCGCCAGGGCACTGCCGTAGCGGCTTTCCAGCCGAGCTAGGGCGCCGTCGGTGAGTTCCAGGCGCTCGCCGTCGGCGGGGTGGCACTCGGCGAAAGGCTCGGGCATGTGTCCGGTGAGGCGCGGGGTCTTGCCGGTCCGGGTCATGGTGTGCCATTGGTCGCGAATGCGGCCGGTGTTGAGGACCAGCGGATAGTCGGCATCGGGTGCATGGGCCGGGGGTTGTGGCCGGACGGCGACGAATTTCAGCCTGCCACGCCTGCTGTCGAAAGTGAGTCGGGGCGTGCCTTGAGGATGTCCGGCATCGACCGGCCACTGGGTCGGCGCCAGGTCGTCGTAAGCGGTTTGCAGCCCGGACAGGTCGAAACGGCGTTGTCCGGCGCCGGCGATTGCAGAGAGCCTGGCGTGTTCGGCGAATATGTCGGCAGCGCTCCGGTAGTCGAAGGCGGCGCCAAAACCCATGCGTTTGGCCACCTCGGCGATGATCCACCAGTCCGGCCGGGCTTCGCCGGGGCCATCGAGAAAGGCGCGCTGGCGTGAGATGCGCCGTTCCGAATTGGTGACCGTGCCGTCTTTCTCGCCCCAGGCCAGCGCTGGAAGCTGAACATGGGCGAAGCGGGCCAGATCGGTGTCGCGTTCGCAGTCGGACACCACGACGAAGGGACAGGCGCTCAAGGCGCGGCGCACGGCATGGGCGTCTGGAAGGCTCACCGCCGGGTTGGTGGCCATGATCCAGACCGCGCGTATCTTGCCTTCGCCGATGGCCCTGAACAGATCGACGGCAAGATAGCCGGGCCGGTCGGCGATACGGGGAGAGCGCCAGAATTCCTGCACTTGCCGGCGGTGGCGGGGATCGTCGAGGTCGAGGTGGGCGGCGAGCTGATTGGCCAGTCCGCCGACCTCGCGGCCGCCCATGGCGTTGGGCTGGCCGGTCAGCGACAACGGGCCCGCTCCGGGCTTGGCGATACGGCCGGTGGCGAGATGCACATTGAGGATGGCATTGACCTTGTCGGTGCCTTGGGTCGACTGATTGACGCCCTGCGACCACAGCGTCACCGTCCGTTCGGTCGCGGCGAACATCCGGAAGAACCGTGCCACGTCGCTTTCCGCAAGCCCGCAGCCGGCGGCGACGGCCGGAAGGGTGGGCGCGGTTTCCTTCGCCGTGCCCAAGGCTGCGGCATAGCCTTCGGTATGCCGTTCGATGAATTCGAAGTCGAGGCAGTCGTTGTGCCGCAGATGGTGCAGCAGCCCGTTGAACAGCAGCACGTCGCTGCCCGGCCGGATGGGGAGGTGGAGGTCGGCCGCTTCCGCGGTCGCCGTCCGGCGCGGGTCGATGCAGACGATGCGGCGTTTCGGCTCGGCGCGCCGCGCCGCCAGGATGCGCTGGAACAGCACGGGGTGGCACCATGCCGTGTTCGAGCCGACCAGCACCACCAGATCGGCCAGTTCCAGGTCCTCATAGCAGCCCGGCACCAGATCCTCGCCGAAGGCGCGCTTGTGGCCCGCGACGGTGGAAGACATGCACAGCCGGGAGTTGGTGTCGATGTTAGCCGAACCGATGAAGCCTTTCATCAGTTTGTTGGCGACGTAATAGTCCTCGGTCAGCAATTGCCCGGAAACGTAGAAGGCGATCGAATCGGGGCCGTGCCGATCGAGGGTTTCGCGGAACCGGTCGGCGACCGTGTCCAGCGCCTGGTCCCAGCCGGTACGGATGCCGCCGATTTCGGGATGGAGCAGGCGGGTGTCGAGCGACAATGTCTCCCCCAGCGCCGAGCCTTTGGAGCACAGGCGGCCGAAATTGGCCGGATGATCCGGGTCGCCCTGGATTTCCACGCCCGCAGCGGTGACCGTGGCCAGTACGCCGCAGCCTACGCCGCAGTAAGGACAGGTGGTTTGGACGGTCCGCCGGAACTGAGGGTTCATGTCAGGTTCCCACCAGTGTATCCGGGAGGACGATCGCCACCATGCCGTCCTCGATGCGGACGGGGAAACGGCGGACACAGCCTTCGTCCGGTGCGACCGCCTGGCCGGAATCGAGCTCGATCACCCAGTTGTGCAGGGGGCAGGTGACGCGAGCGCCGTGGACGATGCCTTCCGACAGCGGTCCGCCCTTGTGCGGACAGCGGTCGAGCAGGGCAAAGACCCGGTCATCGAGGGTGCGGAAAACGGCAATGGCGCCTTCCGGCGTCGCGACGATGCGGGCGCCCTGGCGGGGAATGTCTTCCAGGCTGGCGATGGGAGTCCATGAGTTCATAGCACTTTCCTCAGGCGATGCAGGCATGGTTATTCCGCTCCTGGGGTGTCAGCGGCTCGAACTCGTGTTTTTCCGCACCTTGTGCGCGCTCGGCCCAGGGATCGGTCTGTGCTTTGCGCTGTGACGCCAGGAAGCGGGCACATAGCGCCTTGCGGCCTTCGGCGTCGTCGACGAGGCGGCTGTGTACGTACGGCAATCCCACCCTTTCGATCCAGTGCGCCGTGCGTTCCAGGTAGCGGGCTTCTTCCCGGTATAGTTGCAGGTAGGCTGCGGCGTATTCCATGACATCCTCATCCGTCTGTACCTTGCACAGGAAATCGGTCGCCCGCACTTTCACGCCGCCGTTGCCTCCGACATGTAATTCCCAGCCGGAGTCGACCGCCACCACTCCGAAATCCTTGATCGTGGCTTCGGCGCAGTTGCGGGGACAGCCGGACACCGCCATCTTGACCTTGGCCGGCGTCCAGGAGCCCCAGGTCATCTTCTCCAGCTCGATGCCCAGGGTGGTCGAATCCTGCGTGCCGAAACGGCACCATTCCTTACCGACGCAGGTCTTCACCGTCCGCAGCGATTTCCCGTAGGCATGGCCGGACACCAGGCCGTGCTTGCCCAACTCCGCCCAAATGGCCGGTAGCCGTGCCTTGGGTACGCCCAGCAGGTCGATGCGCTGGCCGCCAGTGATCTTGACGCAGGGGACCTGGAATTTCTCGGCCACATCGGCGATGGCCCGCAGTTCGCGCGGATTGGTCACGCCGCCCCAGATCCGGGGAACAACGGAATAGGTGCCATCCTTCTGAATGTTGGCATGGACACGTTCGTTGATGAAGCGGGATTGCGGGTCGTCCCGGTATTCGTCCGGCCATTGGCACAGCAGGTAGTAATTGAGCGCCGGGCGGCAGGTGTGGCAGCCGTCTGGCGTTCGCCAGCCCAGCGCACCCATGAGTTCCGGGATGGTTTTCAGACCCTGGGTGCGCGCGGCTTCCCGCACCTCCTCGTGGGTGAGGTCTGTGCATTTGCAGAGGGGCTTTTTGGCGGGACTGACCGAGTAATCGCTGCCCAGGGTGCTCTGCAGGATCTGTTCGACCAGACCGGTGCAGGAACCGCAAGAGGCCGAGGCCTTGGTATGGGTGCGCACTTCATCCAGCGTAAACAGTTTCTTCTGGATGATGGCATCGACGATGGTCTTTTTGCAGACCCCGTTGCAGCCGCAGACCTCGGCGTCCTCCGCCAGCCGGACGGCATGGCTTTCGGCGCCGTGGCCGGAATCGCCCATGTGGGCCTGGCCGAACAGGATGTGCTCGCGGAAGGCGGAGATGTCGGTACCGTCACGCATCATCTGGAAATACCAAGCACCATCCACGGTGTCGCCGTACAGCACCGCGCCGGTAACCTTGTTGTCGCGGACCACCAGTTTCTTGTAGACGCCGCGCGAAGGGTCCTGGAACAGCAGTTCCTCGCAACCGGGTCCACCCTGGTATTCCCCGGCGGAGAAGAGGTCGATGCCGGTCACTTTGAGCTTGGTCGAGGTGACCGATCCTTGATAGCGGGCGATGCCGAATTCGGCCAGATGGTTGGCGCAGACCTTGGCCTGTTCGAACAGCGGCGCGACCAGGCCGAACAGTTCACCGCGGTGCTGCACGCATTCACCGACCGCATAGACCTGAGGATCGAAGGTCTGCATCGTGTCGCTGACCAGGATGCCGCGCTCGCAATGGATGCCGGCGGCTTTGGCCAGTTCTATATTGGGGCGGATGCCCACTGCCATGACCACCAGATCGGCGGGGATTTCCGAGCCGTCCTTGAAACGGACGGCGCGGACCCGGCCTTCGCCCAGCAAAGCCTCGGTCTGGGCTTCCAGCTTGAAGTTGAGGCCGCTGTTTTCCAGTGCCCGTTGCAGCAGGCCCGCTGCCGGTTTGTCGAGCTGCCGCTCCATCAGGGTATCGAGCAGGTGCACCACGGTGACGTTCATGCCGCGCTTCTTGAGGCCGTTGGCGGCTTCCAGTCCCAGCAGCCCGCCGCCGATGACCACGGCGTAACGGTGCTTTTCCGAGGCTTCCAGCATCCGCTCGACGTCGCGGATGTCGCGGAAGCCGACCACGCCTTCCAGGTCTCTGCCCGGTACCGGTAGGATGAAAGGCGTCGAGCCGGTCGCCAGCAACAGGCGATCATAGCCCGCTACGGTCCCGTCTTCGGTGCGGACGCAGCGGCGGACCCGGTCGATGGCGACGACTTTCTTGCCTTTGTGCAGAGTGATACCGTGTCCGGTATACCAGGCATCGTCGTTGAGGACGATGTCGTCCAGGGTCTTTTCGCCGGCCAGGACCGGCGAGAGCAGGATGCGGTTGTAGTTGGGATGGGGTTCGGCGCCAAACACGGTGATGTCGTATTTGCCGGGCGCCAGCTTCAGCAGCTCTTCCAGCGTGCGGACGCCGGCCATGCCGTTGCCGATGAGGACGAGTTTGGGCTTGCTCATCGCGAGTCTCCGTTATCGTGATTCAAGGGTTTTTTTAAGATGTAATGCCGCGCCGGCGGGTCGGCAGGACGGCAGCGACAGGCGCAGGCCGGCCACGGTCAGCAGGGTCAGCAGCAGCGCCGCGACGGCTTTCCAGAATTGCAGGGGATTGCGCTCGTACAGCGGCAGGCGCCGCCGCGGGCTGCGCCTGCCGCCGCCTTTTTCCAGCCCGGCCTCCAGCTCGTAAGCCAGTTCCACGGCATCGGCCGGGCGCTGCGCCGGATCGGCCGCGATGGCCCGGGTCAGCACTGCGTCCAGCCAGGCCGGCAGATCCGGCCGATGGGCGGTCAGCGGTTTCGGAACGCTGAAACGCGGTCTGCTGAACGGTTCGACCTCGCCATAGGGGTAGGCGCCGCCAGCGAACATCCGGTACAGGGTCACGCCGAGCGCGAACACATCGGTGGCGATGCTGCCACGTTCGCCCTGAAACATTTCCGGCGCCATGTAGCTGGGGGTGCCGGGGACGGGATCGGCCTGGTCCTCGTCCCAGGCCGGCAGCCGGGCGATGCCGAGGTCCAGCAGTTTGAGGCCGCCTCCCGGCTCCAGCAGAACATTGTCCGGTTTGATGTCGCGGTGGACGATCTGTTGCCGGTGCAGGGCATGCACCGCTTTGCACAGCTTCAAGGCGAGATCGATCCCGGCTTCCAGGTCGATGCGCGGCCGCTGCACCAGGGCGTATTCCAGGGTGACGCCGGGATAGAAAGGCATCACCGAATAGAGCCGGGTCTGGCGTCCGGGGGGCTGCTCGAGGACCTCGCCGACCCAGGGGCTCTTCACTCGGGCCCCGATCCATGCCTCACGCACGAAGGCATCGTAATATTCCCGTTCGCTGGCGACCCGCGGATGCGGAAACTTCACCACCACCGGCTTGCCCTGGCTCAGGGTATCGGCGGCGAGGAACAATGCGCTGTAGCGTCCGGAGGAAAGCAGCCGCTCCATGCGGTAGCCGTCCATCATTTCACCGGTCTTGGGCAGTTCCAGCAGGGGTAAAGTCTCGATGGCGAGACGCAGAGTCTGCCGTTCGGCCGGTGGCAGGGCGATGACATCCACCACCAGGGCCGTGATATTGTCCTGGCTGCCCTGTTCGAACGCCCGGAGCGCCAGCGCCTCGGCCGTGGTTTCGGGGGTGGCCCGTTCCTGCAGGATCGCCTTGATCTGTTCCTGTTCGAGGCTGCCGTGCAGGCCGTCGCTGCACAGCAGAAAACGGTCGTGCGGTTCCAGCGGGTACACGCTGTAATCGATCCGGAGGCCGGGATCGAGTCCGACCGCGCGGTACAGGACATGATCCAGCCCCGGCCCACTCAGGGTGTGATCCAAGGTCAGCAGCTCTGGATCGTCGCCACGCAGGCGGTAGATGCGCGAGTCGCCCACATGTGCGAGGTAAGCCCGGCGGCCGCGGAAGATCAATCCGCTGAAGGTCGTGCCCATGTGCGCCAGCTCGGGATCCACCCGGCCCATGGCATGCACCCAGCGGTTGACCGAGCCCAGGCAACGGTCCAGCAACTGTTCCATTCCCAAGGTTTCGGGCAGGCCGTAGTAGGCTTCCATGAAACCGCGCACCGACACTTCTGCCGCGACCCGGCCGCCGCGGGCGCCGCCGATGCCATCGGCCACGGCCGCTACGAAGCCGCGCGCAGCGGCATCCCGCAGCGGTGGTTCGGCGATAGCGGCAAAGTCCTGATTGTCTTCGCGCCGCCCTTGCAGGGTGACGATGGCAGCGCGGAGGACGGGTTGGCCGGAAATGGTCATGGCGCTGTCGGGATCCGGCTCGCGGTCAGACCTGTGCTCCGGAAACTGCGCCCCAGGTCGTGCGCCAACGTTTCCTCACCAGCACGAGCCCGCCCAGGCCGAGCAGCGGGAGGACGGCGAACACGCTGAACCCGAGCGCGAAGCCATGCTGTATTTCCCACGACAGGCCGAGGGTCTTCGCCAAGAAGAAGCCGCCCACACCGCCGGCGCAGCCGACCAGGCCGGTGACCACCCCGATTTCCTTGCGGAAGCGCAGCGGCACCAGTTGGAACACCGAACCGTTGCCCATCCCCAGCGCCAGGGTACCGGCGAAGAAGATGGCGACCGCTCCCCAGCCTTGCGCCGGCAGTTCCCCCAAGCTCCAGCCGGCCACCTTGGCAGTGCCCAAGGCCTCTGGCGCCGGCCCTTCGGGCATGAACGAGATGGCCAGGTAAGCCAGCGACACCACCACGAACAGCACCTGAAGAGCGCGGATACCGCCGATGCGGTCGGCCAGATAGCCGCCGACCGGACGGAACATCGAGCCGGCGAACACCACGATGGCGACCATCATGCCGGCCGCGATGCCGGAGACGTGATACCAGTTGGTGAAGTAAAGCGGCAGGGCATTGCCGAGACCGACGAAGCCACCGAAGGTGATGGAATAGAAGAACATGAACCACCAGGCGTCCGGGTCTTTCATGACCGCGACGTAGTTCGCCAGGGTGACCGGCGTCCGTTTGTCCGGAGCATCCTTCACCAGCACCGCATAGACGATCAGGACGATCACCAATGGGATGAGCAGAAAGCCGAACACCGCCTGCCAGCCGAACTTCTCGGCCAGCCAAGGCACGATCATGGAATCGAGCACCACGCCCATGTTGCCGGCCCCGGCGATGCCCATCACCACGCCCTGGAACTTGGGTGGATACCAGCGGCTGGCCTGCGGCAGGGCCACGGCGAAACTGGCGCCGGCCACGCCCAGCAGCAGCCCCAGGATTTCGACCTCCAGTTTGGAGTGCAGGCCGAACACGAACACATAGGCGAGGCCCAGGATCACCAGCAGCTGGGCCAGGATGCCGGTCAGCTTGGGGCCGATGTGGTCGGCCATGGAGCCCAGGATAATGCGGAACACCGCGCCGGAGAGGATGGGTACGGCGACGATGGTGAACTTCTCCTCGAGCGGCAGCGCCAAGTCCTTGGTGATGTAGAGGGAAAGCGGTCCGAGCATCACCCAGACCATGAAGGACACGTCGAAATAGAGAAAGGCGGAAAGCAGGGTAGGCCAATGTCCTGCCTGCTTGAATTCTTTGAAGTTCATGACTGCTGCTCCGGGTCTTGGGCCTTACGGTGCCATGTCGGGGTGGGTCCCGAGGCAAAAAAAAACGCCTTAGGCTTCGCAGAAGGTGTTTTTCCGCAAAAGCCCAAGACGCCTTTGTCCTGGTGCCGCGCCGCCGTTGGCGCAGGCTTCAAAAAGAGATAAGCATGATCTGTACCATATTTGGGTTTAGTGTGTATAAGATTGATTTAAAAAGGTAAATTACTCAAAAGGAGACGCCGCGCAGAATCGTTTGCGACAGGATGAAGTGCAATTGTGGAACACAGCGCATCGAAATGAGGCAGAAAATCCGGTTCGCTGGCAGGAAGCGCCGGTCCGTTGTCCATTCATACCGGGCGATCCGGACCGGCCCTTCCTACGCCGCCTTCTGCAAGGTAACGGCATTGTTTTGAATACTATTACCTTGAGGCAGGGCACATGACTGGCACACTGGCCAGCAAAGGGCAGGTCACCATTCCCAGAGTCGTTCATGTCGTGCTCGGGTTGGGGGCGGGAAGCGTGGTGGATTCAAGCTCCCGGAGGATGGACAAGTGCTGCGCTTGCCTACGGAAACCAAGCGGCCCGCAAACCCCTTTGCCTTCCTCCGCGGAGCCGCCACGGTCAAGATGAGTACGGATGAGATCATGGCTCTGACGCGGGGCGGGAGCAGACGTGGTCTTGGTGGAGATGGACGTCATTCCCCCGCCTGACTTTGGCGAAGCCGGGTTGAGCTGCTCATGCAATCCGCTGCGATGGCGCCGGTTTTTTTAAAGATGGTGGCCGCTGTCCCAGACAGGCCGCAAGTATCCCGGCAGTCGGTCATCTGAAGTAAGATCGGCATTTCCGGCTCGTAAGGGGGGGCAAATGAAAAGAATTGCGGGTTTGTTGACGCTCGGCCTGGTTCCGGCTGTTTCATACCCAGGGGCCAGTCACTGTACCGCCGAGGAGGAGACGGTGTTTTCCTGCGGAGTGGGCGAGAAGATCGTATCGGTCTGCGCGTCGAAGGAGCTGTCGCCGACGGCGGGTTTCATCCAGTACCGATTCGGCCCGGAAGGCCATCCGGAAATCAAGTTGCCCGATCCGGCCGCCCATCCGGCGACAGCCGTCAAAGGCGAAACCCTGATGTATTCCGGCGGCGGCGCCTTTCTGCGATTCAGCAAGGGCGAGTACAACTACGTGGTCTATACCGGCAGCGGCAAGGGCTGGAAAAAGGACGGCGTCGTCGTTGACAAAGGCGGCAAGCTCATCGCGAATTTCCGCTGCAAGGGCGCTCCGGTTTCCGAACTCGGTCCGGACTTCTTTCAAGGGTCCGGCACGCCGGAGGATGAGCGGGAGTTTGACATTCCCTGAGGACTCGCCGGTTAGGCAGCGCCTTGGGTTTGCCCATCGGGCGGGGGAGAAGGCATGAACGGTCGATCTCGGAGGTCTTTCTTTCAGCGGCTGGAGCGCCGGCTGGTCGGGCTGGTCATGGCCATCATGGCTTACGGGCTCGAGAAATCCATCCTGCGTTCGATCCGCAGCGGCGGTGCCAAGAGCCCGTCCTGCGACACATCAGAACTTTGAACCGGCCGGTTTGGGCAAACCGATCCGGTGCATCATGATCGACCCCTCGGGACTCAGTGCCGGCGCATCGCATCGGCGATCAAGCCGAGGGTCAGCACAGCGCCTCCGACGCCAAAGCCCGCGGGGATCCATTCAGCGACCGCCGCCGAGCCGGCCGTGAGTCCGGCGGCGAGCAGACTGGCGGCGGCCGTCAGCCCCAAGGCCACACGGTGTCCGGTTCGGTGCACGACGTCTTCGAGCGTGTTGGCGCGGAATTTCACCTCGAGCTTGGGTCCCGGCCGTGCGCCGACCAGCCGCTCCAGCGCGTCGATCACCCGCGTGGCGCGCACCTGCAGCTTCTGGGATTGGTAAAGCAGAGCCTTCGGATCGAGCCGGGAACGCATGCCCTTGAACATCGACCGCATCAGGAAATGGCCGGCGATGTCGAAAGGATCGAGCGTGGGGTCCAGCCGCGCCGTGGCCATCTGGACCTGGGCCAGCGCCTTGCCGATCAGTGTCAGGGACGCCGGCATCGGGACCTCGTAACGCAGCGCGATCTCGCACATTTCCTGGAGAATCACGCCGATCTGCATGTCCGCCAGCGCTGCAGTGCGGTATTTCGCCATCAGCTCGCCGATTTCGGCCTGGAAGCGGGCGATGTCCAGGTCGCTGCGATCGGTGGAGCCGGCCAGCATCAGCGTGACTTCGCTGAGGAACACGGCATCGCCCTGCCAGAACGCCATCAGCAGTAGCATGAGGTTTTCGCGGACCTCGGGGCCGACGTCTCCGACCATCCCGAAATCGAGAAAATAGATCCGCTCGTTCCACCATTTCAGGTTGCCGGGGTGCGGGTCGGCGTGAAAGAAGCCGTCGACGAGAATCTGCTTGTAGTAGCTTTCCAGCAGTTGCCGGGCGGCTTTCGACCGCTCCGGGCCTTCCGGTGCTTCCACCACCGGCACGCCCTGGATTTCTTCCATCACCAGGATGCGCGAGGTCGACAAGTCGTTATAGATCGCGGGGACGCTGAGACGATCGTAGCCCATGAGGACCTCCCGCATCCGCGCGATGTTCTCGGCCTCCTGCCGGAAGTCGAGCTCGCGGTGCAGCGACGAGGAGAGGTGCTTGAATACCGCTTCCATGTCGATGACTTTCTTCAGGGCCGGACGCTCTCCGACCTTTTCGGCGAACACCTCCAGCAGGGCTAGGTCCTGTTCAATCTCTTCCCGGGCGTTGGGCCGCTGCGCCTTGACGACGATCCGGTTTCCCCCCACCAGCGTGGCGCGGTGAACCTGGGCGATGGTGCCGGCGGCCAGCGGTTTCGGCTCGATCGACTCGAACACGTCCTCCCAGGGCACGCCGAGTTCCCGCTCGAACACTCCGACGACTTCCCGCTCGGTCAACGGCGGCACGTGGTCCTGCAGCTTCTCCAGCTCCTCGATGTACTCGGCGGGCAGCAGGTCGGGCCGAGTCGACAGGATCTGGCCGAGCTTGGAAAAGGTGGGGCCGAGTTCCTCGAGCGCCGAACGCAGCCGTTTGGCCTGCCGCCGCCGGCCGGTCGATCCTTCCTCGTCCGGACGTCCGAACAGCTCCTTCAATCCGTGCCTTGCCATCACCGCCGCGATCTGGGAGCCACGTGCCATCAATCGAGGCTCGGTGGGCGCCGGCTCTCTGCCGCGGACGAAAGTCTGGGAGGGTTTGGAGGGCTGGTCCCCGGTCGGCATGGTATTCACGATTACCACGGTGCAGCGGGCGTTGTGACTGATGCGGTTCGGGACGTTGCCCAGCAGGAATTCCTTCCGCCCCGCCATGCCCAGATTGCCGACGACCAGCACGTCGATTTTCTCCTGCTCGGCCGCGAGGACGATCGCCGCGGCGGGATCCGGGTCGATGAGAACCCGTCCGTGGCCGCGCGCACCGGCGAGCTGGCGGGCGTAGGCGGCGAGTTCCTCGCCCGCCAGCGCGGCCCGGGTGCGTTCGGCAGCGCCGTATTCCGTGGATGCGGGATTCTCGGGCGAAATCACCTGTGCCACGAAGAGTTCGGCGCCGTACCGTTCGGCGAACGATGCGGCCCATCGGACCGCTTGATCCGCCGTTTCGGACCTGTCGGTCCCGACCATGACGCGCTGGGTTTCGGTGTGTTCCGCTGGGCTTTTCATCTGCTCTTCTCGGCTGCTCTGGGTGGATGCATTCACGGCATTCTTTTGCTTGAGATCCTCCGGCTCCGGAGGCCAGACGGTTACACCGACGCCGTCGATTCGCTTCAGTTTTCAGCGGCTTCGATCATCGTTTCCGCGATCATGCCGTATACGGTTCTCCAGGCATGCTGGACTTCCGGCGTGAATTCCTCGGCGAGGAATTCTTCCAGGGTTCCGATCAGCACGCGCGACACCTTGTCGTAATCGATACGGCTGACGCCGTATTCGTGGTGGCGTTTTCCGAGCGCGCGCAGGCCGCCGACGATCTCGGGCATCCGGTTCAACCCTTTCACGGCGGAACTCAGGATGGACATGAGCATTTTGCTCTGTGCCGTGAGGTCGCTGCGGAACATCGGCCGCAGTTCAGGGTAAGTGTCGAAGAGGTTAGCGTAAAAGCGGTCGCCGAATGCGGCCGCGCGTGGCACAAGATTGTCGAAGGACGACTGCACCAGGAAGATCGTGTCGGGAGCGGTGAAACCCCGGCAGGGGTAGAGCTGCATGGGCGTGGTCTTGCCTTTGAGTGGAACCGCAAACGGCGGATCGAGCTGAAGCGCTCCGGGGAGCTGGCTGACTACGCTGTCGCTGAGCAGGATCGGGGTGGCGAACTGCTTGGTCATGCTCTCGATCCGGCTCGCCGTGTTGACCGTATCGCCGATCACCGTGATCTGCCGCTTGCCGGGGTGGCCGATGCGGCCCAGGATGGCGGTTCCGAAATGGATGCCGATGCCGATATGCAAGGGAACATGGAATTGCTGTTCGAGCGTCGGCGCAAGCCGGCGTGCGGCCTCCAGCATTCCGAGCGCTGCGCGGACCGCATTCCGGCAGGCGGTTTCCGGGGATTCGTCGCGGGTGCCGAACGCCGCCAGGATGCCGTCCCCGATGTACTTGTCGATGAAGCCGTTGTTGTTGAGCACCGGCTCGGCCGCCGCGGTGAAATAGCGGTTCAGCATGTGCACGATGTCGTAGGGCAGGTTTTGTTCGCTGTGGGTCGTAAAGTCCCTAATGTCGGAGAAAAGCACGGCCAAATCGAGCTCCTTCCCTTCGCCGGCGCTTCCCCCATGAAGTTCTTCCAGGTCGAGCACGATGATGTCCTGGGAGTTGTCGAGCAGCCGGCGAACGACCACGTCCCCGTGCACATGGGTCTGACAGGCCAGCCGGGTAAATTCGTCCCACCCGCGTTCGGACGCCACTTTCTCTTCCAGAGGGCTTCGCGGTGAGACATTGGAAAGTCCGTCGAGAATTTGGATGCGGCAGGTGGTGCAGCGCGCCTGGCCGCCGCACTGGTGAAGATGGGGAATCCTGTGATGAATCGAAACATCGAGCAGGGTCTGTCCTTCCGGGATGTCCTCGAAAGTGATTTCATGAAAATACGTGACCTTAGGCATACGGCTTCACTCGTCTTTGGGGCACCGCCCGATAGGCTGAAAGAAGGCGTTCTTCATGCTGAGCCAAGGAGATAAGCCTTCATCGGGCCTTTACCCCGGACGTCGATGGTGCCGCGTTCTTCGAACTCGAAACGGCCGCGGAGCAGTCCGTAGGTGCTGGCGGCCACCTGCGTACGGCCGGGTAGGCCGTGCGATTCCATGCGGCTCGCCGTGTTGACCGTATCGCCCCAGAGGTCGTAGATGAACTTCTTCTGGCCGATGGTGCCGGCGATGACGGGACCGGTGCAGATGCCGATCCGCATTTTCAGTTCGGCCGGGTACTGGGCGCTGATCCGGTCGATGGTCTGGTGCATGTCCTGCGCCATGCGGGCGGCGGCGGCCGCGTGGTCCTGGAGCGGGAACGGCAGGCCGGCGGCGGCCATGTAGGCGTCGCCGATGGTCTTGATCTTCTCCAGCCCGTGCCGGTCCGCCAGTTCGTCGAAGGCCGAAAATATCCGGTCGAGCAGGCGCACCAGCTGGGTGGGCGGCATAGCCGCGGACAAGGCCGTGAAACCCACCAGGTCCGCGAACATCACCGTGACCTCGTCGAAGGTGTTCACGATATGGCCTTCGCCCTTTTTCAACCGGTCGGCGATGGGCTGAGGGAGGATGTTCAGCAGCAGCCGTTCGGAACGCGCCCGTTCCCCGTCGATCTGCTTCAGGTAAACCTGCTCGAGGTCGCGCAGCCGCTTTTTCTCCAGCACGGCGCCGATGCGCGCGCGCAGCACGATCGGATTGAAGGGCTTGGCGAGGTAGTCTTCCGCACCGAGCTCGATGCAATGGGCGATGCCCTCCACCTGGTCCAGCGCCGAGATCATGATGACCGGCACGTGGCTCAGGGCCTCGTCGGATTTGATGCGGACCAGGACTTCGTCGCCGTTGAGTTCGGGCATCAGCATGTCCAGCAGTACCAGGTCCGGCAGGGTGTCGCGGACCAGCGCCAGCGCTTCCAGGCCGTCCCCGCACGTCGTGATGCGGTAGCCCAGCTTTTCCAGCCTTCTGCGCAGCAGGTCGCGATTGGGTTCGTCGTCGTCCGCCAGCAACAGATGACCGGTGCAAAGGTTGCGGGAGGGGGCTTCGGTGGGAGGGATGCTGACCCAGTGTTCCCGCAGGCTCGGGGAATTCGCGGCCGGAGGCGGTGGGTTCGAGGGTGGTTCGGGAGGCGGATTCGAGCGCTTGCCGAAATGTTCCTCCATCATCTCCAGCCAGGTGTGGGCGGCGGAAACGATCCTGGCGAGGTCCGGCTTCAGGTCCGGCTGGCCCAGTTCGTCGCACTGTTCGGCCAGCAGTTCGCCGTAGCCGATGATGTGATTGACCGGGGTGCGCAGCTCGTGGCTGAGGGCGTGGAGATCGGGTTCCGCGTTGGGCGTGCAATCCTCGCCCAGATGCCGGTTGATCAGCGCCAGCAGGATGTAGCCGCTGCTGTGAATCTTTTCCAGGTCTGTGACGAAAGCGGCGGGCAGGGTGTCGGCGGTTTCCTCCCGGAGGATTTCGGCATAGCCGATAATATGGTTGATGGGCGTCCGCAGGCCATGGCGGATTTTAGCCAGGCCCAGTTTCCCCCGGTTGTCGGGAGGCGGCGCCGTCGTGCCGGTCATGGCGCTGGCGGCCGATGAATCGGCGTCGAGTCCGTGGGGTCCATGGTGCCTCGCAAAGACTTAAGGGTCGGCTTCGAAAATCCATGCCCGGTAAGGCTTCGAAGGGGTTTCGAGCGACCTCATTGCCGTCCGGCGCAGGTCGGATATCCCTGCCGACCCTGCCAGGCTGGTCTCTGGAAGGCGCCTTGACATTCCACCGATTTCCGTAAACGCTGTCAACGGGGGTGGGCCGCCGGGCCGTGTGCGCCGTGCCGTGTGCGCCGTGCTCCCAGACGCCGGTCACTGCCCATCGGAGAGCCGATCATGTCAAGTCGAGAGATTTCCCCGGCAAGTCCGCCCAATCCGGAGAGTATCGAGCAGGTCTCGCAGCTGCGCTGGTTCTCCTACGGGCTCGTGCTCGTGGCGATAGCCGCGATGCTGTTGTTGTCCTGGCCGAGACTGGCGGCGAACCTGTTCGCGACCGGCGTCAGCGGCCAGTCCTTCATGCCGCACGGCATGTGCTACCTCTGGGTGCCGCAACTGTGGTGGCTGCACCTGAGCACCGATCTCCTGATCGGGCTCTCCTATGTCTGCATCTCGGCGACCCTGGTCTATCTCATCCATCGGGCCCGTCGCGACATACCGTTTTCCTGGATATTCCTGGCCTTCGGACTCTTCATCGTCGCCTGCGCGGTCACCCATTTCATGGGGGCGTGGACGATCTGGAACGCGAGCTACTGGCTGTCCGGATACACCAAGCTCCTGACCGCCGTGGTTTCGGTCGCCACCGCGCTGGTGCTGCCGCTGCAGGTTCCCAAGGTCCTGAGCCTGGTCGAGGCCGTGAAGCTGTCGGAACAGCGGAAGACGCAACTGGAAGCCGCCCACATCGAGCTGGCGGAAGCGCGCGATGCGGCCCTCGAAGCGACGCGACTCAAATCGGAATTCCTCGCCAACATGTCGCATGAGCTGCGCACGCCGCTCAACGCCATCATCGGCTACAGCGAGATCCTGGCGGAGGATGCCGAAGACGCGGGGCGCGAGGAGGAACTGGCCGACCTGAACAAGATCCGCGCTTCCGGCAAGCATCTGTTGGCGCTGATCAACGACGTGCTGGATCTTTCGAAGATCGAGGCGGGGAAAATGGAGGTCTACCTGGAGACCTTCGAGGTGGTTCCCATGCTCGACGACGTGGTGGCGACCATTGCGCCGGTGGTCGCCAAGAACAACAACCGCCTCGAGGTCCGATGCGCCGAAGGCATGGGTTCGATCCGGGCCGACCTGACCAAGGTGCGGCAGGCGCTGTTCAACCTGCTGAGCAATGCCTCCAAGTTCACCCGGGACGGCGTCATCACCCTGGCCGTCGACAGGGAAAGCGTCGATGGAAGGGAATGGCTGCATTTCGCGGTCCACGACACCGGGATCGGCATCACCCCGGAACAGATGAGCCGTTTGTTCCAGGCGTTTTCGCAGGCCGATGCATCGACCACACGGAATTTCGGCGGCACCGGCCTGGGGCTGGTCCTGAGCCGCCGTTTCTGCCAGATGATGGGCGGGGACATCACCGTGGAGAGCGAGGCAGGGGCCGGCTCGACCTTCACGATTCACCTGCCCGTAGACGGCGGCGTGCCGGAAAAGGTGCCGGCCGCGGAGTCCGGATCGGCTTTGGCCAAGGGGATTCCCACCGTGCTGGTGATCGACGACGATCCGGCGGCACGCGACCTGATGCGGCGCTTCCTGGAGAAGCAGGGTCTGCGTATGGCGGAGGCGGACAGCGGCCAGGAAGGGCTGAAACTCGCCAGGGAATTGAGGCCGGGGGCGATCATTCTGGACGTCATGATGCCGGGAATGGGCGGCTGGGCGGTATTGACGGCGCTGAAGGCCGATTCGGAACTGGCGCCGATTCCGGTCATCATGGCCACCATTCTGGACGAGAGGAATCTGGGATTCGCCCTCGGCGCCACCGATTTTCTGACCAAGCCCATCGATAGGGACTATTTGGCCAAGGTGCTGCAGAAGTACCGCTGCGCCCATCCGCCTTGTCCCGTGCTGCTGGTGGAAGACCACGCCGACCTCCGGGAGCTGATGCGGCGTATGCTGGAGCACGAGGGCTGGGTGGTCGAGGAGGCCGAAAACGGGCGGGTGGCGCTCGAACGGGTGGCGGAGAACCGGCCCGAATTGATCGTTCTCGACCTGATGATGCCGGAAATGGACGGCTTCAGTTTCCTGGAGGAATTGCGCCAGCAGGAAGCCTGGCGTTCGATACCCGTGATCGTCGTCACCGCCAAGGATCTCACCGCCGAAGATCGCCAGCGCCTGAACGGCTACGTAGAATACGTGGTCAACAAAGGGACGCGGGGAAGGGAGGAGCTGCTGCAGGAGCTCGGCGACCGGATCGGCGCGTGCCTTGGGATCACAGCCTAGGAGAATCGGCCATGGCGAAGATATTGCTGGTGGAAGACAACGAGATGAATCGGGACATGCTCAGCCGGCGTCTGCTGCGGCGCGGCTACGAGCTGGTCATCGCAGTCGATGGTGCGGAAGGTGTGGCGGTGGCCCAGGCCGAAATGCCGGATGTCGTCCTGATGGACATGAGCCTGCCGGTCATGGACGGATGGGAGGCGACCCGGAAACTGAAGGCCGAAGAAGCGACCCGCGGCATTCCGGTCATCGCACTGACGGCCCACGCCATGTCCGGCGACCGCGACAAGGCCATCGAAGCCGGTTGCGACGACTACGACACCAAGCCGGTCGAATTCGACCGCCTGCTGGCCAAGATCGAAGCCCTGCTCGTCCCGCGGACCTGACCGTCACCCGGCTTTCGGAGTTCAGAATTCGAAAACCTGTCCCTGCCGGACGAAGCCGTGGAAACCCGCACCGGCTGCATCGGGCAGGGGCCCGTCCTGGTAGTGGTATAGCCACATTTTTTTCCGGATCGACGCCGGAAGTCCGCAAAGCTCATCGTAGTGCGCGTGGATGCCGGATCGCCGCGGGGCCGTCTCGCAGTCCTGGAAAATGACGTCCGCGCTGTCGTAGAGTCCGGCGAGGCGGTCGGGGCAAAATTGGGTATCGGTCGTCAGCACGATTCTGCAACGAGGCTCGGTCATTTCCGGCGCCGCGGCTTCCGGATGAACGTCGATCACCAGACCGTAGCTCGGAGCGAGCTCACGGCAGTCGAAATAATGCAGCGTCGAGAAAAGACGTAAGCCGAGGCTCCCGAACCGGAATGCCCCGCCGGGGGAAAGGCGGTGGACCGTAGAGAAGAAGTCGTCCAGACGCATCGACCTTCCCTGGACGGACGCCATGCCCCCTCGCAGCGATCGTTCCCAGAGATGCTCCGCCAGCCGCTTCTCGATGAAGAGTTCCGGCCGCATCCCGCCGGAAAAATAACGCGAAAAGCCCAGCCATTCGATGCCGCCGATATGATCGGCATGCAGATGACTGACGTAGAGGGCGTCGATGTCTTCCGCCCCGAGTCCCAGCCGGTGCAGGGCAAAGCGCGCATCGCTGCCGCAATCGATCAGGAGTTTCCTGCCCTGGCTCTCGATCAGGACATTCGACTGATAGTTTTGCAGGGCAAAGGCAGAACCGACACCGATGAACGTCAGCTTCATGAGATAACCCGCGAGCGGCCTGATCCGTTGGGGCTAGTGTATGACGGTGACGGCGCCGGATGTCAAAAAATCGGCGTCTCGGAACGGGGAGGCCGCCGCCCGTTGCGGGCGGCGGCTGGTGTCGTCAGAGGACGTCGAGGATGGCGCGCTTGACCGAATCCAGCTCGGCTTCGATGGTGAGCGGCTTCTGGGTGCACTGGGCGATGGCGGTGTCGGGATCCTTCAGGCCGTTGCCGGTCAAGGTCAGCACCACCGTGCTGCCTTCGGGGATCTTGCCGTTCCGGATGTCGCGCAGGGCGCCGGCCAGGGAGGTGGCGGAGGCCGGCTCGCAGAAGATGCCTTCGTGCTCGGTCAGCATTTTCTGCGCGGCGAGGATTTCCTCGTCGCTGCACTCGTCGAACCAGCCGCCGGATTCGCGGCTGACCTGCCAAGCCTGATCCCAGCTTTGCGGGTGGCCGATGCGGATGGCGGTCGCCACCGTCTCCGGATGGTCCACCATGTGGCCACGCACGAACGGTGCCGCGCCGCCGGCCTGATAGCCGACCATCTTCGGTCGGCTGGCCGAGACCGGGCCGCCGCTCACGAAGCGGCAGTCGCCGTTGCAGAAGGTGCAGGACTCAGTCACGCAGTCGCGGCCGCCGCAGGCGTATTCGCTGTAGCCGATCCAGTGCGCCGTGATGTTGCCGGCATTGCCGACCGGCAGGCAGTGGTAGTCCGGCGCCCGGCCGAGTTCGTCGACGATCTCGAAGGCCGCGGTCTTCTGACCCTGCAGCCGGTACGGGTTGATTGAGTTGACGATGGTGACGGGCGCTTCGCCGGCCACTTCCTTGACTAGCCGCATGCCGTCGTCGAAATTGCCCTTGATCTGGATCACCGCCGAGCCGTACATCATGGCCTGGGCCAGCTTGCCCATGGCGATCTTGCCGTCCGGAATCAGTACGAAGGCGGTGATGCCGGCGCGCGCGGCATAGGCGGCCGCGGCGGCGCTGGTATTGCCAGTGGAGGCGCAGATGATGGCCCGGCTGCCTTCTTCGACCGCGCGGGTCACGGCCATGGTCATGCCGCGGTCCTTGAAAGAGCCGGTCGGATTGAGGCCCTCATACTTCGCGTAGAGTTCGATGCTCCGGCCCAGCAGGCGGGGGATGTTTTCCAGCCGGATCAGCGGCGTATTGCCTTCGCCCAGGCTGATGACGCGGGTGTCCGCGCCGACCGGGAGGCGGTCGCGGTAGCGTTCGATGAGGCCGGTGTAGCGTGTCGTCGTAGTCATGGTTTTTCAACGTGAAACAACGCGAAGCGTTTCTTCGTCCACCTCTCCCGCGAGCGGGAGAGGGCTGGGGTGAGGGAAACTATCATGGCAAACCGTTGCTTTCATCATCGAGGGCGACTGGTCGCCATGATCGTTAACCCAGAGTTTCGAGCCGGATGCGTTTGACCGCACCCTTGACCGTAGGCAGTGCCTCGATTTCCCGCACGGCGGCGTTCAGCTCGCGCTCGGTGACCTTCTGCGTCAGCATGATCACCGGGAGATGGCTCTCGCCCTCCGGCATTTCCTTCTGCAGCACGGCCTCGATGCTGATTTGGTGGCTGGCGAGGATGCGGGTCACGTCGGCCAGCACGCCGGGCTTGTCCTCGGCGGAGAGCCGCAGGTAATAGGCGGTCTCGACCTCTTCGATCGGCAGGATCGGGATCTCGGATATCGCAGCGGGCTGGAAGGCCAGGTGCGGCACCCGGTTCTCGGGGTCGGAGGTCAGGGTGCGGACCACGTCGACGATGTCGGCGACCACCGCGGAGGCGGTCGGTTCGGCCCCGGCGCCGGCGCCGTAAGAAAGCGTCGGCCCGACCGCGTCGCCCTTGACCAGCACGGCATTCATCACCCCGTTGACGTTGGCGATCAGCCTCCGCGCCGGAATCAGGGTGGGATGGACCCGCAGTTCGATGCCCTTGGGGGTGCGGCGGGCGATCCCGAGCAGTTTGATGCGATACCCCAAGGCTTCGGCGTATTTGACGTCGGCCGCGGTGATCCCGGTGATGCCCTCGATGTACACCTTGCCGAACTGGAGGGGGATGCCGAAGGCGATCGAGGCCAGGATGGTGAGCTTGTGGGCGGCGTCCACCCCTTCGATGTCGAAGGTCGGATCGGCCTCGGCATAGCCCAGCCTCTGGGCTTCCTGCAGGACGTCGGCGAAGTCCCGGCCCTTTTCCCACATCTCGGTGAGGATAAAATTGCTGGTACCGTTGATGATGCCGGCCAGCCATTCGACTTTGTTGCCGGCCAGACCTTCGCGGATGGTCTTGATGATGGGGATCCCCCCGGCCACGGCAGCTTCGAAAGCGACCATCAGGCCATGCTTGCGGGCGGCGGCGAAGATTTCGTTGCCGTGCAGGGCGATCAGCATTTTGTTGGCGGTGACGACATGCTTGCCGTTTGCCAGCGCCTTCATGACCAGATCCCGCGCCGGGGTTTCGCCGCCGATGGTTTCGACCACGATCTGGATGTCGGGGTCGGCAACGATCTCGTAGGGGTCGGAGGTCAAGGCGATGCCGGTGGTGTCGCAGATGCGGGAGCGCGTCAGGTCGCGGGTCGAGGCGCGGCAGACCTGGATTTCGCGGCCGGCGCGGCGGGTGATTTCGTCGGCATTGCGTCGCAACACGTTGACCGTGCCACCGCCGACCGTGCCGAGGCCGAGGATGCCGATTTTTACCGGGTTCAAGCTGCGCTCCTCAAGACTAGGGGAAAAAGCATAAATTATACGGCGTTGTCCTTGCGCATCATATCGCGGATGCCGCGAATGGCCTGACGGGTGCGGTGCTCGTTTTCGATCAGGCCGAAGCGCACGTGGTCGTCGCCGAATTCGCCGAAGCCGATGCCGGGGGAAACTGCGACATGGGCGTCGAGCAGCATCTTTTTTGCGAATTCCAGCGAGCCCAGGTTCTGGTAGCGTTCGGGAATCCTGGCCCAGACGAACATGGTGCCCTTGGGTTTCTCCACCGGCCAGCCGATGTCGTTGAGGCCCTTGCACAGGACGTCGCGGCGGTTCTGGTACATCAGCCGGATGTTCTCGACACAGTCCTGCGGGCCTTCCAGTGCCGTGATCGCGGCCACCTGGATCGGTGTGAAAGTGCCGTAGTCCAGGTAAGACTTGATGCGTCCCAAGGCCGAGACCAGCTCGCGGTTGCCGCACATGAAGCCCACTCGCCAGCCAGGCATGTTATAGCTCTTGGACAGCGTGAAGAACTCCACGGCGATGTCCTCCGCGCCCGGCACCTGCAGGATCGAAGGGGCGATGTAGCCGTCGAACACCAGATCGGCATAGGCGAGGTCGTGCACCACCCAGATTTTGTACTCGCGGGCGATTTCCACGACCTTCTCGAAAAATTCCAGCTCCACGCATTGCGCCGTGGGATTGGCCGGGAAATTCAGGATCAGCATCTTGGGCTTGGGCCAGGAGGTCTTGATCGCCATTTCCAGTTCCGCAAAGAAATCGATGCCGGGCAGCAGCGGCACGTGTCGGACGTCGGCGCCGGCCAGGACGAAACCATAAGGGTGGATCGGATAGGCCGGGTTCGGCACCAGAACGGCATCGCCCGGCCCCACCGTGGCGAGTGCCAGATGCGCCAGGCCCTCCTTCGAGCCGATCGTCACGATGGCCTGGGAGTCCGGGTCGAGCTCGACGCCGTAGCGGCTCAAATACCAATTGCAGATGGCCCGCCGCAGACGGGGGATGCCTTTGGACACCGAATAACGGTGGTTGGAGCCTTTACGCGAAGATTCGATCAGTTTGTCGACGATGTGCTGCGGCGTGGCCTGATCCGGATTGCCCATGCCGAAATCGATGACGTCTTTGCCCTGCGCCCGTTCCTTCGCCTTGAGTTCGTTGACGATGTTGAAGACGTAAGGGGGCAGGCGTTTGATGCGCTGAAATTCTTCCATCCTGGGGCCTGGCTGGGGGTTGTGCCTCGAATCGGGACCGGTCTTCGCAAGCTGAGCCGGAAATCCGGAAAAAACGCCCAACGTTACCGGCCGGCGCCGCACATGTCAAACGGTCGGTACGGACCGTGCCCGTCGCCGTTCCTGGATCCAGCAGTCGTAGGTTTCGAGTCGCTCCGCGGTGCCGATGTCGAGCCAGAAGCCGGCGTGCAGCTCGCCGCTGACACGTCCGGCGGTCATGGCCTGCCGGAGCAGCGGCGCCAAGGGGACCCGCCCGGGCTGGAGCGAGGCGAACAATTCCGCGCGGTACAGACCGATCCCGGCGAATGTGCAGGTGCAGGCGCCGTCGCCGGGCGGCGTCACCTGGTCCCCCTTCAGTACGAAATCGCCTTGCGGATGATGGGGCGGGTTGGGTACGAGCACCAGGTGGGCGTCGCCGGCCGGTGCGCGGTGCAGCCGGGCGAAGTCGTAGTCCGTGCCGATGTCGCCATTGACGACGATGAACGGCTCCGGGCCGAGCAGCGCCAGGGCCTGGCGGATCCCGCCGGCGGTTTCGAGCGCATGGTCGCCCTCGTCGGAATAGCGGATGCGGGCGCCGAAGCGTCCGCCATCACCCAGCCGTTCGCGGATCTGCCGGCCGAGATGGGCGAGGTTGACGACGATCTCCATGAATCCGGCCCGTACCAGCGCTTCCAAGGTATGTTCGATCAGCGGGCGGCCGCCTGCGGGCAGGAGCGGCTTCGGGGTGTGGTCGGTCAAGGGGCGCAGGCGCTCGCCGCGGCCCGCTGCGAGGATCATGGCTTTCACGCGGCGGCCTCGTTGAGGAGGGGGCAGACCCGGAGGTCGAGGAAACGGCGGAATTCCGCCGTTTCCGGATATCTGCCGGCGACATCCAGGATGTAGCGGAGGGTTCGGGGGATGTGCGGCAGGTAGCCGCTCTTGCCGTCGCGCAGATGGAGCCGGGCGAAGATGCCCACGGCCTTGAGATGGCGCTGCAGACCCATCAGATCGAACCAGCGCTGGAAGGTTTCGCCGTCGGTCGCGGGGCATGCGCCGCCGTCGGCGAGGCGCTGTCGGTAGTCGTCCAGCCAGCGTCTGACGCGGGTGTCGGGCCAGGCGATGTAGCAGTCCCGGAGCAGGGACACGAGATCGTACGTCACGGGGCCCACGACGGCATCCTGGAAGTCGAGCACGCCGGGATTGCATTCGCCGGTGACCATGAGGTTGCGGGAATGGAAGTCGCGATGGACGACGACCGCAGGCTGCTGCAAAGCCGAGGCCATGAGGTTCAGGGAGAGCCGCTGGTACAGCGTCTGCTCTCCCCGGCTCAGTTCCAGCCCCAGCAGTCCCGCCAGGAACCAGACGGGGAAAAGTTCCAGTTCCCGCTGGAGCAGGGCTTGGTCGTAGGCAGGCAGGCCGCAGCCGGCGGCGTCGATTCCGCGTTGCATCCGTACCAGCGTTTCCAGCGCATCGGCGTACAGGGCGTCGGCGTCCCCCGCTGCCAGTTGCTGCAGGTAGCTGACGTCGCCGAAATCGGACATCAACAGGAAGCCTTGCGCCTCATCGACGGCGAAGATGCGGGGAACGTTGACCCCGGCTTGTTGCAGCAGCCCGGCGGCGTGAATGAAAGGACGAAGCTTTTCCAGCTCCGGCGGGGCGTCCATCGCGATAAAACTGGACTCGCCGGCTCTGACCCGGAAATAACGGCGAAAACTGGCATCTCCCGAGACCGGCCGGATGTCGCCGGGACGGTGTCCCAGTACGCCTGGAAGCCAGTGCAGAAGTGCTTCAGAGCGGTTGTCGGTGGCAATGCCGGGAGAGTTAATCAAATGTCCAAACCTTGGGTTACAATGATTCGATTTTCCATGGCTCCTAATGATATAGGATTTGCGCGTTGCATGGCTGTCGGTTCTATCGACCTGGATACAAGCATTTCCTGGACCATCTTTCCCCTGCTTTTTCCTCACCTATGATCAGGTGGTTCCTCATCGCCGTTCCGGTTTTCTGGCCCGGCTCCTTCGCAGGAGTGCAGGTTTGATCGTGCGCGGGTCGGGACTGGCTTCTGCGAATCCGGAAGATTCGTCCGCTGCCGCGCGTGCGTCCGTCCCGCTGCGCACTGCGGTGTTCGTTGCGCTGGCTGCGAGCTGGCAACAATCAGCCGTCGCGGTGGGCAATTGGAACTGCGCACGCAGTACCGACAACAAGCAGTGGGAGTGCGTAGCCAATAGAAAGGCCGGCGGCGCGGACACGCCGGCGGCGCCCGCGCCCAAGGCACCGCCTGCCCCGCTGGCAGCGCCGGGGGAGGCCGCCTTGCCACAACCTGGCCGTGCCGCACCTGCGACGTCCCTTTCCTCTACGCCGACCGGGATGGCGCCGGTGGCCGGAACCGCTTCCAGGCCGCCGCCGGAGCCTTCCACCGAGCCGGTATCGCCCGTCATGAGCGCGGGCAGCCCTGCCAAGGACGAGGAAAGCGAGTCGGTGGAAACCGAAAAGGCAGCGCCGGCTGCGGCACCCGAGGTGGCTGAAAGCGAATCCGCTGGCGACCAGGAAGGTGCCGCGCCGGCCCGGGCGTCCCGTCCGGCGACGGCGCTAGCCGCCTCGCGTTTCATCTCCTCCGGAACCGTGTCTGTGCGGCCGGAGCCCGTCCTGCCTCCGTCCGTAGCCGCTCAGGCTACGGCCGCGCCCCCCGGCTGGACCTGTAAGCCGAATAAGGAGAGCAGGAGCTGGGACTGCAATCTGGTGGGGCCGGACCCTCGTGGGGTCGCACGACCGGTCGGCGCTGCGGAAGCGTCACCCGAGGACTGGGCCCAGGCGGCGACGATTACCGAATACGACGAGCAGCGCTTCGACCGCCTGCTCGGCATGATGCCGAGCAACCCGTGGGCCGGAACCTGCGCCCGCGGAAAGCGCGAGTCCGATGCCGCCAAGGATTTCCTCCTCTCCTCGAAAGACCGGCTCGCCCGTAAACGGGCGCCAGTGGAAGTCCACGGCAATTACGGTGAAATGGATGACCAGGAGGTTGCGACTTTCACTGGCAACGCCGAGGTGACGCGTTACGACCAGCACATCAAGGGCGATTTCCTGAGTCTCAACACCGAGGCCGACGTCGTGAATGCCCGCGGCAGTGTGTTCTACCGCGAAAAAGGTCTGGCCTTTGCGAGCGATACCGCCTTCCTGCGGATGGAAGAAGACAAGGGTGTGCTGCGCAACAGTCAGTTCATCGTCGAGACCATGCCTTCGCGCGGGGTCGCCCGGGTTGCCCACATGGACAGCGACACCCGTTCGCGCTATGAAACCGCCACCTATACCACCTGTCCGCCGGGCAATACGGACTGGATGCTGCACGCCGACGAAGTCACGATCGACAAGGAGACTGGACGGGGGGGCGCCACCCACGCTTGGATGGAGTTCAAGGGGGTGCCGATGTTCTACACCCCCTACATGGATTTCCCAGTGGATGACCGGCGGCAATCCGGATTCCTGTCGCCGACCTTCGGTCAGTCCAAGGTCAACGGCTTCAACCTGTCCGTTCCGTATTATTTCAATCTCGCGCCCAATTACGATCTGACGGTGCAGGCCCGGGAGATGACCAGCCGCGGGCCGCTGTTCGGCGGCGATTTCCGCTGGCTGACGGAGCACCAGCGCCTCCGCCTGCTGGGAGAAATCATCCCGGAAGACAGTCAGACGAAGACGACCCGTGGTCAAGCCGGCTTCGACGCGATGGGGCGGTGGACCGACAGTCTCTTCACCCTGGTCGATTTGAACTATGTTTCCGACAGCCAATATCTGAACCAGTTGAACAATACGCTGGGTCTGGTGTCAAACACCTTCGTCCAGAGCCAAGCGTATGCCGATTACATGTATTCGAACGGGTCGGTCCGGCTGCTGGGCGACTATTACCAGAACATCGATCCCTCGATTCCTGCCGAACAGACCCCTTATTACCGTCTGCCGAGCCTGCGGGGAAATTACAGCGCGCAGATCGGTGATTCCGGGTTCCATTTCCAGACCAATGCAGAGGTCGTGAATTTCGGTCATGGCGGGAGCAACGTCAAAGGCCAGCGTCTGAACATCCGCCCGCAGATCTCCTATCCCATCCAGTCCACGGGCAGTTTCCTCGTTCCCAGCGTCGCTTTGCAGAACACGACCTACATGCTGCAGAACCAGGCGGCGGGCACCAACAGCAGCCTGAATCGTGTCGCTCCCATCTTCTCGGTGGACAGCGGTCTGGTTTTCGACCGGGATTTCGAGCTGGGGTCCGCCTCGTTGCGGCAGACGCTCGAACCCCGCGTGTTCTATACCTATGTGCCGAAGATCAACCAGAACGACTATCCGATCTTCGACAGTAATTACTACGACTTCACGTATTACCAGCTGTTCCGTACCAACCGTTTCGCAGGCGCCGACCGCCTGGCTGACATGAATCAGGTGACACTCGGTCTGACTTCCCGTTTCATCGATCGCGACACCGGCTGGGAGCGCCTGACAGCGAGTCTGGGCAAGGTATTTTTCATCACCGACCCTTCGGTGACGCTGGTCAATCCTTACGGTGCCAACCCGCTTGGCGTGGTGTTGGGGCCAGATCAAGGACAGTTCGTCTACGAAAACTACAACAAGAGTTACGCCAACATCATCGGGAGGGTCGATACCCGGCTGACGGAAACCTTTTCCCTCGGCGGGGAAACTCAGCTCTCGCCTTATACCGGCCGCTTCGAGCGAGGTTCGGTCGGCTTGCAATACAACGACCGGCAGAACAACCTGATGAATCTGAGCTACCGTTACCGTGTGCCGCTTCCCAACCAGCCGGCAATAGAACAGGCGGCCACGATAGGTCAGAACACGACTGCCCTCAACAATACGGACATATCTTTCCGGATACCCTTCTTGAAGGATTGGCATGTGATCGGCCGTTGGCAGTATTCGCTGCTCTACAATCGGACGCTCGAGAGTCTGGTCGGGCTGGAGCATGAAACCTGTTGTTGGCGCTTCACCTTGCTGGGCCGTGAATATCTCAACGGCGTCAATCAATCCAATGCCCCCACGACCAATACCGCGATTTTCGTCCAGATGGAACTCAAGGGTCTGACCCGACTCGGTGATCAGGTCGACCGCTTCCTGTATCGAGCCATCACTGGTTACCGGATGCCGAATGAAGATTTCTAGTTTCGAAAAAGGGCGGCGGCTGGCCTCCCTCGCCTTGTTTGCCGTGGTTTGCTGGTCGATGGCGGATGCAGCCGTCGACCGTATCGTGGCGGTGGTGGATGACGGTGTCATCCTCGAGAGTGAACTGGTCCGCAAAGTCGAGGAGATCAAGCGCAGCCTCCGTGCCAGCCGAACTTCCTTGCCGCCCGATGCGATCCTGGTCCGGCAGGTGCTCGAGCGCATGATCGTCGACAAGATCCAGATCCAGATGGCCGAAAAGATGGGCATCCAGGTGGACGACGAGACCTTGCGCATGGCGGTGAGCCAGATCGCCCAGCGCAACAACCTCACACCCGACCAGTTCCGCCGTTCCCTCGCCCGTGAGGGGCTCGATTACGGCGATTTCCTGGAACAGGTGCGGGGCGAAATCGCCATGGGCCGGCTCCGCGCCAGCCAGATCAACAACCAGATCAAGATCAGCGACCGGGAGGTCGAGCATTACCTGGAGGCTCAAGGCAGTTCGGGGGCTCTTTCGGACCGCGAATACCGGCTGGGCCATATTCTCATCGCGACCCCGCGCGAAGCGTCACCGGACGAAGTCAAGAAAGCCAGGGATCGCGCCGACAAGGTCGTCAAGGAATTGAAGGCCGGCCTCGATTTCAAGGATGCTTCGATCCGCTATTCCGACGATCCGCAGGCGCTGGAAGGCGGTGACCTCGGCTGGCGCAAGCTCAGCGAGATTCCCAGCGATATCGCCGAGGTGGTGGGCAGCATGAAGGAGGGCGAGGTGAGCGATCCCATTCGCGGTCCAGGCGGTTACCACATCGTCAAAATGATGGCTATGCGCGGCGTGGGCGAGGCCAAATTGACCAAAACCCACGTCAGACACATTTTGATCAAGCCGAACGAAGTGCTGTCCGACGAGGATGCCAAGAACAAGCTCATGGCCCTGAAGACCCGGATCGAGAACGGTGACGATTTTGCCGAGCTGGCACGCGGCCACTCCGATGATAAGGGTTCGGCGATCAAGGGCGGGGATCTGGGCTGGGTCAAGCCGGGCGCCTTGGTGCCGCCGTTCGAGGAGGCGATGAATGCGATGGACGAAAACCAGCTCAGCGATCCGGTCCAGACCCAGTTCGGCTGGCATCTCATCCAGGTGCTGGAGCGGCAGGAGTCGAGCGACACCAATGAGGTTCTGAAAAACCGGGCGCGCGAAGAGCTGTTCAAGCGCAAGGTGGATGAAGAAACGGAACTGTGGCTGCGGAAGATCCGCGATGAGGCCTACGTCGAAATCCGCCTCGACGAGACGCCGGCATCCTCGGGCGAAGAGACGCCTGGCGGTGAAGATTCGCCTGAAACCTTCATGCGTTGAAACGGCGATTTTTCATGTCTTCCCGCCTGTTGCTGACCAGCGGAGAACCGGCCGGTATCGGCCCGGATTTGTGCGTGCTGCTGGCCGGGCGTCTGCTTCCCTACAGTATCACGGTGCTGGGCGACCCGGCGCTACTGGAAAGCCGGGCGCGCCTGCTCGGTGTCTCACTGGAACTGCGCCAGGTCGCCCCCGGCGATGTCGTGCCGCCGCATGAACCAGGCGTGCTGCACGTCCAGCCGACCCGCCGGCGGGCGGGAACGGTGCCCGGCACGCTCGATGCGGCCAATGCCGCCTACGTGCTCGAAACCATCGCCGAAGGTGCGCGAGCCTGTCTGGCGAGGCATTACGATGCCCTGGTCACGGCTCCGGTGCAGAAGTCGGTCATCAACGATGCCGGCGTCGCCTTCACCGGCCACACCGAATTCATTGCGGAGATCACTGGCGGCTGGCCGGTGATGATGCTGGCCACCGAAGGTCTGCGGGTTGCGCTGGTCACTACCCATCTGCCTCTGGCCGAGGTGAGCCGGGCCATTACCGGCGAACGGCTGACGCGGACGCTCAAAGTCCTCCATCATGACATGGCCTACTGCTTCGGCCTCCCCAGACCCCGTATCCTGGTCTGCGGGCTCAATCCGCATGCGGGCGAGGGTGGGCATCTGGGAGGCGAGGAGATCACCGTGATCGAACCGGTGCTCGCGCGGCTGCGGCAGGAAGGGATGGATCTGACCGGCCCGTTGCCGGCCGATACACTGTTTCTTCCCCGAAATCTCGCGCGCGCCGACGTGGTGTTGGCGATGTATCACGACCAGGGGCTGCCGGTATTGAAATATGCGGGATTCGGCCGAGCGGTGAACATCACCCTAGGCCTCCCCATCATCCGCACCTCGGTGGACCACGGGACGGCGCTGGATTTGGCCGGCACCGGCCGGATCGACACCGGCAGCCTGGAAGAGGCGGTCCGGGTCGCTGCGGAAATGGCCGAAGCTCGGCGCGGTGTGAAGGCATGATGCACATTCCGCGTAAGCGTTTCGGCCAGAATTTTCTGCGCGATCACTGCGTCATTCGTGAGATCGTCGCCGCCATCGGTCCCAGGCTGTCGGACCGGCTTTTGGAAATCGGCCCCGGCGAAGGGGTGCTGACCCGCGAGCTGCTGCAGTCCGGAGCGCATCTGGATGTGATCGAGTTGGATCGTGATCTGGTCGCGGCGTTGCAACAGCGGTTTGCCGGTGCAGGGAGGCTGCGGATACACGCAGGCGATGCCTTGAAGTTCGATCTTCGCACCATCGCCTCAGAGGCGAGGCTCCGGGTTGTGGGCAATCTGCCTTACAACATTTCCACCCCGCTGCTGTTCCGTTTGTTCGAACAACTCGATGTGATCGAAGACATGCACTTCATGCTGCAGAAGGAAGTGGTCGACCGATTGTGCGCGGGGGCGGGTGACGACGATTACGGCCGGCTGAGCGTCATGGCCGCGCTCTATTGCCAGGCACAGCATTTGTTCAATGTGGGACCGGAGTGCTTCTACCCGCGGCCCAGGGTGGTATCGGCGGTGGTGCGGCTGGTGCCGCACACCGTCCTGCCCGATGCCGGCTTGGTGAAGCAGGTGTCCGCGGTAGTCGCGGCGGCGTTCGGCCAGCGCCGGAAGACGCTGCGGAACGCGCTCAAAGGATTATTGGATGAATCGGCGCTGGCCCGTGCCGGAATCGATCCCCGTGCGCGTGCCGAGGAACTGTCGCTGGCCGACTATGTCGGCCTGAGCCGGCAGTTGCATCCGTAAAGGCGCAACTCACCCGTCCGCATTTCCTGCGGGCATAATAAAACCCCGGCAGCGGATGCCGCCGGGGTTTTATTCGGTCTTACGTCTTCAAGAGGTCGATGATTATTTCATCATCGATTTCTTGAACATGCGGTCCAGCTTGCTGTTGGTTTCTTCTGCTGCGGCTGCAGCGCGGCGAGCAGCGGCTTCTGCAGCACCGGCCTTGGATTCAGCTGCCTGAGCAGCGGAAAGAGCCTCGTCAGCCGTGCTCTTGATGGAAGCCTGCTCGGCCTTCAGACCGTCGATCTGGGTCTGCAGGTTGGTGATATCAGACTTCGAAGCGCACCCGACGGTCAGACCGGCGGCCATCAGAACCACTGCGAACTTGGTTGCTTTCATCATGTCGCTTTCCTTCTTTTGCGGTGAACGAAATTTAATACACGAGTATCCATTCCGGAGGGAGTGATCCCGCGGCGTAGTTTGCCGCGAAATCGCAAGCCTTTCCAGTGTTTTTTGAGTTTCTTGGAAGGCTTTCAATCCCGTCAGCGTATGACCACCAGGGTGCCTTTTCTGACCCATGGGGTGAGCTGGTCGATTTGTTCGTTGGTCAGGGCGATGCAGCCGTGGGTCCAGTCGAACATCTCATGCACCTGCCGGTTGCCTGCGCCGACGCCGTGTATGCCGATCTGCCCGCCCAGTGGGGTATCCTGGGGCGGCGTCGCATCCACCAGATGGGCGCGGAGGATATGGCGCACCAGGTGCTCGTCGATGAGGCCGCGGATGAAGCCGCGCTTGGCGATCTCGGGATTCGGATAGGTCAGTCCGAAGAAGCGGTGGAACTTGCTGTTTTCGTTGATCCAGCCGATGCGGTATTCGCCCAACGGCGTCTTGTTGTCGTTGCGGCGCTTGTCGACGCCCGCGCCGTGCTGCCCGATGGCGATCTTGGTGAACACTTCCAGCGGCGTGTCGCCCTGCATCACTTTCAGGACGTGGGGCTTGGTTTCCACCAGCAGCCAGGGGTCCGAATTTTCGCTCTGCGCCGCACCAGGGGCCAGTGACAGTAACAGGAAAAGCATCGATGGATGGAAACGCTTGAACACCTTTTCTGTTCTCCTCAGTGAAGCAAACGGTAGAATACTAGCGAAAAATCTCAGCAATCAAAATGCGTTTCGAGTTTCCGGAGAATGCTTTGGCGGCCGGCAATAACAACAATCAGGTCCCCCACACTTAAGGCAAAATCAATATGATGGCAGTGGAAATCCGCAATACGACGCCCTATCCGGACCAGAAACCGGGCACTTCGGGTCTGCGCAAGAAGGTGAAGGTCTTTCTCCAGGAGAACTATCTGGAAAATTTCGTCCAATCGGTGTTCGATACCGTCGAAGCGGCAGACGGCGCCACGCTGGTGGTGGGTGGCGATGGCCGCTATTTCAACCGCCAGGCGATCCAGATCATCTTGCGCATGGCTGCTGCCAACGGCGTGGGACGGGTGCTGGTGGGGCAAGGGGGCTTGCTGTCAACACCGGCGGCATCCTGCGTGATCCGCAAGCACAAGGCCCTCGGCGGTTTCGTACTATCGGCCAGCCATAATCCCGGCGGCCCTGACGAGGATTTCGGCATCAAGTTCAACGTCGCCAACGGCGGTCCCGCACCGGAGAGTTTCACCGACCGGGTGTACCAGCGCAGCCGGGTCATCGATGCTTACCGTATCCTCTCCGCCCCCGATCTGGACATCGACACCCTGGGCCGATCCCACATCGGAGACACGGAGGTCGAAGTCATCGATCCGGTGGCCGATTATGCGGAGCTGATGGAGCACCTGTTCGATTTCGGACTGATCTGCTCGGGTTTCCGCTCCGGCGCGCTGACCCTGCGCTTTGATGCGATGCATGCGGTCACCGGCCCTTACGCGAAGCGCATTCTGGAAGAGACGCTCAGCGCGGCGCCCGGATCGGTGGTCAATGCCGTGCCGCTGGAGGATTTCGGCGGCGGCCATCCCGACCCGAACCTGGTGCATGCCCATGAACTGGCGGCGGTGATGTACAGCGGCCGGCCGCCGACCCTGGGGGCAGCGTCCGACGGCGACGGCGACCGCAACATGATCATGGGCGCCAACTGTTTCGTCACGCCCAGCGACAGCCTGGCGATTCTCGCTGCCAACGCCCATCTGGTGCCGGGCTATAAGGACGGCTTGCGCGGGGTGGCCCGGTCCATGCCCACCGGTCGCGCGGTTGACAGGGTGGCAGCGGCGATGGGGATCGAATGCTACGAGACGCCGACTGGCTGGAAGTTTTTCGGCAACCTGCTCGATGCCCGCAGGATCACCCTGTGTGGCGAAGAGAGCTTCGGCACCGGTTCCGACCATGTCCGGGAAAAGGACGGCCTGTGGGCCGTGCTGTTCTGGCTGAACCTGGTGGCTTTGCACAAGCAGTCGGTGGCTGCCATCGTGGCCGACCACTGGCGCCGGTTCGGGCGTGATTATTATTCGCGGCACGACTATGAAGGTATCGAGGTGCCCGTGGCCGAGGGAATCATGGGACGTCTGCAGGATCTACTGGCCGAGCTTCCCGGCCGCGCCTTCGGCGATTACCGGGTAACGCTGGCCGACGACTTCCGCTACGTCGACCCGGTCGACGGCAGCGTCAGTGAGCACCAGGGTATCCGCATCGGCTTCGACAACTCATCCCGTATCGTGTTCCGCCTCTCGGGTACCGGCACCGAGGGCGCTACCCTGCGCGTCTATATGGAGCGCTACGAGCGCGATCCGAACCGGCATGATCTGCCGACCCAGGAGGCGCTGGCGGACTTGATCGCGATCGCCGAGGAACTGTGTCAGGTTAAAAAGCGCACGGGAACGGCCCAGCCCAGCGTCATCACCTGAGTGCAGCGGATCGTTGCCCGGAACCTACAGGCAGGGTGACCAAGCTAAGCGCATCCACACGGCATTGTTTTACCTCAAAGCCACTGCCAGTGCTCGAACACTGCAGCCTGTCCGGCGGGGGCGCCGAGCTCGTCGAGCAGGTTCCAGACCACGGCGTCTTGGATGCGGAATCGGCGTCCCTCGCGGTTGATCCGCACGCCGGAATAGCTGTCGACATAGCCCTGAGCCTCCACTTTTGCCAACAGCGCTTCCCGTGCCTCCCGGTTACCGGCCTCGGCGGAAAGCCGTGAAGGCAGGGCGGTGATTTCCTCCCAGCTCAGGCCGAACAGCGCCATCGCCGTCTGGTTGGCGTAGGTGAAGACGGGATCGGGCGCGGTGTCGTGTGACAGCAGTGCCAGCGGCGCCCGGAACAGATGGCGCGCGGCTTCCGGATCGGTCATACGCGCAGGTACCAGATCCTGTCCGGTGAAGTGACGGAAACTGCGGCGCAGGACTGCAATGTGGGAAGCCAGAAACGCGTTGTCTTCGCTGGGGCAGGGCAATGGCATCGGGCGGAAAACTCCAGGGAGAAAAGCTCACGTTATACTATGAGGTCTTTCCTCGTCCGTCCAATTGCCCCCATGCCTCTCGTCCGACTCTCGGCTATCGGTATCGCCTTCGGCGTCAAACCCTTGCTCGAATCCGCCCACTTTCAAGTCGATCCGGGCGAGCGGATCGGCATCATCGGCCGCAACGGCGAAGGCAAGTCGACCCTGCTGAAAATCCTGGCCGGGCAGATCGCACCCGACAGCGGTGACGTCTGGCAGCAGCCGGGTCTGCGCACCGGCTTCCTGGAGCAGATGCCTGTGCTGCCGGCCTCGGCGACGATCTATGATGCCGTAGCCGACGGTCTGGGCGGGACCGGCCGGCAGATCGCCGAATACCACCGCCTGTCTGAACGTGTCGCGGATGGTGACAGCGCCAGTCTGGAGCGGCTCGGAGTCTTGCAGCAGGCGCTGGAAGCAGCGGATGGCTGGAGCCTGCGCCAGAGGGTGGATCTGGTGCTCCAGCGTCTCGATCTGCCGCCCGACAAACCGGTCGAAGGGTTGTCCGGCGGCTGGCAGCGCCGGGTCGCGCTGGCCCGCGCTTTGGTGATCGAGCCGGACCTGCTGCTCTTGGACGAACCCACCAACCATCTCGATCTCGAAACCATCGTCTGGCTGGAGCAGCAGTTGCTCCAGTTTGCCGGCGCCGTCGTGCTCATCACCCATGACCGTGCCTTCCTGCAGCGGGTCGCTACCCGCATCGTCGATCTGGACCGCGGCAAGCTGACCTCCTGGCCCGGCGATTACCGGGACTACCTGGTGAAGAAGGCGGCGGCGCTGGAGGAAGAGGAAAAGCGCAACGCCGAGTTCGATCGCAAGCTGGCGATCGAGGAGAGCTGGATCCGGCAGGGCATCAAGGCGAGGCGGACCCGCAACGAAGGCAGGGTGCGGGCGCTCGAGCGGATGCGCAGCGAGCGCGCCGAGCGCCGCTTGCGCCAGGGGGTCGCAAAACTCGAGCTGGAGCAGGCCGAGCGCAGTGGCAAGCTGGTGTTCGAGGCCGAACACCTCTCCATCGCCTTCGGCGGTGTGCCGGTGGTCAAGGATTTCTCCGCCCTGGTGGCGCGCGGCGACCGGGTGGGCCTCATCGGCCCGAACGGTGCCGGCAAGTCCACTCTGCTGCGGCTGCTGCTGGGGGAGCTGCAGCCCGATGCGGGGATGATCCGGACCGGGACGCATCTCAAAGTCGCCTATTTCGACCAGCTGCGCGCGCAGCTCGATCCCGACCAGACCATCGTCGAGGCGGTCGGCGATGGCAAGGAGTGGATCAGCCTGAATGGTCAGCAGATCCATGTCATGTCCTACCTCGGCAATTTCCTGTTTTCCCCGGAGCGCGCCCGCGCGCCGGTGCGCAGCCTGTCCGGCGGAGAGAAGAAC
Source organism: Methylococcus capsulatus (assembly GCF_036864975.1). Classification (NCBI taxonomy): domain Bacteria; kingdom Pseudomonadati; phylum Pseudomonadota; class Gammaproteobacteria; order Methylococcales; family Methylococcaceae; genus Methylococcus; species Methylococcus capsulatus. The sequence continues at coordinate 137,887 of NZ_CP104311.1, read as the reverse complement.
CGGGTGCTGCTGGCGCGTCTGTTCAGCCAGCCCTGCAACGTGCTGGTGCTGGATGAGCCCACCAACGACCTTGACCTGGAAACCCTCGAACTGCTGGAGGAACTGCTGGGTGAATTCGACGGCACCGTACTCCTGGTCAGCCACGACCGGGCCTTCGTGGACAACGTGGTGACCAGTGTATGGGTGTTCGAAGGCAACGGCGTCGTCGCCGAATACGTCGGGGGTTATTCCGACTGGCTGGCCCGGCATCCCGCCGAGGTCGAGCGGACGCCGGCGGCGCAGCCGGCTGCGGCCAGTTCATCCGCGCCGAAGCCGGCCGGGTCACGTACCCGGCTCAGTTACAAGGAGCAGCGGGAGCTGGAGAGTCTCCCGGCGGCGATCGAAAGCTGGGAAAGCCGGCAGGCGGAGCTGACGGCCCGGGTGAACGAGCCGGATTTCTATCGTCGCGATGCCTGTGAAGTCAAACGGGTTCTGGAGGAGCTGGAAGCCCTGCAGGTCTCTCTGGAAGAAGGTTACCGGCGTTGGGAGGCCCTGGAAGCGCGGGTGGCGGAGGCGTCGTGAGGCGCCTCAGATGAGGTGGCTCACCATGGCGCGCTCTTCCAGAAGCTCTGCTTCGGTGAGCCGCAGCCGTTCGCGGCTGAAGGTGTTGAGCGGCAGATTCTGCACGATTCGGAAACGGCCGTTTTCGATGGTGACCGGGAACGAGAACATCAGACCTTCCGCAATCCCGTAGCTGCCGTCGCTGGCGACGGTCATGCTAACCCAGTCGTCCTTCGGCGTTCCCACAAGCCAGCTCCGCATGTGATCCAGCGCCGCGTTGGCCGCGGACGCCGCACTGGATTTGCCCCGGATCGCTATGACCGAGGCGCCCCGCTGCTGCACGGTGGGGATGAATACCTCGACATACCAGGCCGGATCCACCAGGGACAGCGCCGGTCTGCCCTTGACCAGGGCATGATGGAGGTCGGGGTACTGGGTGGGCGAGTGGTTGCCCCAGATGGCGATGCGGGAAATTTCCGCGACGTTGCAGCCGCAGTGTCTGGCCAACAGACTGGTGGCGCGGTTGTGGTCGAGCCGGCTCATGGCGGAGAAGCATTCCGGAGCGAGATCCGGCGCGTTGCGCTGGGCGATGAGGGCATTGGTATTGGCCGGGTTGCCCACGACCAGGATCTTCACCCTGCGGCTCGCCGCCTCGTTCAGTGCGCGGCCCTGGGCCGAAAAGATGTCCGCATTCACCTGCAGCAGGTCCCGCCTTTCCATCCCCGGCCCGCGCGGCGTGGCGCCGAGCATGAAGACTGCCTCGGCGCCGTCGAACACCTCGCCGGCGTCGCTGGACACCCTGATTCCATGAAGCAGAGGCGATGCGCAGTCGTCCAGTTCCATGGCCACGCCTTCCAGTACGCGCTCTGCGGAGGGAACGTCGAGCAGCTTCAGAACCACCGGCTGGTGCGGTCCGAACAGATCGCCCGCGGCGATCCGGAACAGCAGGGAATATGCGATCTGTCCCGCGGCTCCCGTGACCGCGACGTGCACCGGTGTTTTCATTCCATCACCTTTCCGAATTCTGTACTTGGGATAAGGGCCGTCCTCATTCGATATCGCCCTGATGCACGAGTAGCCGCTGCGGATCGGACACTCGGGATGGATGTCCGGCGAAGGCACCGCCAAGGTTCATGCGGTGGCCGGTTATTGGAAGGCATCCCGCCTTGAAAATCAATATTCCAGGTGCATGTTTCGCCGCCGCGCCGAGATGGTTCAGGCCACCGTGTATCCCTGGCCGGCAATCGCCTGGCGGATGGCCTCGGGATCGGTCCGGGCCGGATCATATTCGACGTCGACCCGGTTTTCCTTATGCGAGGCCGTCACTGAGGTGACGCCGGCGAGCGCGGTGACGGCTTTGATGACGGTGTTTTCGCAGCCGCTGCATTTCATGCCGGTGACTTGAAGCTGGATGGTAGCCATGGTGGTCTCCGTGTGAGATGAGAGGGATGGCCGGGTCGTCCGGATAGTCCGCGATTATATCCGATGCATCCGGCGGGAGCGCCGGTGTGTCGCCGGAACCGTCGCCGCGAGGCCTTCCTCCAGGTCGTAGGGCGGCTGCCAGCCGAGGCGGCTGCGCAGGCGCGAGTCGTCGACGGCGAGATCGCCCAGCAGACGGCTGGTTTCTGCGCGCTTTCCCGTCACAATACCGGCCAGTCGCAGCAGCGCCGGCGGAATGGCCAGTAGTCTGGGTTTGCGGTGCATTGCCCGTGCGATGCTCCGGATCAGTTCCGCCGTGGAAAGGGGCGCGCCATCGCTGATCAGGAAGGTCTGGCCGATAGCCTCGGTGCTCAGCAGGCTGCTGGCGATGGCATCGGTCAGATTGCCGACATAGACCAGGCTGCGGCGGTTCCGCACGGCGCCGAAGGGCAGCGGAATGCCGCGTCGCACCATTTCGACCAGCCGCCCGAAATTGGCCCGGACGCCGGGGCCATACACCAGCGGCGGCCGGAAGACGGTCAAGCCCAGCCCGGTTTCGGACGCGATCCCGGCGAGCGCCTGTTCGGCCTCCCATTTCGACCATCCGTAAGTATCTTCCGGCGCTGGGGTCATGGCTTCGGTGAAGGGTAAGCCTTCCGGACTGGTTTCGCCGTGGACCTTGACCGAACTCAGATAGACCAAATGTCTTACACCGGCTTGCGCCGCAGCCCTGGCGAGGCATGCCGTGCCGAGCACGTTGACCTGGCGGAACCGGCTCGAGGGGTCGGGGTCGGTCTCGCGCATGACATGGACCCGGGCAGCCAGATGGACGACCGCGTCGATGCCTTCGACCATGCCGGTCCAGTCGGTGGCCGGGCCGATATCGCCGATGGTGCGGACGCCGGCGATTCCCGCCGGCAATGCGACGTCGTCGCGGCGGACGGCGGCGATCACCCGATGCCCACGTTCGACCAGTGCCTGCACGAGGTGGCAGCCGACGAAACCGTTTGCGCCAGTGACCAGAACGTTCATCGCGCCAGCATCTCACGGTACAGTGACAACGTCTGGGCCACGACGCTGTCTAGCGAAAACTCTTCTTCCGCGCGGGTCCTGCCGCGGGTGCCCAGGGTCCGGCGCAGTGCCGGATCGGCGATCAAGCGTTTCAGGGCGGCGGCGAGCTCCGCCGGATCACCGCGCGGAACCAGCAGTCCGTTTTCCTCGTGGCGGACCGCCTCTCGGCAGCCGGGCACGTCGGTAGTGACGATGGCCCGGCTGCAGGCGGCGGCTTCGAGGAGGGATACCGGCAGACCTTCCCGGTAGGACGGCAGGCAGACGATGTGGCACTGCGCGAGCACCTTCGGCATGTCGCTCCGAAAACCCCAATATTCGACCACGCCCGAATGCTCCCATTCCCGCAACTGCGCCTCCGCTATGGCCGACGGGTTCTCTGCGTCGCGCTGACCCACCAGGGCGAAGCGGGCCTGTACCCCCTCCTCACGCAGCCGACGGGCGGCTTCCACGAATTCGCCGACACCCTTGTCCCACAGCATACGGGCAGGCAGTACCACGAGCGGCGGACCCTCCGGTTCCGGAGTCGGCGAGAATTTCTCCAAGTCCACGCCCGAGCCCCGGATTAGGCGGATGCATTCGGGTTCGACCACGCCGTCTTCGGTGAGCTGGCGCAGGTCGTCGGGATTTTCCACGATGGTCCGGCAGCACGGCGCATTCAGCAAACCGCGGAAGGCGGTTTCCACCGCCGGCCGCAGCAGCCTCGCGCTCATCCGATCCGAAGTGAACAGAAAGCCGAGGCCGGTCAGCGCATTGACCACTGCGCGCCGGCCCGTCAAGCGCGCGGCGAGTGAGCCGTAGATCACCGGCTTCATGGCAACGTGGTGGACGATGTCCGGGTGCTCACGCCTGTACAGGCCCACCAGGTCGGTGATCAGCCGGACTTCGGTCAGCGGATTCCTGCTGCGCCGTGACAACCTCAGCGGGATCAGGCGCAGTCCGGCGGATTCGATCACCTGTCCATGTTCGGCGACGCGGGTCGCGACGCTCACCTCGAAGCCGGCCTGTTTGGCTGCCACTGCCAGGGATAGTCGATGGAGGCAGAAGAACCAGTCTTCGGTAACGACGAACAGAAGGTATGGGCGGGGCATGGGAATTCGTTTTCCTCAAGAATCTTCGAAGACCTGTCAGAAGAGACCGGAGCTGTGGGCCGGCCTGGGCGGATGCAGTCCGGGTCGCGATTCTACACGGCGACACCGAGTTTGTGGGATGCAAGCCCGAAGGGGCCGCTTTCGCCCCTGGATTTGCACCGGTCGGCGGCGTATCGCTAGAATCCTTACGTTTTGCCCCCCAGCATACCGGCCGATTCGGGCAGCCGTGCTGGCAAACCCATCCCTCGGCAGTGATTTCATGCTGTTCAATTCCTACGGATTCATTTTTGGCTATCTGCCCCTGGTCTGGGGTGGCTTTTTTCTTATCGCAAGACACAGCCATAAGCTGGCCGCCCTATGGCTCGCCGCGGCATCGTTGTTCTTTTATGGCTGGTGGAATGTCAAGTTCCTACCGCTGTTGCTCGCGTCGATTGCATTCAATTACGCGGTGGGCTATGCCATCGGACATGCCAGTGATCCCCGGACAGCGAGGCATCTTCTGGCCGGCGGTATCGTCGCGAACCTGCTGCTACTTGGGGTGTTCAAGTACGCCAATTTTTTCATAGGCAGCATCAATGATGTTCTTGGCCTCAACATCGAGCTGGCAAGAATCGTCCTGCCTTTGGGTATTTCCTTTTTTACATTCACGCAAATTGCTTTTCTCGTCGATGTTTTTCGCGGTATCGCCAAAGAGTACGACTTTATTCACTACGTGCTGTTCGTAACCTATTTTCCGCATCTTATCGCGGGACCGGTATTACATCATAAACAGATGATGCCCCAGTTCGCATCGGCTTCCATCTACAGGCCGCAGTATTCGAACATGGGGATAGGACTGACCCTGTTCACGATCGGTCTGGCCAAGAAAGTGCTGCTGGCCGATTCCTTCGGGGAATATGCGGATCCCGTGTTCGCCGCGGCAAAGGAGGGCTTCGAACCCAGGCTCGTCATGGCCTGGACCGGAGCTCTGGCTTACACGTTCCAATTGTATTTCGATTTTTCAGGATATTCCGACATGGCGGTTGGTCTGTCACGGATGTTCGGTGTCCAACTCCCGGTGAACTTCAATTCGCCCTACAAAGCGTGGAACGTCATCGAATTCTGGCGGCGCTGGCACATGACCTTGTCGGCCTTTTTGCGGGATTATTTGTATATTCCGCTGGGGGGTAACCGCCTGGGACCGGCGAGACGCCACGTCAACCTGATGATCACGATGCTGCTCGGCGGGTTGTGGCACGGCGCCAACTGGACTTTCGTCGTCTGGGGCGGGTTACATGGCTTATTCCTGGTTGTGAATCATGTCTGGCACGGGTTGCGCAGGCGGTTCGGGTTTACTCCGGGCGAACCGACCGGTGCGGCTAGAATAGCAGGGGTTTTAGTCACATTTTTCTGCGTGGTCATTGCCTGGATAATGTTCCGGGCCGATTCCCTGGCTTCCGGTTTGGTCATAATCAAGGGTTGTTTCGGTATGTCTGGTATTGCGTTATCGCCAAGCCTCGGCGCTGTTGCGGAAGCATGGGGTCTTTATTCCAAGGAATATGAGGGGTTCGTTGTTTTGACGGGATGGTTTGAGGGAAATGCTGCGCTTAACGTTCCTGGTCCGCTGAAACTGGTAATCATGGTGCTCACCGGTTTTGTTTTGGTTTGGACGCTTCCGAACAGCCAATCCATGGTTCTGCCCGAATATCGTAGCGAAAGATCGATATTCTCGAGCCGTCAGGCCATGCTGGGGCTTGCGGTATCGGCAGGTTTGATGGCGGCCGTTGCGTTGACTAGCGTCAGTAGAGTAAGTGCATTTTTGTACTATCAGTTTTGATGTGAGTGAATCGAAGTTATTAAGTCAAGATTAATGTATTACGATCAGAAATATATTTTATATTTTTTTTCGGCGCTTGTGGCAGGTTTGCTGTTGATTATTTCGTTCGGGTTTTATGTTGAACCCGTTACTGGGGATTTGACGCGGGTAGGAGGCTGGGCGGAAAGAGATTACGGCTGGGTAAATATATTGCCAGAGATACCGGTCGATGACAATGTCAAGGATGTTGGGTCCGCAGACATACTCGTGCTGGGCGATTCATTCTCTTGGGCCAATATGTGGCAATCCGTGCTTGGAAGATCTCTCAGCCGTCGAGTCGCCTCGCATAACTATGTGCAATTCAACTGTATTGCTGACTGGTTGGAAATGCTCGTCAGGGGTGGGCACGTGGCGGGAAAGGAAGTGATCGTTGAAAGTATCGAGCGCCTGTTCGTAAGCCGGTTTAGTGAGGTCGAGGATTGCCGTGGGTCCAGATCGAGTGAAGCGCTTGCAGTTCAGCCATTCGATGTTTCGGCGAACAGGGAAGTTCCGACTTATAAGCGAACTGGAAGAACGATTCCAACTGATGTTGTTTATCTGTTGAAGGTCGCTATGAATTCTTTGCTATTGGAGATGGGGGGAGGTCGGCGATCTATTTCAGGGTTGGCCGTCAACGCGCCGCTTGCTTCACGCGATCTTTTTTCCAATCGTCGTTCTGATCGTATTCTTTATTATTACGAAGATGATGCGGAGAGCACCTGGAGCGATGAGCAGATCGGCAAGGCCGTCTTCTCTATATTAGCCATCCAACGCCGTATCGAGGCGGCGGGAGGGCGGTTTCTGTTTGTGCTGGTGCCGAATAAGTCGAGTGTTTACGCCCGTTTCATCGTAGGGAGACCGGACGTGGAGCGGTATACCCCCATCGTTCGGAGGCTGCGTGATATGGGAGTGGGGGCCGTTGATGTATTGGCGCCGTTTAGCGAGCATGCGGAAAAAGAAGCCGATTTCTATCTGCCGGATGATACCCATGTCAGTACGAAAGGGTATCGGGTCCTGGGCGAAGTCATCGCCGGGGAGATGAGGAAGATGGCGGCTCGCTGAATGTGTCCGATGCTATTTTGCCGCCAGCAACAGCCGGTTCCTGAGATATTCGAACAGGGTCGGATGATGCCACAGGCGTGAAGGAAAAACGCCCGGCACGGTCCGCAAGTTGTGGGCACGCACGTCTTCCAGCGCCGATTGCATCAGGGGGATGGCCTTGGCGATCTGGTGCAGGGGATAGGTGTTGAAATCGTCTTTCTCGTCGACTTCTATGATGCCCTGGTAGAGGACGCCGCCGGTGTCGATACCGGCATCCACCAGGTGGACCGTCACCCCGCAGTTTTCGCGGTCGTCGTTCGCAATCGCCCAATAGCCGCCATGTACACCGCGGTAACGTGGGGTAATGCCCATGTGGGTGTTGAGGAAGGGCACCTCGATCGCGTCGAGAACTTCCCTCGAGATGATTCGCGTGCCGTTGACGACGACGGCCTGGGGAGCCAATTCGCGAAGCAAGGCGATGGTCCGATGCGAGTTGACGGTGTCGACCGGGATTACCCGGTCTTCGGGCAGTGGCGCGTCGTCGAGGCCGTAAGCCGAAATGAGCTCACGGATTCTTTTGGCGGAAAACCGCGCCAGAAGCTTATTGCAGGCAATGAATAGGATCTGGCCCATGGTTGCCATCAGTCCCAGTTTTTCCATTCTCCTCCGTGCGAGGCGGGCCAATGAAACGGGCGTTTCGACGATTATGGCGGCAACCTGGGCATGGGGCGCCAGGCCGTGATACATCATGCGGGAATAACGGCTGTCGGTGCACAGAAATACGATTCGCGTTTTTCCTTCAGGCATGGGCGGATTCCGCCAGGGTGTATAGCTCTCGCATGTTCAGCGAGCGCATGCCGTGCTCTTCGCGCAGACGGTCGTAGTGATGGGCGATGCGTTCGAGGAACGCCATGTTCTGGGCCGTGTTCGTCCCGAAATTATGCGGATGCCACCAGAGGTGGAATATGCGCTTGTGGACAGCGGCATCGTCCATCGCTTGGGTGATGCGCTTGAGGCGCAGTCCGTCCAGCCATGAGAGCTTTTTGGAATAAGGACGCAGGAACCGGCTCGCTGGGAAATTATACGGCCGGCTGGCGACGGTCGCCGCCATTGCATAGGTGTGGTGTCCAGAAACATTGAAATAGGTATCGAGGAGCCGGAGTCCACGTCTCAGCCGGTGTTGACCGGAATCGCCGGTGGCCCGATGTATCCAGCCCGATTCATTGCCGCGATAGGATTTGATTCCCATTTCGTTCAGGGTGGCAAGATAGTCCGTATTCCATTGGTTTCTGGGAAAGACCAGGCTTTCGACCGATATTCCTTTACTCTGTGCCACAGCCTTCGCCCTTGCGATATCGGCCTTGAAGTCATCCACCGACTGGCCGTCCTCCAGGCAATAGTAGTGCGAGAAGGTGTGGGTGGCGATTTCCTGGCCATCGTGGGTGGCAATATGCGCTATCAGTTCCGGTGCGAAATGATAGCGGGGATCCAGCCGGTCGGCGTTTTCCAGATATCGGTAAGGGCATAGTTCCTTCCGCCGATATTTCGGCAACGAGACCGGCAGATTCCGTTTGAGCTGATCGAGGTTTTCGAAAAACAAAAAGCCCACCGTGGCCCATGTGGCGTGGATCCCATGGGTTTCGAATACTGTGAGCATTTTCCGGACGGCGGTTGCGACGCCGGCCAGGTTGTCCTGGTACTGGTCGAGGCGGAATTTGTCCCTTACCCCCCAGTACAGCTCGAAGTCTAGGGAAACGGTGAATACGCCATGGTCCAGGTTCATGAACGGCTCCTTCGGCGGCTTGGGGGTGGGCAGGTGGATGCCAGAATTTCCTGCAGGCGGGGGAGCTGGCTTTGCAGGGAGTAGGCGCGCACGACCTTTTCGCGGGCCGCCTGGCCCAGGCGCTGGCGCAGGACGGCATCGTTGGCCAGGGTCGTGATGGCCTCCGTCCATTCGCCATCATTGGAGGCGAGAAAGCCATTGACGCCGTGTTCGACGATCTCGGTGTTCACACCCACCGGGGAGGCGATGACGGGTTTGCCGCAGGCCATGTACTGGACCAGCTTGTAGCCGCATTTCCCCCGTTCCCAGGGAAGATCGGCCAGGGGCATGATGCCGACGTCCAGCGTGTCGAGCAGCTCGTGTTCGCGCTGCTCCGACCAGGCGGGGCGCTCGGCCCCGGAAATCCCGACATCCGTATCGCCCGCGCCGATGAGGACCAGGCGCAAGGCCGGCGCGTCGGCGACCCGCTGTAACGGGATACGCACGGGACGCAGAAATGGGGCGGTCGAGGGCGTACCGATCCAGCCGATCCGGACCGGCTCGGCAGGGTCCCGCGGCCGCAATTTCGGCTCGGGATAACGGTTGAGATCGATGACGCTGGGGACGATTTCCACCCGCCTCGCGCCCGCCTGCCGTGCCCGTTCCCCCAGATAGGGGTTACCGGCGACCACAACCGCGGCGTGGCGCATCACCTCATCGATCTTTGGGCCCAGCAAGGCTCGGAACAGCGGATTTCGGTGCCGGTCGTAGTTGTGGAAAACGGCATCGTCGTAGTCGGCCACATACGGGATGCCCAGCCGTTGCAGCAGGGTCTCCGCCAGCGCCGGCAGCCAGGGGAACAGTTCCTTTTCGATCCACAGCAGATCGAAACGCCGGGCCTTGCAAAGTGCTGACAGACGCTGGAAATAGGCCGCGATGATGTGGCGAAGCCGCCGACGGTGCCGTCCGTACAGGGCTGCCAGGTAGGCGTTGGACAGGAAGAAGGAAGTTTCGATCTCGATTCCACTTTCGGCCAGATAAGGGAGGTATTGATAGAACCGCACGCGGCTGCTGGCGCCGAGCGTATCGTAGCGGGTGAGGGCGAGAATCCTCATCGGCGGTTCCCCCCCCCCAGCCGGCTGAGCGAGGCATAAAGCCAGCCGAACGCCTTCCAGGTGTCGGAAAACTCGCCCAGGCTGCCTCGGCCCAAGGCGTAGGCCGAGCGCGCCAGCGGTTCCAGCAGCAAGACGGCGCCCGCGACCAGAAAGGCTTCGATCCCGGCCAGGTGCTTCCGGGCGTACAGCAATTTGCTGTTCGTAAGGTAATAGAGGCGGCGCGCGCTGATCTGGCGGGATACGCCACCGCCCCGGTGGAATATTTTGGCCCTGGCGAGGTAACGGCTGTCCCATCCGGCACGGCGGGCGCGCAAGGCGAAGTCCAGGTCTTCGTAATAGACGAAGAAGCGTTCGTCGAAACCATCGAGTTGATCGAACACGGCGCGCCGCACGAAAAAGAAAGCGCCGATCACTTGATCGACGTCACGGTCGGTGTCGTGGGGCCACTCGTTGAGGAAATGCGGACTTATCCAGCCCGGAAACAGGCGGTCCAGCCCGAGCGCTTGGCCGATGAGCCGCCAGGCCGTGGGGAAACGGGCGCAGCATCGGGCGATGCGGCCGGCATCGTCCAGGCACTGCACGCCGCAAATGCCGACCTGCCTTCCCGCTTCCGACTCCATGAACTCCAGAGGGATGCTCAGGGCGCCAGGATGGAGGCGTGTATCCGGATTCAGGAACAGCAGATAGCCGGCATTTCCTTCGCGTGCGCCGAGATTGCTGGCCCGGCCGAAGCCGAGGTTGGCCGGGTTGCGGATGACGCGCAAGGCATAGGACGGCGATGGCAAGCCGTCCGCTGACCCGTCGGAGGAGGCGTTGTCGACGACGGTGACCGTAAGGGGGGCGGCTTCGTTTCGGGAAGTCTCGATCGATCGCAGGCATTCGCGGAGCTGGGTTCCGGAATTCCAGTTGACGATGACGATATCGATGCCTTTCATGCTTGTGGCTTCGCGCATGGCAGCGGGATTTTTAGAGTCTGTCTTGAAAAAGAATATGGAGGATCGTAGGGCGGATAAGCGGCAGCGCATCCGCCAAATTCGGCTCCGCCGCTCTCCGAGTCGGCTCCGCCGCTTTCCGAGTCGGCTCCGCCGCTTTCCGAGTCGGCTCCGCCGCTCTCCGAGTCGGCTCCGCCGCTTTCCGAGTCGGCTCCGCCGCTTTCCGAGTCGGCTCCGCCGCTCTCCGAGTCGGCTCCGCCGCTTTCCGAGTCGGCTCCGCCGCTCTCCGAGTCGGCTCCGCCGCTCTCCGAGTCGGCTCCGCCGCTTTCCGAGTCGGCTCCGCCGCTTTCCGAGTCGGCTCCGCCGCTTTCCGAGTCGGCTCCGCCGCTCTCCGAGTCGGCGCGGAGGTGGATGCGCTACGCTTATCCATCCTACCTGAGCGGAGAATTTTCCTGATTTCAACTGATTGAGTTCGCTTGAATAGATTTTTCAAGACAGGTTCTTAGAATTTCGGCCGTTCCCAGCTCAGCGAGAAGTCGTAGTTGTCCCAGGCCAGGTTGGGACTGTAAGCCGGGTCGTTGCGCAGAAAATCGCCCCAGCGCTCGCGCATGTAGGCGCATTCCCGCAGGAACCGTTCGATCTTGTCCGGCGCGGTGTCGTTGCCGCGGCTCAAGGATTCGTGGTGGTAAAGTTCCGCGGCGGGCGTCCAGACGTTCCGGTAGCCGGCGGCTTTCAGGCGCAGGCAGAGGTCTACGTCGTTGAACGCCACGGCTAGGTCCGGGTCGAAGCCGCCGATGTCGGCGAAGCTCGTCTTGCGGATCACCATGCAGGCTGCGGTGACGGCAGAGAACTCCTGCAGCAGCACCGCCCGGTCACAGTAGCCGGGCAATCCGCGCGGCAGGAACTTGTGGGCATGCCCGGCCACCCCCCCGACCAGGATCACGCCGGCATGCTGCAGACGGTCGTTCGGGTACCACAGGCGCGCGCCCACGGCGCCGATCCCGGGCCGGGCCGCGAGGCCGAGCATCTCACCCAGCCATTCTGGGCTGATCACCTCGATGTCGTTGTTCAGAAAGGCCAGATACTGCCCCCGGGCATGTTCGGCCGCCCGGTTGTTGATGGTCGAAAAATTGAATGGGCTGGGGTCTGGAATCACCCGTACCCCGTGGGCTGCGATCTCGCGGAAGTATTCCAGCGTCTGCGCTTCGTCGCTGCCGTTATCGATCACCAGGATCTCGTAGTGGTCGTACGCCGTGCGCGTTTCGATGCTTTCGATGCAATTACGCAGCAGGTCGGCCCGGTTCCGGGTCGGGATGATGATGGAGACCAGCGGCCGGTCCGGCGTCGGCGGGAAATGGACCGAAAGGCCGCGGGTCGCTTCCCGGCTGCGTTCTATCCTCGCTGGCTCCCCGCGCCGTGCCAGATGGGCCGCAACCGCCTTGCCGTAGACGTCGAGTTCCCCACTGCAGTCCTCGCGGCGGGAGTACGGGTGATGGCAGAGAACCGCGGGAATGTGGGCGATGCTTTCGCTGCCGTGGTTTTCGTAGATTTTGAATACGACTTCGGGGAGGGAGCAGGGGCCGGAGAGTTTCGAGAACCCCAGCTTTTCCAGACTGGCGGCGCTGAAGAAAACCGGCGTCTGGAGGTAAAACCGAGCCAGGGAAAATTCGTAGTTCCAATCCGGTTTGAACTCGGCGAAACAGCGGTGTTTGCCCTTGATCAAGTAATCGTGGTCGTTGTAGATCAGTTTGAATTTCGGATAGCCGTCCATGCATGCCGCGACCCGGCTGATTGCATCGGGGGTGAGTCTGTCTCCCGCCTGCAGGAAACACACGAATTCCGAACCTTCCGGCACGACCGGCCGGAATGTGAGCGGCGGCAGGTCCGGTTCCACGACGGCGACATGGCTGACGAGGCCCTGGAAATCCTGGGTGCGGATCGACTCCAGCGTCACCTCGATGTCTTCCGGAGACGCCGAACCGGTGGAGCCGACGATGAATGCGATCTCCAGCGTGTGCGTGTGGGAGATCTCCACCTTGGAGCGTATCTTCGCCTCGCCCCAGGGATGGCGGACCCAGAGGGCATAAAACACAGTGTAATTCAAGGTGCCCAGGAGCAGCATGGCTGGCTTCTTGACCTCCCCGGCCAGCACCATGCCCAGCGCGCGCTTCAATGCTTGTCCCAGGGGTTGCCGGTAGATGGGGATGAACGGAAGACCGAATATCGCCAGAGCGGTGTAGCGCAAGGTTTTCACCACGCGCGAGCGCTTCAGGAATCCTGGCATCAGGGTATGGCGAGGGATCGTCGGGCGGATCCGGAAACGGACGGTACGCATCGAGGGGTACGGAGGAGGGGAGTCGGGCTACTTCGTGACAGCCGGGATGGGTTGACGCATCAGGCAGCGAAAAAGCAGCTTGAGTATATAGCTTTTGGGGCCTTTCCAGGCCATCGCCGAGTTCAGATAAGACAACAGGACGGTGGGGCCATGGTGAGCGGAGCGTCCGCAGGCCGAATACCACAGCAGGGCGAAATCGCGATGGAGCCGTCCCAATGGAATGCCGCATCGGTCGGACACTGCCCGTGCCAGCGTTTCCAGCCAGTGGCGGGCTTCGGCCAGCTGGTCCGGGGAGCCCTGAAAGGCGAGGGAAAACAGGTCGATGTGGAGCATCTTTTGATCGGCCGCAGGCGCCAATCCGAACGATTCCAGATGTTCGAGTCTTACCCGGTCGCGGGTGGCTATCTGTTCCCCCTTGTTGGTGTTACTGATGTTTTCGGGATGGGAACGGTAGCGCACCAGGACCTGGGGCAGGTTGCCGATGTACGTATGTCGGGCGAGCCTAGCCCAGAGCTCATAGTCTTCCGCGTGCCGATAGTCCTCCCGGTAGCGGAGGCCGTGGCGGTTCAGGACCTCCATACGTACGATCACCGAGCTGTGAAGAAACACATTATCGTCGAGCAGCCCGTAAACGATCTCCTCGTGCCGACACGGCGGGCGGATCGTTTGCCGGAGCGACTCGTGGAACAGTTCGTAGGCGGTTCCGCACATGCCGATTGCGGGGTTCGCATCCAGGAAAGCCACCTGCTTTTCCAGGCGTTCCGGAAGTGCGATGTCGTCGCAATCCATCCGGGCCACGAACTCGGTCTGCACCAGGTCGAGTCCCCGGTTCAGCGTTTTCACCAGCCCCAAATTCTCGGGATTCCGCTCCACCTGCACGCGGGGATCGCCGAAGGACTGGGCGATGGCGAGGCTGGCGTCTCTCGACCCATCGTCGATGATCAGCAGGATGAAGTCTCGAAAGGTCTGGCCGAGAATGCTCTCCATGGCGGCGGCGAGGTACTTCTCGCCGTTATAGACCGGCATAAGGATGGTCACGCGCGGGGTTGGGCCGGGAGGGCTGAAACGATGTGTCATGTCGCGGTGGCGGACATGGGGGGTCCATTATGCACTGTGAAACGGGCAATCATACAATGTCGTTGGTACGGCTGACGCGAAGGATAACAAGTAGTCGCCGTCGTGTCTCACGCGATTTTGATACGCTTCCAGCAACGGTAGGCCAGCTTCAGCGTGTATGCCGGATTTCCTAGAATACCGAACGGCTGTCGGAGGAACTGAACGAACACTTGCAGGCCTTGATCGGCAAGCCTGCCGCAGGCTGAATACCACAGTCTGTTGAATTCGAGAAAAGTCTTCAAGGGGTGCTGGCGGCAACGCCGGACGCCGACACGATAGAGCTTCGCAAGCCAGATGCCCGCCGCCTTCAGCTCCGGCAAACCGCCTTCGAAGCGCATGTCGAACAGTTGCCGATGCAACACGGCATCGGCGGCCTGGGGCTCGAGCCCGAGATGGGTCCGGTGGATATGCCTTATCTTCGCCGCGGCGATCTGCTGCTCCTGCCTGAAGCGGGAACTGGTATTGGCGGGATGAAAGCGGTACCGGACCAGCACGCGGGGCAGGTTGGCGAGACGGCTGTAACGCGCGAAACGGACCCATAATTCGTAATCCTCGGCGTGGGCGAATGCCGGATCGTATCTGAGCCGGTAATGCTCCAGCACGCTGCGCCTGAACATCACGGTATTGTGAGCCATCACGTTGTCGAAGATCAGCGCATAACTGATGTCTTCATGAGTGGTTGGAGGGCGCACCACGATGCTTTCGGTGTCGGTAAATCGCTCATAGTACCCGCCACATAATCCGACGTCCGGGTGGGCATCCATGAATGCCAATTGCTCCTCCAACCGGTAGGGTGTCGCAATATCGTCGGCGTCCATGCGGGCGATATACTCGGACTGAATGAGATCCAGGCCTTCATTCAACGTCCGGATCAGCCCTTTGTTCGTAGGATTGACCTTCACCGAAATGCGAGGGTCCTTGATGGATCGAAGGATTTCCAAACTGGAATCCGTCGAACCATCATCAATCGCGAGCAGTGAGAAATCCGCGTAAGTCTGAATCAGGATGCTTTCCAGAGCTTCGCGCAGATATATTTCGCCATTGTAGACGGGAAGCAGAACAGTAATTCGTGGTGCAGGTACCTGAGTCGTCACGAGTCGTGTCTGTGAGTCGCAAAACAAAAGCTACACGGTAAATACGATGGGCCTAATCGGGAAGCTCATAGGAGTAGCCGAAATTGGAGAAATCATCACGGTATCTGGCGTAAACCGCTTCCTGGCTCTTCTCGTCGTAGAATTCGCGAAGCCTGCTGCGGCCTGCTTTCGTCTTGTTGAGGTGTCGAAGCTGTGGGATGTCCGTGTGCGGAATACCCAGTTTTTCGAACGTCGCCTTATAGTCGAGCGCATAGTTTTCAAAACGCCCGATATGGGTGTAGGTAATCCTGCCAAAATGGATATTGATCGTCTGGCTTCGCCAGTGCGGATCCATCTCTTGATCGGTCTGTCCGACGACCGCTTCGATGAATTCCAAAAAATCGCCTGGCGCTGTACCATGAGGCATCCTCCGAGCCTGAGGATTATCCATCGTCGCATTGCTGTCGAATTTATTCAGATAACAGGAAAGCAAGCGCTGATAAGGGTTTCTCACGAAAGTGACGAAACGGTACCCTTGTGCTGCCAAGCTGCTTAGTGTCGGGTTTGGAAAAATGGGTGCGAAAGACTTGAGCGGAGACGCATCATAATGAATGACCTCCGGATTCAGTGGATCGAGATTGCTCTCGCTTCCCCGAAGTTCCAATTCGGCCATGGCGGATTTCAGGGAGGTGCATCCGGTCTTTGGGTTGTCGATATACACATAGCGATAGCGGCGTGATACATAAACTCCGAAGATGAAATCCGTGAGTGGAATGGCGCGCAAGGCATTGCGGGTGATTGGGCAGGTGAGTTTCGTGATCGTAACTCTTGCGCGTTCGATGCTGGTCAATCTGTTATGGAAGGCCATGCTTTTTTCTGGGATCGGTGGGAATGGAGGCGGATGCGTAATTCAATTGAACCGGGGAAAAAATTTATTGTATGCCTTATGGACGATTTGTCGCGCATTATGTCTTTTGGGTGTGGAGTATTGATCGCCAATATCAAGACGGAGTCCATGCTCGCCGAGAGTGCGTGCGAAAAGATCCAGCCGTTGCTTATATGTGTCTCGGAACTCCGTGAATGCTTGCTGGGTGAGTAAGTGATCGACCAGGTCGTGCGCTTTGGCGTCGCCGATGTCGGCAACAGAAATATTCGGCAGTGCAAAAAAGTCGGTCAGTTCGCGAGCACGTTGATCGTTCCAGATAAAAATGGCTGATATTCCGGCTTGCATGGCCACTATCCCGCCATGGAACCGATCCCCGAGATAGAAATCCGCTTGGGTGCAGAAAACCCGCCATGCATCAAGATTTTGAAAATACCAGAAATTGTCGAATGGAATCTTGCTGCCAAGAATATGCTCCAATACCGGCTTGCAAAGCTCCGTCCGGACTCGACCGGTCGCATCGTTGTACAGACTTTCGTCGCCCTTGCAGGTGCGTGCGATGGTCAGGAGCTCGTCCTGCATGATGTAGTGGCTTTTAGTGTCACGGAACAGCGAGATCAGTTTCTGACTTCGCGGCGACGGGTTAGTGAGGTGTCCAGAGGCAATCGCTGTGGCAGTGTTTCCCCCTGAGGGGGGGGGCCACGGCAAGCATATTCTGCGGATACACATAAAGGCTCGGGCATCCAAGTGCTTTTGCGCGACTGAATCCCACGCTATGGAGCCAATTTTCCGTTTCTCTTCCTCGCACTCCGAAGATCAGTGCCTTCTGGTCAAATAGGTACAACAGCCGTTGCGAACCTTCGGGTAAGGTCGAAAGTGTCGGAGGTAGAGAATCCTGCATGCCGATGCCGAAAACCATGAGGTCGGTTTCGAGTGCGCTGACAGCATCGGCAAGGTCGCCCAGGTCGAAATCCTGCCTGATAGCATTTGCCATAAGGAACACAACTAGATCGAAGTGTTTGCGGATTTCGTCCCGTATACGCTCAGCACTCCATCCTAGTGCCAGTAGTCGCGTGAGGTTTAGATGGCAGGATCGGGCACGGTCAATTTCAAGGATTCGGCTCAGTGACTCGCCGATAAGCATGTTACCGGTATTTTCGGTGAGCGAAACATTCGTTTCTATATTACGTAAGGATGTTCGGGCCGGGCGTGGCATGCTGTCCGAAAAAGGCAGTTGGCCTTCGAATGGATAGCGAGTGTCTGTCGGAAGGCGTGTAAAAAGAACACGGGGCAATCGCATGGCTATTCGTTAATCGTGTTGATGGCTTTCTGATGCGGGGAGAATTTGAAGTGCAATGGGGGCGTAGCATCCCAGTTTGTCTCCTCTGCGCCTACTGATATTTTGAATCAGGCGATCGTCCGTGCTGGCCGCAAATAGATCGATGGTAATAATGTTTTCTTGCTCGAAAAGGTGTTCCTCGGAGCCCCATAAGTCAAGTCTGACAAAATAGGTGCCGGGCGTCAGATGGTGGTCCCTAATGTGGAGGCCGAATCGATGTAGTCCAGGTTCGAGATCATCCAGTTGAGCTTTACATGTCAGTACCAGTGCCCCAATGGTGTTTATGAAACTGAGGGTGAATACAAGCCGAAAGGCGCGCTGCGTCGTGATAAATCCTAGTGCAAAATTCAGCGGCTTATTGAAGCCTGCAGCGGTTTCTTCCCGTAGCCATCGGAAGTTTAGCCCACGAAGCCAATCAACTTTGGTTTTCAATGGCAAGCGACCGTCTTCGGTGGCCTCGGCACTTAAATATTTGGTAATGGTTTGGCTGGTATCAGAATCGCAAACTATTTTTCCATGATCGAGCAGCAATGCCCGCTGCGTCAATTGCATGATGGAATTCATGTTGTGGCTGACGAACAATAAGGTGCGCCCTTCCTGTCCGATTTCGTGCATTTTTCCGATGGATTTTTTCTGGAATCGGGCGTCACCAACAGCAAGGACTTCATCAACGATCAAAATCTCGGGATCAATATGGGCCGCGACGGCAAAGCCAAGGCGGACATACATGCCGGACGAGTAATGCTTGACCGGGGTATCGAGGAACTGCTCGACCTCGGCGAACTCGACGATTTCGTCGAATTTCCTGCTGATTTCGGCCTTCGACATGCCCAGCATGGCGCCATTGAAGTAGATGTTTTCTCGCCCTGTCAATTCAGGATGGAAACCGGTGCCCACCTCGAGCAGGCTGGCGATGCGTCCCCGGATTCTGATCCTGCCGGTGGAAGGCTCCAGCGTGCGCGAGAGAATTTTCAAGAGGGTCGATTTGCCCGCGCCGTTCCGGCCCAGGAGTCCGATTCTTTCGCCGGGCCGGATTTGAAAAGAGATGTCCTTCAGTGCCCAGAATTCTTCCGTCTCGTCTCGCTGGTTTCTGCGGGCGCGGCGGAGGAGGGAACGGCTGAGGTGGGATAACGAGCCGGCCAGGGCGTCCCGTAGACTGTCGTTGGGGCGGTTGCGCTGATGGTGGAGGATGAAAGACTTGCCGACGGATTCGGCTTGGATTGCGTAAGACATGTTCAGAGCAGTTCGGCGAAACGCTTTTCGATGCTGCGGAAATAGGCGATGCCGCTGGCAGTTGCGAGGGTGGCCATGCCCAGCGATATTGCAAGCTCCTGGACGGGTGGCGTTGGTGAATTGGCAAAGACCGACCAGCGCAGTCCCTCGATGATCCCGGTGAAAGGGTTGAGCGCGTACCAGGCGCGCCAGCGCTCGGGGATGATCGCCGCGCTGTAGGCGATGGGCGAAATATAGAGGCCCATCTGCAAGGCGAACGGCACGATTTGGCGGAAATCGCGGAAGCGTACGCTCAATGCGGAAACCCAGACGGCGCAACCGAAAGTGAGCAGCAGGGCCAACAGAAGGATGAGCGGCAGGAAAAGTATGTTCAGGGTCACCGCGACCTGCTGCCAGGCCAGCAACACGGCCAGCATGGCCAGCCCGACGGCGAGTTCGACCAAATTGACGATGACCCCGCTGATCGGAATGATGATGCGCGGGAAATAGACCTTGGTGATGATGTTCTCCTTGTTCGCAAGGCCAAGGCTGGCTTCGTTGACCGCACTCGCGAAAAACTGCCAGGGAATCATCCCCACCAATACCAGGGCGGCGTAGGGCGCTCCTTCGGAGGGAAGGCGGGCGAGCCGTCCGAAAATCAGAGTGAACACGATGATGGTGAACAAAGGCCGGACCAGCGCCCAGGCTAAACCGATCGCGGTCTGTTTATACCTGACCAGAATGTCGCGCCAGGCCAGAAAATAAAACAGCTCACGGTAACGCCAGACATCTCTCCAGTAATGGCGTTCGCTTTTTCCTGCTTCTATGATGATTTCTGGATGGCTGGACACGGAGATTGGATTTGCAGTGAAAGTAAAGTTTTCGAGCGCGTTTAAGTTGGGCGTTTTCAATGAACTGATTTCGGTGATTGTTATTCTTTTTCGGGTTGCTGATGATTCCTATCGGAATATAATGAGGATAAAATCAACGGCAACGTACCCGCGTGTAACGTGAAGGACGTGCCGATGATACTATTTATGCCTCGCCACCACGCCCTTGCGCTCTAGATGTGGCATCGCAGGCGTCTATCGGACGCAAATTTTACCAGGAAATGCCGGAGGGCGTCCAAGAGTCCGCTGATTACCGTATGCGCGGCCGCGTATAGACCAAAGAGGAGCAGATCGCGCCGAGGCGCCGGGCTCATTGGAATGCGTGTCGGATCGTTCGAGCAGTTCGCTTTTAAGGAGCGACAAGCCGCTTTGATGCGGCTTGATCGGTTCGGCATATCTTTGGTCCGAAGAGAGAGTGGAACCGTAGCAGGCGTAGGAACTGCGTTTTGATAATGGGGGTTGTCTCACAGTCTATGGGATCGATCCCGTCAAGTCGTGTTGTCCGCTGAGCGGCTAGCCCTGAGCGAGGTTGAAGGGAGTCGAAGCGATCTGTCGCGAGCTTCGACTCCGCTCGGCCTGCGGTGGATTGGGTTTGACTAAAGGTATTCTTGGGGTGCGCAGCGTTTCCCAAAGCTTAACGTATTGGCGTGGTGTCCTGAATGCGGTGATAATGAAATTTTTGTCTTCATACTGACTTTGGTTTTTTTATGGTGATTGACTTTAAGTTGTTAGTAGATGGATTTCGTAAATAATGGGATTTAGTGAGATCAAGAGCGATCAATACGGATTCGGTGCGGACGGTATGTATGGCCTTGGGGCCTTACCGCAATCTGACGACGTTGACCGCATCCATTCTATTTCTCCATCCTAAATGTCAAGTGCTGAATCACGGCGGCCAAAGAATATTTGGGGATGGCAGGCTGGACTGGATTGCGAGCTATGATTATAAGGTATTCCAGAATTTCTTGCGTTACTCTATCTATATATCGAAAGGGGGGATGCGAGGGCAGTATGGTGGGTCTATAATTCACTCGCATGCCTTTGATGAGAAATACAATACGTCAACTCTTTTCAGGGGGGCGGCTCTCGGTTTAGTGAAAGAAAATATTGACAGCTTGTTTTGGAAGGAATCTTTACGGATATCTAATCATATCCGGTCGAGTGGTGTTGAACTCTTCGAGTTGCTCGAGAAGGAACCAAGGATAAGGTTTTTGATGCCCATAAGAAATCCCATGGACTGTTCCAAATCAAACATTTTGACCGGGCATGTCGGTTTGTTTGGTCGGGAGCTCGAGCAGCCGTCCGAAGAAGATGTGCTGGAGTTGATCCTTGACGAAATTCTTTGGTTTAAGAGGCTTCAATCATCAAGGCCGGATCGTTTTTATTATTTTTTTGAATTTGATCTCGGCTGGAATGTATTGGTTGATATGGAGAAATTTCTCTGCCTGACCCCGAATGCCGAATGGGCTTCGATAGCATTAAAGGCGTGTTCCGTAGAGTCCAAGTATGATCACAGTGATTCATTCGTTTCGTATTTTCGTGATTCGGTAACAAGGAAATTTGCAGGATACCCTGAATTTGCTAATAACATGTTGAAATTTGCGGCCGGAGCGACTTGAATAGGGATCGCTCAGTTTTATTGGGCTCCGTGTCGGATGATTGAGCTTTTTCGGCTTATCGATGATCAAGCTTTACTATCCAATAAAAAAAAGAATCGTCCGTCGTCCGCGGACTGCCGACGCCGGTAACGGGAGTGGCCCTGCCGTGTGCATCGCGGAGCCGTTTCCACAGGCTAAGCCGCCGGATGCTTCGCCCCTGCTCACCCGCCTTTACCAAAGCCGTTCGGTTTTCGTGCCCGAAGATTTGGGGCGCTCGCTGAACGAACTTCCGCCGCCTTCGTTGTTGAAAGGCATGGATGCGATGACGGCGGAGCTCGAAGCTGCAATCCGCGGGCAGAAGTCGATCATGATCGTGGCCGATTTCGATGCGGACGGTGCGACGAGCTGCGCGGTGGCGATGCGGGGCTTGCGGGCGCTGGGCGCGGAGCAGGTGTCCTTCATCGTGCCCAATCGGTTTACTTGCGGTTATGGTCTCACACCGGAGCTGGTCGAACTGATATGTCGTGGCAGCGCCACTCCCCCCGATGTGCTTGTTACCGTGGATACCGGCATTGCCTGTCATGCGGGCGTGGCGGCGGCCAAGGCGAGGGGCATGAAGGTGCTGGTCACCGATCACCACTTGCCTGGGGAGTCGCTGCCCGCGGCGGATGCTATCGTCAACCCCAATCTGCCAGGCGACGAATTTCCCGGGAAGGCGCTGGCCGGTGTCGGCGTCATTTTCTATGTGCTTTCGGGACTGCGCAGCCGCCTGCGCGAGAGCGGCTGGTTCGAAGGCGCTCGGCAACCGCCCAACCTGGCGGAATTGCTGGACCTGGTAGCACTGGGAACGGTGGCGGATGTGGTTCCCCTGGACCGGGTCAACCGTATCCTGGTGCATCAGGGATTGCAGCGCATTCGCGCAGGGCGTGCCTGCCCGGGCATCCAGGCGCTGCTGGAGGTGGCCGATAGGAATCGGGGCGCGGCCGTTCCGACAGCGGGTACCCTTGGATTCACGCTGGGGCCGCGGCTGAACGCGGCCGGCAGGCTGGACGACATGAGCCTGGGTATCGCCTGCCTGCTGGCGGATGATATGGTCGCGGCGAGGGAGCTTGCGGAGCTGCTGGATCAGATGAACCGCGAGCGGAAGACGATCGAGGCCCAGATGCAGGCCGAGGCTTGGGAGATGCTCCAGATCGCGATCCCGCAGCAATCCGACCCTCGGACCGGCTCGGCCGCGATCGTCTTCGATCCCGCTTGGCATCAGGGGGTGATCGGTATTTTGGCCTCGCGGATCAAAGACCGGCTGCATCGGCCGGTGATCGCGTTCGCACAGGGCGAGGACGGTCTGCTTAAAGGGTCGGCGCGGTCGATCTCCGGGGTGCACGTGCGTGACGTCCTGTGTGCGGTCTCGGCCCGCCATCCCGGCTTGATCGTTCGCTTCGGCGGCCACGCAATGGCGGCCGGCCTCACCATCGAGGAGAGCCGGCTGGCGGCGTTCACGGCGGCATTCGAGGCGGAAGTTGCGGATTTGCTCGAAGGGGTGGACTTGGAGCATACGGTGGTCACGGATGGGGAGCTGCCGGCGGCCGACTTCCATCTCGATACAGCGCGCTGCCTGCGCGATGCCGGCCCTTGGGGGCAGGGGTTCCCCGAACCCTTGTTCGACGGGGAGTTCGAGGTGCTGGGTATGCGGATCGTCGGTGAGAAGCATCTTCGCTTGAGGCTCCAGGTGCCTGGTGCGGCGCGCCAAGTGGAAGGGATTGCGTTCTTCGTCGCTGATCCACCGGAATGGCTGGGATGCCGTCGGCTGCGCGCAGCCTTCCGGCTGGACGTCAACGAGTTTCGGGGCGTTTCCAGCCTTCAACTCGGCATCGAGTATATGGAGCCGGTGTCCTAGGAATGTGCGGGGCAGAACGATCGAGAAGTCATCGAAAAACGGCCCGATGCGTGGAAAACGAATGGCGACCCGTGACCCCCCTACCGTCCGGAGCAGAGTTTTCCACTGCCGGCCCCCGGTAAGACCGGCTGCCCGAAGGCCACCTTGCGTACGACATCAACGACACGGCGGGGACCCTGGAATTGAGCGCATTTCATGCGCGCCACGGGAAGGGCGGGCTGCGCAACCGGCCGTTTCATTCGGCGCCGATGGTCAAGGTGCTGATCTATGGCGATGCCACTGGTGTGTTCACCTTGCGCAAGATCGCCCGGAAACTGCACGAAGACGTGACCTTCAGCCTGCTGAGTGCGGCACTTTCCCAAGCATCGCGCGATCGGCGATTTTCGCGCCAATCCTTTGCAGGAACTCGCGGCGTTGTTCCCGGGATCGAACGGCGCGCGGATCGGCTGGCGGCGATCCAAGCCGTGCGAGCGACTGGAAGCGCGCCAGCGGGAAGCGGCTCAGGCTCGTGGTCGCAATCCGGGCGACGAGCGGATTCTGCAGGACGGGTAGGCAATCTCAGGCCAATCATCGTGGCGGCAGAGTTGAACCACAACGCAGCAGACAGCGACCGGCAACCGGCGCTACTCTAGGCGGTCGAGACCAATCTGGGTGCCTTGCCGCAACCGGTGTTGGCCGATGCCGGATTCGGCTCGGAGGCGGTGTTCGAGCCGCTTGCCCAATGGCCGATTCACCTGGTGGTGGCCTGGGAACGCAAGGGCGAAAGCCAACTGAAGATCGACGAGCGGAAGTATCCGCGCACGGCCGAAATGCCCAGGAAGCTGCAAACCGGTTCTGGCAAGTATGCCTAGCGGTGGCGCAGGGCCAACGTGAAAGCGCCGGATGAATGGATCAAGCCCATCCTGGGCTTACGGTCAGCCGGTGCGGATTGCAGAAGATCGCCGCCGGCTTAAAGCGCGACTGACTGGCGTTGAATCTACACCGAATCGGTGACCTGGGGAATAGTAACGGAGAATCGTGGAGGCGATACTCGCTGGATGATGCACCAATTGCTTGCCCCCCATGCCAATTGCGGAAAGAAGTCTGGAACGATCCGTTGCTATGCCCAATACAGAGGACCCTATTCGCAATTCCAACAAACCTTCTGCCGGGCAGACTCCTAGGTCGATTGGTACGATTCCGCTCCAGACCGAAACGCGATGGAATTAACGAATGAAGCGACAAAATGCTGAACGAGATTATAAAACAAGATAGGCAACATGACCTGCGAGTGATCAGCCATGGCGATTGAAACCAATACCAGTCCTGCGCCATTATTATTCATGCCAAGACCAAACATCAGCGATGCCATGTCCTTACGATCTAGATGAAAAACCTTCGCTATTAAATAGCCGGTGTAAAACCCAAGGGTGCACAGCAATATTACGATTATCAACATGATAACGATAAGGTCGATATCGGGATGAGAAAGTGCGTCGGGTAGGGTTAGTGATGCATTGGAATAGTTCAGTAACAACAGGAGAATATAGTTGATGAGCCTGATACCGGACTTCGCCACCGCGGGAGATTGTTTGAAAACGAACCGATGCATTAAGATGCCAAGTAAAGATGGCAAGATGACCCAAACGCCTAGAAACGTCGTTACGCTATTCGAGGCAAATTCATGTAAATCCTCAGAATGATCACCGCTGGTAACAAAGCCGGCTGTATGGAGGACTAGCGGCGATGTTATCGGGCTGAGTAATGTCGTGAGCAATATCAAACCGAGACTTAATACAAGATTACCATTAGCGTTTTGCGTCCATGCAGTAGACGCTCCGGCAATTGGCATGGACATTATCAATGCAAGACCGACAAGAATATCTTGGGCTTCTTCCGGATTATGCCAAAAGCTCATGATAAAGCTGACCCCGACGAGGAAAGCTAGCGGCGTGACCAGGTTGCCGCACAGACCTCCCAACAACACCGACGGCCTGCGTCCCAGCCGTTTGAAGTCTTCGGTTCTGATGCTCAAACCAGCATTGAACAGCAATAAAGATAGCATCAAAGACGGAACGGAGAATTCCAGTGTTCCATGCAGCAAAGTGGTGCTGCCTAATTTGACTTCGCGAATCCAGATGCCAAAATCAGGAAATAGGGATGCCATAAAATAGGAAGTGATGAGAATCCAAATGAAATGCCGGTGGCATATGTGTGCTACTTTTTCAACGCAGTGATGTTTTGGGTGCATGACTAAATTCCAAATGAAAAGTGAGGTGGTGTCTGAAATGGATGGCATCCAAAAACCACATAGGTAACCGTTCAGTCTCCTTGGGGCGCTGCATCTCGCCGGCAGGAAAAGAGATAGAGATGCCAGCAATCCAAGAACATGAACACAGAGGTTTGAATGATTACTATCAGAGTCATTTATAAAAACATCCACCATCCGCGGACGAATTACATGGTTATATTCAGATCATTGTTTTCTGATTGGTCCGGCGTGAACACCGATGTTGCTTGATTGAAACGGTTTGTCTATCGTTGAAAGGAAGCCTTTAATATAAGCAGGCGTTACCGTGAATGGTGCAGAGGCAGAGCCACCAGGTCCATAAAGATGCATAATAATGCCGCTGTTTATATGGCCAACCAAATACTCTTCAGTCAATTCAATTTCAATGGTGTCGTCAAATTCGCAATGAAATTCGCAATTCACACTTTGCTGTAAAAAAGCTGCGGGAAACACTTTGCCTTCTGTATCCGCAGCTTGAATAGCGCCCCGCCAATGACCTCGATATCGATCGTTGACTGTTATAAAATAGCGAATAGAGTCGGGCGGTTTTTTAATGGCATGCAAAGAAATATCTTCGACTTCAGGGTTGTCTTTCCTTACCGCATTGTGGGTCATGGTAGGCCCTTGATAGAAAACCGAGCCGTTGGCGGGATCATGCCTGATTTGGACAGCCCTGTTTATGGAGGCTGTGTCATCTGAGTCAGTCATCAAACCATTCATACAGCCTGTCATCATTGCGTTGAATATGAGAATAGACAAAGCGCGCATTGAGTTGAATGGCCTGCTGATTGAATGGAAATTCGTGTGTGTCTTCGGGCTCGAACTCAACATCATCGCCAGCCCCCACCGAGTGACTTGTAAAGATCGACCATTGCAAACATCTGTTTTTGTTTTGTTTCAATCAATTCGCGTTTGGCTTCGAGGGCATCCCGCTGAGTCGTCAATACGTCAAGATAAAACGTTCTTGCAGATTTGAAGAGTTGAATAGAAATATCGATCGACTTGACCAAATGGTCCACTTGGTTCTTTTTTAGGTTGAAGCTTTTACGCATATTCTCGATATTCGAAATCTGGTTCAAAACTTCAACATAGGCGTTGATAATAGATTTTTCATATTCGAAAGCGGATTGAACCTGCTTTACGTTAGCGGTCTTAAAATTGGCTATGATGGCATTTTTATTTACCAGGGGGGCGACCAATTCGCCCGCAACATAGGCTGCCAATGATTCCGGCGTATTGATAAGATATTTCATTGCAAATGCGTCAAATCCAACTCCGGCTCTAATGCCGAAAGAAGGAAAAAACTCAGCCCTCGCAACTTCGATATTCAGTTGGGCTGCAGCCAACTCCAGCTCAGCCTTTCTGATATCGGGTCTGTTCAGAAGCAACTGTGATGGAATACCGGTGTTGATGAGTTTGGGTTCGAGATCCAGAAAGCCTGAAGATGTCCGCTTGATCGGCTGCGGCGTCCGACCGAGCAAGTAATTGATCCGATTTTCTACGACGACGATTTGCTGCTTGATCTCATACCTTTTACTTTGGTTTTTAGCCACTTCAGCTTCGTAACGTTTGATGGCGAGTGCGTCTGCTCTTGCAAACTTCTGAAGTTCTTTGACGATTCGCAATGCATTCTGTTGAATCGCTATGTTCTGATCGAGATTTTCTAGCTGATTATCCAGCGTAACGAGTTCATAGTACGACCGCGCCACTTCGGCTATGAGATTCGTGATGAGGAAGTTCTTCCCTTCCATGGTCGCCATGTACTCGAGCATGGCTACCTCGGTAGCGTTTCGAAGTTTTCTCCAGATGTCGATTTCCCATGTAGAGGTCAGCCCGAACTGATAGTCGCCTACAAATGTCGGAAACGGATTACCCGCAAGCGGAAGATTGCGTTCGACTGCCCCATTGAAGGTATAGTCGCCAGGTTTTTCTCCCCCGGCGGCAGCGCCGGTTCTGATGAAAGGTAGGTACGCACCACGCCTCGCCTGAATCTCGTTTTCCGCAGCGCTGATACGCTGCATCATGATATTGATTTCCTTGTTGTTGGCAACGGCAATTTCCAGAAGACTCAAAAGGTTTTCATCTTCGAAGAAGTCGTTCCATCTGACGGTTGCAGAATTCGATTTTTCGGTCGGCTCGGTCTTGAACTGATTTGGCAAGTGTACGTCTGCCGTCCTGGTCGTCATATCAGGAATTCCGCAGGCTTGTAACGTCAACAACACCAGGACAGCGATGAAACGAAATACAGCCTTACTCATCAAGGTCATCCCTGGTGTAATGATAAGTTTCGGTAAAAGGTTCGCTGTCTTCGTTTCTGATTAAGGATCTACCTTCAATTATCTTGCCAAACAGGTAATAGAGCCCAGGTATCAGGACGACGCCTACGACGGTTCCGAATAGCATTCCGCCCATTGATGCTGTTCCGATAGTGCGGTTTCCTATTGCGCCCGCGCCCGTGGCCTTCACCAAGGGTATCAAACCTGCGATAAAAGCAAACGAAGTCATTAGGATAGGACGGAAGCGCGCTTTTGCTCCTTCGATGGCTGCGTCCTTGACGGATAACCCCTGACTGTGTCGCTGAACAGCAAACTCTACAATAAGTACAGCATTTTTCCCTAATAAGCCAATAAGCATTATCAGCGCTATTTGTGAATACACATCATTAGCGAGCCCTGCCAGTTTCAGTAAGAAATAGGAGCCAAAGATGCCTGCAGGCAGGGAACACAGCACAGCCAAGGGCAAGATAAAGCTTTCATACTGACCTGCGAGAACGAGATAAACGAATACAATGACGACCATGAAAACGATGACTGCTTCATTGCCTCGGGCCGCCTCGTCGAACGACAACCCCTCCCATGCGATGTCATAACCCCGTGGAAGCGTCGCTGCTGCGACCTCTTTGACGGCTTCGATAGCATCTCCAGAAGTATATCCTTTTGCTGGAGCCGCCCGAATAACTGCGGAATTATAAAGGTTGTAACGGGTGATTTCATTCGGTCCTTGGGTCTTTTTCATCGTCATGAATGACGAGTAAGGCACCATTTCACCTTCTTCGTTCTTGACAAAATAATTTAGAATATCGGAAGGGTATCTACGGTATTCTGGAAGTGCCTGTGCATATACTTTAAAAAAATTGTTGAAGCGAATAAACCCTTGCTCGTAGGTGCTCCCAATCATGATGTCGAGATTTTCCATGGCTTTGGCTATGGATACATGTTTTTGCATCGCAAGCTTATTATCTATTACAAGCTCATATTGGGGAAAATTAGCTGCGTAGAAAGTAAATAGTCCGGTCAACTCCTTGCGCTTCTTTAATTGCATAAGAAAATCTTGAGTAATTTTATCAAATTGCTGATAATCAATAACGTCTGACTTATCAAGCAATCTTAACGCTAGACCTGATGAGGCGCCGTAACCGGGTACGGGCGGGGGTTCAAAAAATTCAATGATCGCTCCAAAATCCTTGGATTTCTCCTCTAGTTCCTTGATGATGTCCTGTACAGTATTCTTGCGCTCTTCCCAATCTTTCAGGTTGATGATACATGTGCCTGCGTTTGATCCTCGGCCCTCAGTGAGAACCTCATATCCGGCAAGTGATGAAACGGACTTGACGCCTTCGATTCCTTTAGCCAGTTCCTCAAGTTCACGAGCAACCTTGTTGGTGGTTTCTATTGTCGATCCTGGGGGGGTTTGAATTATCGCGTATATCATCCCTTGATCTTCGCCAGGAATGAAGCCTGCGGGTAAGTTAAGATTAACCCCATAAATACCAATAGAGAATCCTACAAAGGCAAGAAACGTCACTACACGGCGAGTGACGATCTTTTCTAGAATTTTGACGTATCGGCCGGTTGCCTTTTCAAAAAAATAATTGAAAGTATCAATGAAGATGCTGACAGGAGTTCGCTTTTTTGGTTGCCCGTGGCTATTTTTTAAAATCATGCCACAGAGGACTGGTGCAAGTGATAGCGCGACTAAGGCAGAAATGAGGATCGCGGACGCCATAGTAATACCAAACTGTCGATAAAACACCCCCACAGGTCCGCTCATGAAGGAAATAGGTACGAACACTGATATCATTATCAATGTGATGGCAATGATGGCGCCGCCGATTTCGCCTAGAACCTTTTTGGATGCCTGATAGGGGGAGAGGTGTTCTGCTTCCATCTTGGCATGTACGGCTTCGACTACGACGATGGCATCGTCGACCACAATGCCGATGGCGAGTACCAGGGCGAATAGCGTGATCAGGTTGATCGATAGTTCGAAAGCCTGCATGACGGCAAACGTACCAATCAACGAGACAGGAATAGAAAGGATTGGAATCAACGTTGAGCGCCAGTCACCCAGGAAAACAAACGTAACCAGTGCGACTAACACGAAGGCTTCCATCAATGTATGAAGAACTTTGTGGATAGAGGCATCCAGAAATCGGGAAACGTCGTAATTGATTTCATAATCCATTCCTTCCGGAAAAGTTTCCTTCAATTCTTTCAGTTTCTTCTTTACATCTTCGATTACTTTGCTGGCGTTGGTGCCGTAGTTTTGATTGAGGACGATCGAGGCCGAAGGAAGGCCATCCTTATCCGAGTAGATGTTCCAAAACTCACTATTCAGATCAACGGTGCCGATATCCTTTATACGCAACAGTTCACCTTCTGAATTAGCCCTTATAATAATATTCTCATATTGCTCGGGCTTGTTGTACCAGCCCTCATATACTAAAACATATTCTTTCGATTGGGCGGTGACGCCAGTGCTCTGTCCTAATCTGCCAGGTCGGCCGATAATGCTTTGCTCTTCGATGGCTTTTAGTACTTCCTCAGTTGAAACCTTATAAGCTCTCATTCGTTCAGGGTTCAGCCATATTCGCATGGCATATTGGCGGCTACCCAAAATCCTGGCCTGTGCTATTCCATTTACACGTTGGATTTCGGGAACGACATTCACGAATGCATAATTGAAAAGGAATTTTTGATCTGCGTTCCTATCTTTGCTGAACAGATTGATATACATGAGCATGCTTGGCTGGATACGTTGGACCCAGACGCCTTCGAGTGTTACCAACTGTGGAAGGCGACTCATGGTTGTATCCAACCGAGTCTTGACGTCGATCATGGCTTGCAGAGGATCGATTCCCAGATCGAATAGGATCTGGATTGTTGCTTCCCCAGCGCTCGTCGCAGCGGAAACCATGTATTTCATGCCGGGAACGCCATTGATCGCACGTTCGATGGTGATGATGGACGATTTCACTAACACGTCTGCACTGGCACCAGGGAATGACAGTGTGACGGTGACGCGGGGCGGGGCAATATCTGGAAACTGTGATACCGGCAATGATTTGATCGATAAAAAGCCCATGAACACGATCAATAGTGACAGCGATATCGCCATCACCGGTCTATTGATAAAAGTGCCAAACATAGCTGAATGCGAATCCTGTTTATTCGGCATGGAGCTGCAGATTTGACTGTAGCTTTTCCGTCGGAATTAAAGTGATGTCGACATGATCGCCCGGATGTACTTTACGTAAGCCCTCGATCAAGATCTTTTCATCATCTTTGACGCCTTGCTTTACCAGAAAGAAATATGGGATTTCGGCGTCGATCGTGATCAACCTTTGTTCGACAGTGCCTTCATTGTTGATGATGTAGACAAACATCTTATCCAAGACTTCGAACGTTGCTTTTTGGGGGATAAGCAAAGCATTTTTGTATGGCTTTTTCATTATGATGGTTCCGGTTTCTCCATGCCGAAGGAGGCCGTTAGGATTCGGAAACGTCGCCCTGAACTCGATATTGCCCGCAGTGTTGTCGAAATCTGCTTCGATCGTTTCGATTTTGCCTTCCTGATCGAAAATCGCACCATTTGCCATTTTGAGCTTCACTTTAGAATATGTCTGGTCGTTATTATTGTTAATTTTGTAATCGAGATATTCGGATTCCGGCACGTTGAAATAGACCCATAACTTACTGATATCGGAAAGCGTGGTTAATAGCGTGCCCTCGTCTAAAAGGCTGCCATTTCTAGCCAGCAGATGATCCACGATTCCATCAAATGGGGCGTTTATTTCTGTGAAGCTCAGATGGGTTTCTGCTAGTTTTACTTCGGCATTGGCTTTATCCAGCTTTGCTTTGGCCAAAGCAAGTTCATTCTGGGATACAATATTTTGGTCGGCCAAGCCTTTGGTATTTTTATATTCGATATTCATAATGTTGGCTTCGGCTTGTGCCCTCATAAGTTCGGCCTGGTATATGGCGGGCATGATTTTGAATAAGGGCTGGCCTTGACGTACGAACTGACCTTCATCCACATATATGTTTTGTAGGTAGCCTTTTTCCATGGATCTCACCTCGATATGTCTGATGCCGTGTATTTGGCATACATATTCCTTTTTTATTGATAAATCTTTACGAAATGGGGTGGTTGCCTCGTATTTCGGGGTGTCCTGGTGTGTTTCGGTGTCAGCCTGTTGGCAGGCCGATACTGACATGGCAATGAGGATGATATATAGAGGCGATGTTACGTTCATCGTTCAGGGTGGGGTGTTTACTCAGTCAGCTTCGTCGTCCATTTTCGCTAGGTTGGACCATGGAAACCGTAGCTGTGTTGATAAAAAGATGTCGTGGCCCTTTTGTCTTTGTTTAGAGGCAAAGTCTGGGGTATGTGGATACTTTTGGCCGAACCGATGCTCTGCGGAATTCGTGGTATAAGCGTGCATCATAGGGCTCGGTCGTGTGTAGTCGACCGAGCAAGCAAGATATCGTTATCGGGCCTCATTTGGCGATGGGCCCGTGCGAGGTTTCATAAATCGATACAGCAGACAAACAACAAGCAGAAAAATTACTTCGCTCAAGCGACTTTTGAAAGTTTTTCGTTCCTAGATATTCATTCTGACTTATTATTGAGATAATGGACTCATCGGATATTGATCATGGTCGTAGCCGCCAAGTTTGTTGTCTTCGCGCGGAAGGGATATTGGCGGTTACCGTTAGCATTGCCCTGGCTGATCGGTGCTGGCCGTTATTTTATTTTTTGGGGTGCGCCGACACATGAAAATGCGTCGCCCGTGGGGTTTGTGGTTCCTTGGCCACATACGAAAAATTCGTCGTATGTTTCGTCATTGATCATGGCCATGATGTGGAATCCATAGGCACCAACGCCTTGTACGTCTGCAGATTCGCCGGTCCTTGGGCCGGTCGGGCCTGTGATGAAGCGTGCGGAATATTTGTAATTAAATATAGGGTCCATGCTTTGAACCAGTGGGCCCATCATGGTGTATCCGTAGTAAGGCTTCAGCATGGTGGCGCTAATGACGTTCTTATCCGATTCTGTGGTTATGTGTGTCTGTTTCTTCAGGCGCAGAACGTGAATCATGACATTCATGATGGTGTCGTCTTTCATGACGTCGACGGGAACGTATTTGGCGCCGCCGTTATTGGTGTCGTCGTCGAAATCGGGAATCGTTTTGGTGAGGTCTAGCGTGGTTGGGGTGCCGACGTTCTTTTTGATCCACAGATCGAGTCCATTCACTTCATTGGCCAGTGCTGGCTCATGGGTAAATCCTACGAGAACCAGGTAGTAACATGGATCGTGATGGGTCGTACTTGCGAGGCAGCGTGCTTCATGGGCTTGAATGTTACCTGCCGAGAGAAGTCCTGCGCTCATCAACACAACTGGGATGATGTGGTCTGCTTTCATGGGTAAGTCCTCTTGTCATTGGCATTGAAACGGAGGAGCTCACGCATGCTGCTCCACGGATATTGGGGATATCTATGGTCGGTGGCTCCCACGGCAGATTTAGCAGGTTTGGTGCCAGAGGCGGCGGGGCCGATTTTTCAAGGGTTGTGAGGCTTTCGGTTGTGCCGGCGGTAGGGATATAAACCGGAGTGGTGGAGATGACCCGGAAGGTCTTTGGTCGGTGACGGGCAGGATTCGTGTTCGACGTCGCAGGCTCGCTGCCGTATACAGATACGCCGGCTACGTCGGAAAGCAGGGCTAAATTCAGGCCGCTGTATCGTGGCGTGTAGTCGGCTTGATGGAAGAAGAGCGGGGGAAAGGTGAACACCTCATTGGGGTTCCCTTCCGATGGGGGCGGTACGGAGAACGTAGTTGCGCGTAAGGGCCAAGCATAGGTTGCCGTTTGGTAAGGGGCT
This sequence comes from Methylococcus capsulatus, assembly GCF_036864975.1. NCBI lineage: Bacteria > Pseudomonadati > Pseudomonadota > Gammaproteobacteria > Methylococcales > Methylococcaceae > Methylococcus > Methylococcus capsulatus. Next base: position 104,314 of record NZ_CP104311.1, on the reverse strand, counting down.
TGAGTTTGACCGTTCCCAAAGACCGAGCCCCTTTTTAGGGATCTGAAGATGCGATGTGGGACGTTTCATCGCCGCGCCACGGCGTGCGGCCGCCGCGGCGCCGGATCGGCCCGTCCCGTCAGGTACAGCCGGGCGATCCGTTCTTGATGTCGCTCGTCGAACATTCGCCGAATCCCAGCAGTTCAACCTTGAGCGGGTTGAGGCTGCTGGAGTTGGCTACCGTGGGTTCGGTTTTCTGCTCGCTGTCGGATACGGTGGACTGCATGGCTGCCTGCGTGGCCGCCCCTGCGGCCGCTGCGGCTCCGGCAGGGGCCACCGGGACACTGACATTGGTGCTGGGAACGCCGGTGGCGGTGCCGCTGACCTGAATGTTGCTGGCGCCGAGCACGGCCGTCGCCGCGATCGCCACGTTGGTGCCGCCGATGCCTGCCTCGCCCGCATCGACCACGCCGCGCGGCGCGGCGAGGTAAACGTTGCCCGGCAGGGGAACTGTGCTGGCGGCGGTGCGGATGCCGCTGCCCGATACGACCGGCGGGAATTCGACCTGCAGGTTACCGCGTTCGTCGAAGGTGATCCGTGGCGGCGGGGCGGCGATGGCCGATTTGGCGCCGCGGCCGGCGTCGATGTTGCCATTGGATGACCAGATGGTGATGTCCCCACCGTCCATGGCGAACACTCGCGACTGGTTGACCATGAAATTGCCGTTCACCAAGGCGTTCACGGCACCTTGCCGTTGGGCGACAATGCCCAGATCGCTCGCGGCCTTCGATCCGGCGAAGGCGACGGCGAGACCGGCGTTCACGCCGCCACCGGGAACGAGAAGATTGATGTCGCCGCCGTCGACCGTGTGGATCTTGCTGAAGAACAGGCTGAGATTGCCCTTGTAGCGGGTGTCGCCGCCGGTCGGGAAGAGGGTGTCGATGGCTGCGAAGCCGCGGTCGTAGTCGGATTTGCGTCCGGTCTTGGCGGCCTGGGCGGCGGAGGCCCGGATTTCCTCGAACAGGATGGCCAGCAACAATTCGTCCCGCTGATCGCTGGGCAGGGTCTGGTAAGCGTCGATCGCTCCGGCATAATCGAGTCTGGCGTTGCCGGTCCGTCTGCGCATGTAGTCCCGCAGGAGATGGCGGTATCGGCCCGAGGTGGGGTCATATTTCTCCGCGAACTTGTCGAAGCGCGCCTGGTTGCCGTTCAGGCCGGCCATGACCGTGATCGAGGCGCCGTTGTCCGGCAGGGCGCGGTTTTCGGTGTTGCCGATGGTGTAAATGCCCTCCGACGCGCCCAGATCGATATTCCTTCCCGCGCTGACCCAGAGCTGGCCGGGACCCGACAGTCGGATTTCGCGGGTCAGGTTTACCAGATTGCCCTGGGCGTTGCGCGGTGAGGTAAAACGGATGTCCCGGCCGGCGGTGACGGTGGACATCGCGTAATCGGGGTGTTGCACGTGCAGGCTGACATCGAACAGATCCCGGCCCGCCATGACGTCCACCGCCTTGGGCAGAACGAGGAGTAGGGGATCGACGGAGGCGATGTTGCCGTTTGCGTATATTTGCGCCGCCTCGGTGTCACCGCGATGGACGGGAACCTGGGCGTGGATCAGATTCGAGGCGCCGAAGGGCTGCAGCCTTTGCGAAGCATCGTCCCAGCTCCGGGTCGGAGTGGCGATCCCGGGCAACAGAGCGGGGTCGGCGTCCGACTGGGTGACGTTGACGTTGTCACCCACCGAGCCGCTGCCGATGTTTCCGCCCGCCAGGAGGTTGAAGCTCGCCTTGGCGGCGGGATAGGTCGTGAAGCCGCGTTCCAGCACGACGTCTCCCTGCAGCGCGGTGACGTCGAGCGAGGCCGGGTACACGCTGAGTGCGCTCAGCGAAGCGCCGGGGAAACTGAGCTGGTTCCTGGCGCTGCGCAACTTGTTGACGGCGCTGACCATTCCCGGGATGTCGTTCTGGAGCCGGACGTTCCCGGCGAGCGATTCCAGCGCGATGCCGCTACGGTCGGAATAGGTGAGGAAGAAGTTGCGGGCGCTGGTGTTGTTGATCACCGTGGGGTTGATGGCAGCGCCCAGTTCGATGTCCTGGCCGGCGCTCAGGCTGAACCGGGAGTCTCCCAGTGCCAGCACCGGCCCCAGTCCGTTCGCCGATTCCTTGATTGCTCCCCGCGCACTGATTTCGCCGACGCCTTTGCCGGTGTAGAAGGTGCCGCCCAGGACGTCGCCGCCGGCCCTGACGGTCAGATTCCCACCGCCGGAAATCTGTACTTCATTGGTGTTGAAGTCGCTATCGGAGGGATTGTTCGGCTTGGAGGGGGTGCCCGTCTGTTTGCCGGTGGTGGCGATGACCGCTGACAGATCGGACACGTCCCGGCCCGCCTCGACCGTGATGTTGCCGCCGCCGAGCGCACCGATGTTCTGCTGGAAGCTTCCCTGCTGCGCCGAGGTGCCGACCGGACCGCCGATCGCCACGGCCCAGGCCGTCGGCGTTTCGCCCTGGTGACTGGTGCCATCGGTCCAGTTGCCGGTGCGCACCAACCAGCCGTCGAAGAACTGGCCGGTCTTGGCGCCGATCACGTCGCGGCCGGCGCTGATGTGGACGTCTCCGCCGTCGACGGGGTATTCGCCATAGAATTGGAAGGCTACGAAGCCGTTCTTGAAATTGCCATAGCGCTGGGTGTCGGTCGGCCGACCCGCGGTGTAGATGGAGGAGCCGGCATTGGTCAGGACCACGTCGCGGCCGGCGTCGACGTCGATGTCACCGGTGCCGGTCCGCACCGCGACGTCGGCGCCGACCACCACGTCGGTGCCGGCCTGCAGCCGGTAGCTCCAGGAAGAGCCGCTCTGCAGCATGTCTTTCACGGCGACGGTGGCACCGGGGCCAAGGATGCCAGAAACATCGATGCCGTTGGGGTCATCACGGAAGCCGTCGCTGAGCTTGCCGTCGATCGAGAGCTGGCCGGCGGCTTTCAAGGTGAGGACGCCCGGCCGGCCGCCATAGCGCCAGTCGACCAGGTCCCAGCCGGTCGATCCCAGCGTCAGGTCGCCGCTGCTGCGGATTTCCAGGCCAGCCCTGAGGCCGCCCGGCAGCCCCAGACGGCTCTCGATGGCGCTGGCGTTGGCCATGTAGGTGTCGGTGTCGGTTTTCCATGCGGCGATGTCGGTACTGTCGATAGTGCCGCTGTGATCGTAGACACGGACGGCTTCCACGGTGGTTTCCCTGGCGCCGGTCACGGACGATCCGAGGTTCCCCGAGACGGCGACATCCTGACCGGTGCGCAGCGCGCGCAGGTTCACGGTACCGTTGACGGAACCGTCGGTGGCGCTCACGTCGATTCGGGCGCCCGATGCCACCGTAATCCCGCCCTGCGGACCCTGGCCCAGGGACTCCATCGCGATCCGGCCGCCCTGGCCGGTGCTGCCGTGCGCTTCCAGGTCGGCACCCGCTGCCAGGGTCAGGCCGCTGTCGGCCCTGAGGTCCAAGCTGGCATTGTCGCCTTGAGCTTTCAGGCTGCCGTCGATCCGGACCGAGCCTTGGTCGGCCGCGAGTTCGACGGTGCGTGCCGCCAGGGTATCGCCCGCATTCAGTTGCAGGTCTCCGGTGCGCGTCCTCAGGCTGATGCCATCGCTGAATCCGGCCGACGCCAGCTTGCCGGCTATTCCGCCGACGTCGCCCCCGTTTTCCAGGGTATGGACGTCGAGACCGAAGCGGCCGCCGCGTTCCGTGCCATGGGCATCGACACCGCCTTCGAAACGGAATCTGCCCGCTGCCGCTGACACCATCAGCTCACCGCCCTTGCTGCCATTGAGTGCGAGCTGGGCACCGGATTCCAGCGCGACATTGCCGGTCCGGCTGGAGAGTTCCACCGCGCCGCCGTCGGTTTTGACATTGGCTTTGCCGATGCTCACCTCCCGCCCGGAAACATCGATGTTCGAGCCGGCAGCGAGGACCACGTCGCCTTTCAGGGCATCGAACTTGACGACACCGGATTTGAGCGAAATCGTTCCGCCGTTCCGGATACTGTCCGCGGTGATCGACAACTGGGCACCGAGTGCATCGGCTGAGGCCTGAGCGGGGCCGGACGACTGGATCGCGACCACGTGGCCGGTGGCGTCGATCCGGGTGTCCGCCCCGCGGTCGCCCGTGACGACGGGGGTGTTGAAGTCGAGATCCGCCGCGGCGCTCAGCGTGCCCGCCCCCGAGCCGACGATCGCCTTGCCGGCTTCGACTGTCACCTTGGAATAGCCTTTGAGTGTATACGCGCCCTCGCCCAGTTCGACGGTGTCGGCCACGAGGGAAAGGGTGCCGTTGCCGTTGCCGGTACGGTTGGTGCTCGCAGCGAGCGGATTCTCAAGGCGGATGTCACCGGCCTTGATGCTCGCGGTCTGACCGGCGTTGTCGAATCCCAGGAGTCCGCCCGAGCGCAGTACGACTCGCTGCGATGTCAGTTCGACCGGGCCGTACAGGCTGATGTCGCTGCCGCTGTTCAAGCGCAGTTCGTTCGCCTGGAGGGCGTTCAGTGCCGCCTGACTCAGTGCCAGGCCGTTCTGGAAGCTGGCGTCGGCGCCCAGCCCGATCCGGCTGGCGCCCAGTGATACCGAGCCGCCCTGAGCCAGGAGTTTACCGGAAAGATCCATGTTGGCCGTGGCGTCGACGATCATGGAGTTGGACGTGGACAGGGTCGCGCCGGCGCCGATACGGATCGAGCCGGTCTGACCCGAGACGCCGGCGCGCTGGAGGTCGGCCTGGTCCGAAGTCGATACCCGCAGGAAGGCCGCATCGCCGTCGACTTTATAGACCTTCGGCGTCCCGATGCCCTTGGATGAGCCTTCGGCTGTGATGCCGGAACCCTTGGCGAGAGTGATGTTGTCCTTGGCGGTGAGGATAAATTCGGCGCCCTTGAGCCTGGCGTTCTGCTCCAGGGAGATGGTCGATGCGTGGGTATCGACCGTGACGGTGCCGTCTTCGCCCTTGCGCACGCCGCCGATCGCGATGCTGGAAACCCCCAGCCCGTTGAGTTTTTCCGCGACCAGCTTGATGGTGCTGCCGGTCGCCTGCCCTGCCTTGCCTTCGGAGACGATGGCGATGTTGGCGGCGTCGATGTCGAGACGGCCGCCGCGGCCTTTTGAAGCGGCCTTGGCCGACACCCGTCCGTCCAGGCCCAGAGCCGTTTCCGCGGAGATGAGCAGGGAGCCCGCATCGCGGGGCAGATAGGGTACGGCGGTTTCATCCTTGGCCGCCTTGGCGGCGAAGAACTCGTTGGCGCCGTAGGTCGAGTATTCGGCACGGGTGCGGGCCGCGCTGCCGGGTTCCACTGCGAAACCGCTCCAGAGGGCATCGCGGATACTCGTGCCGGAAACGGTGCGGTAGCCGGCGACGATCGGGGCGCCGTCGGCGCGCTGCAGGTGGAGACCCGGCACGATGTTGGTGGCGTTCTTGTCGGGTGTTACCAGGTAGGCGCCGGGAAGCAGCGCGTAATGGGCCGGCAGGAGGACGTAATCGCCGGCTTTGAGCCCGCCGCCGCCGGAAAGGTAGACGCTGTCCCCGACCTTGAGGCCCGAGTTCGCGGTTTCCAGGGGGTCATAGGGAGCGGTCGTGCCCTTGAAGGAGGGCAGGATGGCATAGGCTTCCTGGTAGCCCGTACTGGTGGGGTCGAGCAGATCATAAGAGCCGCCCGGTCCCGGCACGAATTCGAAGGCGAACAGGTCGCCGCCGCCGCGGGTGTCGATCACCGAGCCGTCGGCAATCTCGACCTTCGGACCATCGAGCACCAGTTTCTTTTCCGGCGGCGCGGTAAAGACCAGATTCTGGTCCCCTAAGGGGTAGATCCAGTCCAGCCCGCCCTGGGTACGGCCGAAAGGAATGATGGCGCCCTTGGCCGAGTTGGATGTCACGCTGCCCGCGGCCAGCTCGAGGCGCTTGGATGCCTGGAAATTCAGCTCGCCGAGCGGCGCCTTCACGGTGCCCTCCTGGACGATGTTCGGCGCTTCCAGCGTCAACTTGCCGCCCGCGGACAGAACTGTTCCGCCGTTGGAATCTCCCTGTTTGATTCTGAGCGTCCCGTCGTTCGTGCCTGTGACGGCGATCCGGAAGTCACTCAAGGTCGAGGGATAGATCTGATCCGCAGTCAGGGTGAGATCGCCGGCCGCCAGGAACTCGCCCAGGAAGTCCCGCTGTTGCTGGGTGGTGCGCACCCCGATCAGGCGCAGGTCGCCGGTACTTTTCAGGTCGGCGCCGTCGAAGCCCTGGAGGGCGGCGGTGCCGACCAGGTCGATCAGACCCGCATCGACCCGCAGACTGCCTTTACCGGTAGTCGGGGCCGCGTTGCCCGGCCGGGTCTGGGTGGAGCCCAGTGCGACGTAGGCGGAGTCGAGCGACACCTTGCCGGCGGCGGTGCCGCTGGCGGGCGTGAAGGCCAGCACCGGTGCGTCCAGTACGATGCTGCGGTCTGTGTGCAGATCGACGCTGCCGGCCAGTTCGATGCGGCTCGGCGTGCGCAGCGTCAGTTCGCTGAATCCGCCGCGCTCCACCTGGTCGACGCTCAGCAGCGCCTGGCCGTAGCGGCTGGGCGCCACCGCCTCGCCCTGGACCGTCGCTGTCCCTTCGGGTCCGGACTGGGTCAGCGTGATCACGCTGGGAACTTTGGGGAAAGGCGTCTGGCCCTGGCCGATTTCGTCCGGCTCGGCGCGGGTGTTGGGATTGAGTTCCAGCGACAGCCCGCCGCCCGCGGCGCCGGCGCCGTTGCCGGCATGCCCGTCCAGTGTCCCGTAGAGCTGGATGCCCTCGGCGGCGCGGATCGCGATGGTGCCGCCGGAAGACGCGATCTGTCGGCGATCCTGGGCGATGGCGCCATTCGGTCCCCGGACCGGCACGTCCAGGCGTCCCTGCGTTCCGGAAACGTCGAGTTTCGAGCCCTCATCCACAACCACGAAGCCGCGGTCGGCGTGGAGGGTGATGGTTCCACCGTCCAGTACCTGGCCGGTCACGTGGTCCGGCCGGTCGCTGTAGAGTAGGGCGGTGCCGGCCACGTCCACCTTTGCGCCAGAACCGATCCAGATACCCTGGTCCGCCTTGAAGGCGGGATCGGTGCCGGCCGGGGGCGTAACGGTCATCGCCACATCGCCGCCGGCGGCTTCGAGCGTCCCGTTCATGAAGATGCTGGAATCCGATTGCAATGCGATCTTGCCGCCGGCATCGGTATGGATCACTGCGCCGTCGCCGATACGCACGGCAGCCCCTTTTCCGCCTTGCCCGACCTTTTGGGCCAGCATCAGATCGAACTCGCCCGCCTGGCGTGACAGTTCGGGGAGCAGCTTGACCTGTGCGAAGTCGAGGAAATTCGAGCCGCTGACGCGACGGACGGCTTTCGGATCGAGGACCCGGTTCTTGACGCTGAGCTGGATACGGGTGCCGTCAGTGACGGTGACCCCGCTTTTGTTCGAGCCTACGGAATAATGAGCAAACCCGCCCTGGCCGAAGAAATCCGGGGTGAGGACCAACGGGTCGGCGCCCTTGGCGATCTCGGCATCATTGGCGTTGCCCAGGATCACCTGGTCGGAGACGAGACTGAGCGACCCGCCCTTGCCGCCGGCGAAGGCGTAGCCTTCGAGCGTGCCTTTCAGTTTGAGGTCGGAGCCGTCGACCGCCGCGGCCTCCAGTCTGATACTGCCGGCATCGCCGGCTTTGATGCTGTCCTTGCCGGTGCGCCGGGCACCGCCGCTGACGTCGACGCGGCTGCCGGCGGCGAGACTGACGTCGCCTTCGGCCTTCACCGAAACGGTTCCGCCATTCACCAGCACGCGGCTGCGGTCTTGTACGCTGTGGCCGGTGGCGTCGGCCGGACGGTCGTTGATCCATTGGCCGCTGACGTCGATGGCGCCGCCGGAGCCCAGCTCGATGGCCCCGGACAGCTTGCCCAGGGTGGCGCTGGTGAGGCGGGTCGAGAGACCGACTTGGCCGGCGTGGGCCGTGATCGTCCCATCGACATTGATTTCGCCGCCAGTGAGCGCCAGGCTGCCGCCGTCGGTCAGGGTGAGATTCTCCCCAGCGCGGATGGCGACCTTCCCGTTGGTCTTGATGTCGGCATACATGATGCCGGAGTTGCGCAGCTTGTCGGCGGACAGGACCAAGGCGGCGGGCTGACCGGGTTTATCCGGGTCCTGGGGAAACGGCTGATCTTTTCCGATGCCGAGAGTCGCCGAAGCTCCACCGAAAATGACGGACTGGGTGCTGTCGGGGCTGCGTGCCAGGTCGATCTTGAGGGTTCCGCCGGGGGGCTGGGCTCCCGCTTCGCGCTGGTGCAGGCCGGCGGTCGAGGCGCCGCGCATTTCGGCTTCCAGCGCCAGCGCCGCTGCTTTGATGTCGAGCGTGCCGGCGGCCTTGCCTTCGACGTAGCCTTGTTCGTAGCGTCCCAGATGCCGGGGGCCGATGATGTCCCAGTTCTTCGTGAGGTTCCAGGCTTTGAATTTCTGGGTAACCTGGCCGAAGATGCCGGCATAGGTCTGGTTCGGATCGGCGCTGCCGATGTCCACCGTCTTGCCGTCCGGTGTCAGCAACTGGGTGGTGTCGATGTAGCCGGAGCGGTAGGCCACCGATCCGCCGGAGAAGTCCAGCAGTGCTCCCCGCCGGAGAACGGCATCGCCTTCCGAGACCAGGTTCAGGGTCCCGCCGTTGGTGCTGCGCTCGGCCACGGTGCGGGCGATGCGATCCAGTTCGCCGGAAATGTCGGCGATCGGCGTGCCTTTGCGGATGTCGACCCGTATTTTCTTTCCGTAGAGCACGCCGTCGCGCTGCAGGGGTGAATCGCGCAGTTCGTTGCTGCGGAGTTCCACCGTCACCACATTGCGCTCCATCGCCACCCCCACGTCCTTGATGCCCGACACGTCGATCCTCGCGCCTTTGTCGACGTAGACGCGGGCATCGTTCTTGACGTTGTCGAGCCCGGGATTGGCGGGGTTCTCGGTTGCCGTCACCGTTACTTTGCCCGAGCGGGAGATCAGTTGCGCACCGTCCTCGATCCGGACCTGGTGCCCCATGATCTCCACCCAGGAGGCGTCCTGCGTCTGCCCGTCCACGGCGGTGGCCGGGTCGTTCAGGTCCGGATTCGCCGAGGTTTTGCTGCCGCCTTTGAGGTTCACCGTGGCCTGGGTGCCCAGGCCATCGTCCAATGGTGCAATGCGTTTGGTGCGGTTCGCCTGCAGCAGCCAGGCATCACCCTCGCGCCGCACGCTGGCGCCTTCTCTGGCCAGCAGCCGCACTGAGCCGTTGACGCGTACCGAGGTGGTCGCCGAAACCCGCCCCTGTTGGTTGACGGCGAACCCCATCAACGTCACATTGCCGCGCTCCGCCAAGGCTTTACCGATGTTGGTGACCTCACCGCCGGTCCCGACTTCGACCAGGAGGCCGCGCAGGTTGGAGTCCTTGCCGGCTTCTTGCAGATAGACCTTATCGGTCGCGGCGATGAGGAGAATCTGGCCGTCCGGTGCGGAGAGATCGCCCTTGTTTTCCACGGCAGGAGCGGCGGCGATGATGCGGCCGGAATTGGCGGTCTTCACCGAGGAGCCCTCGGCGAACTCAATGCCGATTTTGACTCGGTTTCCCTTCTCGTCGAGGACGAAGTGGCCCTGTTCGTCGACGCGGTAGACTTTGCCGTCGCCCACCAGTGCCGCGCGTCCGTCCTGGTCCACGACCTTGGTGATGCCGCGCTGGAAGGTGTCGTCGGTGATGTTCAGCGTGCTGACCAACAGGGTGTTGACGTCGACCTGCGAGCCCTTGCCGAACAGGAACCCGTTCTGGTTGAGCAGGTACACTTGGCCGTTGGCGGAAAGCTTGCCGAAGATGCGGCTGGGATCGTTCTGGTAGATGCGGTTGAGGGCGATGGACGAGGCCGAGGGCTGCTTGAACTGCACGGCGTTTTCCGCGCCGATGTTGAAGCTCTTCCAGTTCAGGATGGCGCGGTCGGAATGCTGGTTGATCGTGAGCAGGTTGCCGGCGATCGACTGGTCGGCGCTGCCGCTCGACACGAAAACGCCGGCAGGTACCGGCAGGCTCCCCGCTTGCGCTGCGCCACCGGCCAGGAAGGCGCCGGCCAGTACGGTACGCACGGAAGCAACCAGCGGTTTGAGGCCAAGGTCGGTAGGTGCAAGATGGGCTTTACGGCTTGCAGGTTCGCGGGTCGTCATGCTCGTTTCCCGATCAGTAATCGTAAGCGATGCGGAAATCGACGCGGGTTTCACCGACTGCGACGCTTTCCGTCCGGGTGAAGGGATAGGACCAGAACAGGGTGCCATTGAGTTTTCGCCACAGCTCAATGTTGAATCCGGCGCCGGTGCTGGCCAGGCTGAAGTGCTGAGGCTGTCCGGGCAAGGCGTCCTTGACCCAGAGGTAGGCGAGGTCGCCGAACACCAGGAACCGCAGCAGCCCCATGTTTTCGTAAAGATGCTGGCCGAGGTCGGGGCTGTAGAACTCCAGCGAGCCGTTGATGCCATTGTCCCCCAGCCGTTCGACCTCGTGGTAGCCGCGCACGCTGAACATGCCGCCGGCTCCCATCTGTTCGTTGCTGATCAGGGGCACATTGGTGACCTGGCCGGTCATCCGTACCTGCATGGACAGGTCTTCCGGCAGCACCTGGCGGTGTCTGACGTCGCCCTTCAGATAGACGTAATTGGGGGTCGCGCCGAAGCGCCGGTTTTCGAATTCCTGATAATCGCCCCAGAACAGGACATGCGTTTCCAGGTTGAGCTGGCTGAACGAACCGTCGTCATAGCCGAGGCTGGCATCGTAGCCGGCCATGAAGGGCGAATAGCTGATCGGTGTCATCTGGGCACCACTGTCGGACAGGATGGCCTGACCGAAGTTTTTGTAATCCCAGCCGAGGGTCGCGTAGTGCCCGAGCCGCTTGGTCAGGCGGGGGAGGGGCTTGATCCAGCGCAGCCCGAAGATTTCGCCGTCGCCCACGACGTTGAGGGCACCGACCGTCGATACGCCGCTCTTGGAATTCAGGCCGATGCCATAGAAGACCATGCGGGCATCGGAATCGAAGATGTCCAGGGGCATCACGTAGGTGCCCGACCAGACTTGGACGTTGTCAGTGTTTTCAGGGGAAATCTGGAACTGCAACGAGGCGCTGTGGTTCAACTGCCAGAGGTTGTCGTAACGCGTCGAGGCGATCAGGCGGGTACGGCTGGTGCCGACGCTGTTGCGGCCGTTGAATTCCAGTCCCGCGTGCAGGGGAAGCTGGTCGTCCACCGCCAGCTCCACTTCCACGGTGCCGGGGGTGTTGCCGGCGCGCATGACGGGGGTCACGGTGCGATCCGCGTTTTCCGACGAGAGTTTGCCCAGCTGCTCCTGCGCGGCGGGCAGGTTGAGCGGCTGGCCTTCGGCCAGGGCCGGTACTTTTTCCTTGATATGGCCGAGGGAGAAATATCTCGAGCCGGTCACTTTCAGCCGGTCGACCTTGCCCTCGCTGACCTTGAGGATCACCACGCCCTCGTTGACGTCCTGTTCAGGGATGTCCACCAGCGCCGCCGAATAGCCGGCGTCGTGGTAGGCTTTTTCCAGGGCTGCGCGGGCGCTCTCGACATCGCCGATCGATTTGCCCGGTCCCAGGAATCCGTAGACGGTCTTTTCGACCACTCTCTGATCGAGTACGGAATTGCCTTCGACCCGGTACTCCCAGACGTCGAAGAGCGGCGCCTGCTCAGCCGCGGCGTCCGGCGGGTTGCCCTTTTCGGCCGTGCTGCCGGCCGGCTCGGCCTTGGCCATGGCAGCAGTCAAGGCAAGACAGAAAGGCAGGCCGACAAGGATGCTGCCGGTGCGCCTCCGCGGCATTGTTTCTTGCATGTGATCCATTCGATATCAGAACGACAAACTTCGCCATTATACGGCGTTATATATCGACAACTATAAATAGCGATAAAACCGGCGTTCCTTTCGGAACGCCGGTTCATGCCCCCGTTGCGGGGATGCGGGGCCGCGCGCGGCCCCGCCACTGCCCCGCTCGATCAGAGCCGGTTCGGCAGGTTGTCGTTGACCACCGGCACGCGGCAGTTGTCCAGAGACAGGCCGGGCGCATGGCTGTAGGGCAGGATCGGATTGTTGGGATCGAACTTGCCATCCGCAGGCGGGGTGTTGCCCGCAGTGGTCACCGCAAGATAACCGCCGAGGCCGAAGGGGTGCACATAGGCGGCGTTGTTCTTGGCGGTCAGGCTGGGGCTGCCAGCATCGGATGCGATCTTCTGGATGATCTTCAGCTTGTCGCCGGTCGGACCGTTGTAGGCGGGTTTGCGCCACTGATAAGTGTTTTCCGCCCAATCCATGTAGTGGCCGCTTGCCGTATTGGCGAGCGTGGGCGCAACGCCATCGATGGCGATGAAACGGTAGTTGTATTTGAGGTTGGCGTTGCGCTCGGTGCTCTGTACCCCGATGGCCCAGGCCTTGACTCCGGCCGCGTTGAATTTACTGTTGTTGGTGCCCTGATTGAAATCATCCAGGCAGGTGTCCACGTTCCCCGAACCCGAGTTCAGGAACACGACCGGTCCTGCCAATGGATTGGAGGTGGAGGCGGGGCTCAGCGCGCTGTCGGTGCAAGGTGCGTTGAGGAAATTGGCATTGGTGGTGGCCTGGGTGCCCGATCCGTTGACCCGGCGGCAGATATAGACCTTGTCGTCCGTGATCGATCCATTGGCGTATTGGGTCAAGTCGCCCTTCGGCTGGCCGCTCTTGTCGACGACCTTGATTTCGCTCCATTTGCCAATGTTTCCGGTGAGCAGGCTGGCGACCTGATACTTTCTCAGGCTGGGCATGCAGGCTTCGGTGTCCTGCCCTTCGCAGCCCGGGTCCAGCGTACCCATGTCGATCTGGGCGCGCTGCAAAGCATCGCGCAGAGACTTGGTCACCGGCGTGTTGAAAACCAGGGCGCCGCCGGAGACGACATCCAAGCGCTGACTGACCTTCGCGGGATCCACCGGAGCCACGCCATCCGGTGTGTTCATGCTCCGGAACATCGAGGGATTGACGTCGGAGACGCCGGCGTCGGAGACCTTTTGCACGAGGTCGCCGGGCTGGGAAATCCGGCACAACCAGTTGCCGCTCGCCGTATCCTTCTGGCAGTTGCCATTGTTGATCACCATGGCGTCGATCGCCTGCTCGTCGAGCACCGGGCCCACCCCCTGAGCGGAACCGCCTGCCGAGCGCTTGTGGAACAGCACCTTGGGGTTGTTGACGGAAAGCCCCGTCACCTTGGACGAGTCGATCTGGCAAAAGATGGCCGTGTGTGCGGAACCGGGGCTAGAGGGGTTCGAGTTGTCTAAATAAACATCGAGCGTTCCTCCCACGCAAAGCTCTTCGAACAATTGCCGGACATTGCCATCCTGGGCCGATGCGCCGGACATAAAGATTTCGATGTCGGGCGATACGCCAGGTTCCAATGCCCAGCCCTGAGCGCAGAATCCCAAAGAGCTAGCCGCGACCGCTGCAGCGATTTTCTTGACTTGCATGAGTTAACTCCTGTCTGTTTGAGAGTGATTGGGTGATTACGCCTGGCGGCCCACCGGTTCCGGCGGGCCGCCGTTCTTGGACCTTGCCGGTGTCAGGGTTCTACCGTGACGTCGATCTGGTCGCAGACGAACGAGGACTTTTTGCTCGGTTTGACGCAAACCCGGAGCACACCCTGTTGTGTGACGTGCTTCTTGCCCGGCTTCCACAAGGTCTGCCCCTTTTTATTGGCGACGCTCTTCAGCTTCTTGAACTTGGAGCCGCCGTTCGTGGAGAACTCGATGTTGACCAACTTTTGGGGTGGAACCTCGGTGGCGGTCCAAGAGATCGATTGCTTTACTTTTACCTTCCATGCAGTGGGTGCATTGATATGGATGGAAGGTCCGGCGGGGCCGCCATCGACCGTGACCGTGGCCTGGGCGGTGTTGGTGGCAGCGCCGTCGCTGACCGTCAGCTGGAATGTGTAGCTGCCGACCTCGGCCGGGGTGAAGCTCGCCTTCGCCTGATTGGCGTTGGTCAGTGTCACCGTGGGGCCGGAGGTCTGCTTCCATGTATAGGACAGAGGCTGGGGTCCGTTGTCGGGGTCGGTGCTGGCGCTGCCGTCGAGGGTCACAACGGTGTTCACCGCCACCGTCTGAGCCGGATTGGTGACGACCGCCGTCGGGGCTTTATTCCCCGATCCCGAGCACAGGGTCGAGGTGCCGGTGCCGCTATAGCTCAGCGCGCCGGCGCTCGATAGGCTCCATGCCCCGAGCTTGGTGATGTGTTCCCCGTTGGGGTCGCCGGTGGAGTTGTTGACGAAATAGAACTCCAGTTCCATGCCGGGGGTGCCTTCGGTGTTGCCGTTGATGGAGCTTCCCATAGTGGGACCCCAGGTGCCCTTGCCGTGATAGGCGAGGTCGTCGGGACCGAACACGCCCGATTTGTTCTCCGCCGCCTGGCCGGGCTTGTTCTCGAACGGTTGGACGTTGAGGGCGGCAATGTAGCCCTGGATCTTCTGGATCGCGTTGTCGATCAGGTTCCATCTGGCGCTGAAAATGTCCTTGCCCTGGCTCGATGTGGCCAGATAGCCCCATTGAGCCATGTTACTGGCATCCTTCAGCAAAGGATTGACCGCCGCGATGTTGTAGACCAGGTTGTTTTTGCCGGCAAAGGCTGCAAAATTGGGATCCTGCGCCAGATTGGCGTCGAGGCAGCCCTGGCCGTTCATGAACTGGACCATATCGACGCCGAGGTCCTTGTAATAGGACTTCTTGCCGTCCACATCCAGGATCGAGATGAACAACTCGCCCGGTGCTCCGAACTTTCCGTCGTTGATGGCCGCGTGGGCCGGGTGCCCCGCGACGACCAGCGTGCCCAGAAAAACCGCTCGCAATTTCTTCATGGTTTTCGCACTCTCCGTAAATGGGAAAAAATCTTGTTCGCCACGCAAACCCGGCGGTGCCAAGCCGGCCGATTCCTGGCGTGGGCGATGCATTGACGCTCCGATGGCCGGTCTCCCCCCGCCCAAAAATCCCATCGGGACACCGGGGCATAGCCGCCGAATGTCCCCTCTGAAGATGAGTGCGCAAAAAT
The DNA here is from genome assembly GCF_036864975.1 of Methylococcus capsulatus. Lineage (NCBI taxonomy): Bacteria > Pseudomonadati > Pseudomonadota > Gammaproteobacteria > Methylococcales > Methylococcaceae > Methylococcus > Methylococcus capsulatus. The sequence goes on along the minus strand of NZ_CP104311.1, from coordinate 89,258 downwards.
AACGGTGTTTTATTACGGCCGTGTGACTTAAAAATTACAATTGAATTGCAATTGTGTGACGGTAGTGGGGTCATGAGCCGCGGGAGCCGGACTCGGGTTTTGCGGGCTATCGGGAAAGGAGAATGGCAGGAGCCCGATTCGGTGACCGAGTCCGGCGGTCATGGTGGTCGGCATTGCCCCAGGGGGCGAGGGAAAAGGAACTCTTTCAGCTCAACGTGGAGCGTCGTAGCGCTGAGGCAGCCCCTTGGGAGAGAGCACGATCTGCCAGAGCTGGATATAGCGGGCGCGGAACGCGCCGGCGAAGCTCAGCAGGTAGAAGCGCCACATGCGGTAGAACCGGTCGCCGTAACGGGGGCGCAGCGACGGCCAGTGCCGTTCGAACCGGTCGTGCCAGGTCAGCAGCGTCCGATCATAGTCCGGACCGAAGTTTTGCCAGTCCTCCATCACCATCCGGTTTTCCGCGGCGGCTCCGATCTGGGCGATGGAAGGGAGCATGGAATTGGGGAAGATATAGCGTTCCACCCAGGGATTGCCGTGATTGTCCGAGGTGTTGATGCCGATGGTGTGCAGCAGGAACAGACCGTCCTCGGGTAGGCGATCCGCCACCAGCTTCATATAAGTTCCGTAGTTTTTGCAGCCGACATGCTCGAACATGCCGAGCGAGTAGGCACGATCGAAGTTTCCCTCGATGTCCCGGTAATCCTTCAGCTCGATCGTGACCGGCAGACCCTGGCAGATTTCCCGAGCATAGCGGGCTTGTTCCGCGGAAACGGTGACGCCATAGACCTCGACGCCGTATTTTTCGGCCGCGAGCTTCGCCGCGCCACCCCAGCCGCAGCCGATGTCCAGCACCCGCATGCCGTGCTCCAGCCCGATTTTGCGGAATACCAGATCCAGCTTGGCCTCCTGGGCTTCATCGAGCGTCGTGGCGCTCTTCCAGTAGCCACAGCTGTAGATCATGCGCCGGTCCAGCATGCAACCGTAGAGATCGTTGCCGATGTCGTAATGGCGCTGGCCGACGTGGAACGCCCGCGCCGCGTGCTGGAGGTTGAACAGGCTGGCCTGCAGGGCGGCGACGACGTCCCGCCAAGAGCGGAAGCGGTCGGCCAGACCGGCGCGGATGATCCGGCAAATGAACTCGTCGATCCGGTCGCAGTCCCACCAGCCGTCCACGTAAGACTCACCGAGTCCCAGCGAGGCATCGGCGAACATGCGCCGGAAGAACGCCGGGTTGTGGACCCGGATATCCCACGGTCGGTCCCCGTCGATCCGGACGCCGGCTTGTTCCAGCAGTGTCTCGAGCCGCTCACGGCAAAAATCGTGGTGGCCTCCTCGCCAGGGCAATGACCTCAAGGTATTGATCGGCATGGTCCGTCCTCCACCTTCATCATTCAGGCTCCGATATTCAACAACGGCAGGAGCACTGGAGCAATACGGGACATCCCGGCCCGCGGGACCACTCTTCGGCCCCTCCGGCGCAACGAAGGGCCGGGCCGGTGCAATCAAGCCAGAACACCGGGTGAAGATTTTCGGGGCGATCTCGACTGCCGAGCCGATTCCCCGGGCTGCAAATGCTGTCCTGCGGGTCTGCATGGCAGCGTGGTGCGGATGCGGATCACGCCGGCCCGGGATATCGACCCGGATCGCCGTCCAGATGGTGTCGAACCCCTTCCGGGCTCTCGACAAATGCCTCGTTCCATCCCATGCGAGGTACCGGACAACGGCCGGCCGCGGCATAGGCCAGCGACCATCCCGAGCTCAAATTCCGGCCTGTTTTGAACAGGACCCGCCGGGGTCGGCAGGATGACGTTGGCGGAGCACCAGCAACTCCTGGTGTCCGGCGACGAGGTCATCGGCGCCGGAGAACTTGGAAGCCGGCCGGCAAGGTTCCAAGCACGGGCTGGTCGGTAATGTTGCGCCAATCCGGTTCTGCATGCGGCGAAATACGTTCGAAACGTTTGCCATCGCCCGGCACGGCTACAGGTTTGCCGTCGTTGTTGGTAACACCGCGATCGTACCGGTACTGGATTGGCTGAGCGTTCCCTGCGCATCCTGTCGGCAAGCGACTGCGCGGGCTTCGCTCAATGTGATGCCCTCTTGCTATGATCAGCAGGGTCGTATCGGTCGATAAATCCGGCAGAGGTCAACGCCATCGGCGTTGCCGCGTATAAGATCTGACCTCGCTCGGGGCGGTCCGGGCTTACACTAGCTGGGGACAAGCGGAAACGAGTGGGGGCGCGGGCTGTCGATGACCAGAGTCAGTCATCCTGGCTGGCGTGTTTCGTGGGCTGTGCTGGTGTATGCCGCTCTTTGTGCAGGCTGCACGCGACACCAGGCATTTCGGCACGCCGCTGTCGCAGCCGAAATCCGCCCGCCGGCGGTCGTGGGTTATCTGCCGTTTCGTACCCTTCCCGACAGCCGCGCCCTGGTTCCGCCGCCTCCTGCGGAAGGATCGGAAGCACTTGCGCTCGACTTGGAGTACAGCCGCAGGAGCTTGGCGTTGCGCGATTCCCCGGCGTGGACGCTGGCGATTTCCGACGCTTATCTGATGTTCCCGCATGCGGCGGGTACCTTTTCCTGCGCGCTGAATGCGCCGATCACGGAAGCGGATACGCCGCACCTTTACCTGCTGCTGCGGCGATCGTTGATCGATGCCGGGCTTTCGACCTACGCCGCCAGAAATTACTACCAGCGGCCGAGACCATTCCTGTCGAACAAGGCACCGATCTGCACGCCGGCGGAGCAGGGCAGGCTGGAGGAGAGCGGGTCGTACCCTTCGGCGCATAGTGCGATCGGCATGGCCTGGGCACTCATTCTCGCCGAGCTCTCACCAGAGCGGACCCCTGAAATCCTTGCCCGCGGCCAGGCGTTCGGGTTGAGCCGCGTCGTTTGCAACGCGCACTGGTACAGCGACGTGATTCAGGGGCGTAACATCGCCTCTGCCACGGTGGCCAAGCTGCATGCCAGCCCGGCCTTTCTTTCGGACTTCAGGGCCGCAAAGGCCGAACTCGCTGCGGTGCGCCGCAAGGATCGGAAACCGCTGCGCGCCTGCCGGAGCGAAGCCGCGGCTGTGGCGCTGCAACGGTCGTTGGCACAGTGAACGGTCTGATATGGTGTGCTTCCACCCTCAGAACAACCCACTGATCCGGCCACTGTCGTCGACATCGATGTGCTCGGCCGCCGGAACTTTGGGGAGACCGGGCATGGTCATCATATCGCCGGCGATGGCGACGATGAAGCCGGCGCCGTTGGCCAGGCGGACTTCGCGGATGGCGACGGTGTGGCCGGTCGGCGCGCCTTTAGCGTTGGGGTCAGTGGAAAAGGACATCTGGGTCTTGGCCATGCACACCGGGTAATGCCCGTAATCGGTGTTCCACGCTTCGAGCTGGGCCTTGACCTTGGCGTCGGCGTCGATGCCGGCGGCGCCATAGATCTTGGTGGCGATGGTTTCGATCTTGCTCCACAGCGGGGTTTCGTCACCGTAGACGAAGGTATGCCGACCCGGCTGGTGGTCGACGATGCCGGCAACCGTCCTGGCCAGCTCTTCCGCGCCTTTGCCACCCTCGGCCCAGTGGCGGGCGAGAACCGCCTTCACGCCCAGCGCTTCGCATTGCTTCATCAGCCAAGCGATTTCGGCTTCGCTGTCAAAACTGAAATGGTTGATCGAAACCACGCAGGGCAGGCCATAGTGCTCGCGGATGTTGTGGACATGCCGTTCCAGGTTGGCGAAGCCGGCTTCCAGCGCGGCGAGGTTCTCCTGGTTGAGATTTTCCTTGATAACACCGCCGTGGAATTTCAAGGCACGCACCGTGGCGACCAGCACCACGGCGGCAGGGTTGAGTCCAGCCATGCGGCACTTGATGTCGATAAACTTCTCGGCCCCCAGGTCGGCGCCGAAGCCGGCTTCGGTCACCACGTAATCGGCCAGCTTCAACGCCGTTTTAGTGGCGGTGACGGTATTGCAGCCGTGGGCGATATTGGCGAACGGCCCGCCGTGGATGATCGCCAGGTTGTTCTCCAGGGTCTGCACCAGGTTGGGTTTGATGGCGTCCTTCAACAGGGCGGCCATGGCGCCGTGGGCCTTGAGGTCACGGGCATAGACCGGGGTTTTGCCGTCGCTTTTGTAACCGACGATGATGCGGCCTAAGCGCTCCTTCAGGTCCGCCATGCCGGTGGCCAGGCACAGGATGGCCATGACTTCCGAAGCCACCACGATGTCGAAGCCGTCCTCGCGCAGATAACCGTTGGCGGTACCGCCCATGCCCACCACTATCTTGCGCAAAGCGCGGTCGTTCATGTCGACTACGCGCTTCCATTGGATGCGACGCGGGTCGATAGCGAGTGTGTTGCCGTGGTTGATGTGGTTGTCGATCAGGGCCGATAGCAGATTGTGGGCGACGCCGACGGCATGGAAGTCGCCGGTGAAATGCAGGTTGATGTCCTCCATCGGGACCACCTGCGCATAGCCGCCGCCGGCCGCGCCGCCTTTGACGCCGAAACAGGGGCCGAGCGAGGGTTCGCGCAGACAAATCACGGTCTTCTTGCCGATCCGGTTCAGCGCATCGCCCAGCCCCACCGTTGTCGTGGTCTTGCCCTCACCGGCCGGGGTCGGGCTGATGGCAGTGACCAGGATCAGTTTGCCGTCGGGTCGGTCCTTCAGGCTATCGATATAGTCGAGCGCTACCTTGGCTTTGTAGTGCCCGTAAGGGTCGAGGCTGGCGGCGGGAATGCCCAGCTTTTCACGGGCCAGGTCGATGATGGGCAGCATCCGGGCACACTGTGCGATTTCGATATCGGACATCGGTTCCTCTTGTTCGTGTTCAGGTCAGGCCGCCGCTTCCGGGCCTGAGTCGGGGCGCCATCTTATCAAGTTGGCGCGGGGCCGGCAGCAAGCGGGATGGCGCGCAGATCGGCGCATCCGCTGCCTCTCAAGGGCCGGAGGGATCGAGATCTTTCAGCCCCTCGAGCGCCGATACGTAGACCGCAGGGGAGACGCCTATGTCCCCCCGGAAAGGATTGTCCAACGCAGCGATGAGGAATATCACGAATCCCAGAAACAGGGAGAAAATCCCCGTGAAAAACAGGTGGGTTTTGAGCGATGGCAAACAGAACATATATGTCAGCATGATGGAAAATACCGCGCCGGCCATGATCACGGTCCAGAACACCGAAGGTATGCCGGCGTCCACGGCGTTTATCCGCATGCGGCGGGCCTCGACCACCTTGTTGAAGGCGGTAAAGGCTTCCGAAAGCATGATCTGTTGGTTAGCCGTGGCGGGTTGATAAGCGGTCAGGATTCCCTGGAAATCGGATAGGATACGGGTGCCGCCATTTGCTGTTTCCCCCCGCCTGTGGGCGGGAAAGGCAACGTCGATGACGAAATGCAGGTATTGTTTCAGACGGTCTTGGAGTTCGTGCCGTTGGGGTTCAGGAAATGCGCAGACATCCCGGTACAGCACGAAGATCAGCTCGGCTTCCTTGCTGGCGGTCGCCGTGGCGGCCTCTTGGTTTTGCCATGTGCCCACGGCGACCAGCCCCGCCAACAGGCTGTACATCACTCCGACGGCCGCGAGGAAGCCGTTCACTGTGCTATTGGTTCCTTCGGACAGACGAAAGATCCGGGCGGTCCACCGTCTCGATACGATAAGGCCCAACGCGGCCACGAGCACGAATGTGGAAATTGTGATGAGGCCGAATAACCAGTTGGGTATGTCGTATATCCGATAGGACAGGTCGTATATCCAATTCATGTGGCGAACGTTACGGGTGGTTTTGACGAATCATGGGCCTTCAGTGACGGGCGGATTGGAGGCCGCTTATCTCCAGTGCCATTCCTTGGCAGTCCGGTCGTGACCCGTCGGGAAAGCTTGCACATGTTTTCATTTTCGAACTCTTCCTTGCGCTGGGGATGGAAAATTTCCGGTCATATAAGCCCGAGACCGGATGGCGCGACCGCCGCGGCGCATTGGCTGACGGCGCTTGCCGCCGGTCATCGTCCGGGTGGGCCTTTCATTCGTCTGTTGCCATCGGTTGCTTCCTGCACCTCGCCGTGTCCGGTATTCGTGGACGGCCTCGAATACATCCGAGCCGTTCAGGCCGTGCCCAGTTTATCCGGGATATTTGTCCGTCGTCGCACGAGTTCGGTCGGGCTGCGCGGTGCCAAAACTTTGCCGACTCCTTTCCCGCTATGAACCGGCTGTCACCCACAGGGGGGCGAGCGCGTTGGGGGCATTTTACTTTTTACGCGCCGTTTACGCTTTGGTAGGCCATCTTTAGGGCATCTTTATCGTGAAACCGCTAGGCTTACTCATCCAAAATCCACTGTCCAGGGGGCAAGGCTATGGACGTTTTCTATCTCGCCGTGTTGGCCGGCGTGTTCATCGTGACGATCGGCCTGGTGTATGGCCTGGCAAATCTGAAGGGGGAAGAATGAGCTGGATTCATTTGCTGGGCGCGGTGCTCGCGCTGGGAATCTTCGTGTATCTGGTGTTCGCTCTCCTTTTTCCGGAGGAATTCTGATGACGGCCAACGCTTGGCTACAAATCTGCGTATACGTCGGTGTGCTGCTGGCCATGGCCAAGCCGCTCGGCAGTTACATGGCAGCGGTGTACGAGGGGAGGTCAGCGGCAGTGCGCTTGCTGGCACCGGTCGAGCGCTTCATTTATCGCATCACCGGGGTCGATCCTCGCGCGGAAATGCGCTGGACCGGCTATGCCTTCGCCTTCTTGGTGTTCAACCTGCTGGGCGTTTTGGCGGTCTATGTGCTCCAGCGGTGCCAGGGATTCTTGCCTTTGAACCCCCAGGGGCTGGCTGGGGTTGCGCCGGATTCGGCCTTCAATACCGCGATCAGTTTCGCCACCAACACCAACTGGCAGGGCTATGGCGGCGAGACGACCATGAGCTATCTCACCCAGATGCTGGGACTGACGGTGCAGAACTTCGTGTCGGCCGCCAGCGGCATGGCGGTGCTGGTGGCGCTGATCCGGGGCTTCGTCCGCAAGAACGCCGACACTATCGGCAACTTCTGGGTCGATATGAGCCGCAGCACACTCTATGTCCTGCTGCCCTTGTCTTTCGTCCTGGCTTTGCTGCTGATTGGGCAGGGGGTGGTGCAGACCTTCGGTCCTTACCGGACCGTTCCACTGGTCGAAACCACCCGTTACGATCGGCCGAAGCAGGATGAAAGGGGCCAGCCTGTGGTCGATGCAAGCGGCAATCCGGTGACCGAAAAGATCACCGTAAGCGAGCAAACGTTGGCTTTGGGGCCGGCGGCATCGCAGGTCGCCATCAAGCAGCTCGGCACCAACGGCGGTGGGTTCTTCAACGTGAATTCGGCCCATCCGTTCGAGAATCCGACGCCGTTTTCAAACTTCCTGGAAATGCTGGCGATCCTCGTGATATCCGGGGCACTGTGTTACACCTTCGGGGTGATGGTCGGAGATACCCGCCAGGGCTGGGCGATCCTCGCCGCCATGACGCTCATCTTCGTTCCTTTGGTTTTTGTTGCGGCGTTCAGCGAACAGAGCGGCAATCCCGCCTTCGCCGCCTTGGGTGTCGATCCCGTCGGCGGCAACATGGAGGGCAAGGAAACCCGCTTCGGCATCGTCAGCTCGGCCTTGTGGGCGACGGCTACGACGGCGGCGTCCAACGGCTCCGTCAACGCCATGCATGATTCTTTCACGCCCTTAGGCGGCCTGGTGCCGATGTGGCTCATGCAGTTGGGCGAGGTCGTGTTCGGCGGCGTGGGTTCCGGGCTGTACGGGATGCTCGTGTTCGCCATCGTGGCGGTGTTCGTCGCCGGCCTCATGATCGGCCGCACTCCCGAATACCTGGGCAAGAAGATCGATGCCTACGAAATGAAGATGGCCGCCATCGTCATCCTGGTGCCGCCTGTGGTGGTTCTGGGTGGGGCGGCCATCGCCGTGGCGGTGGATGTCGGCAAGGCTTCTGTCGCCAATCCCGGAGCCCATGGTTTCAGCGAGATCCTCTACGCCTTCTCGTCCGCCGGCAACAACAACGGCAGCGCCTTCGGCGGACTGTCGGCCAATACGCCCTTCTATAACACCATGCTAGGCCTGGCGATGTGGTTCTCGCGCTACTGGGTGGCGGTGCCCGTGTTGGCGATTGCCGGGGCGCTGGCCGCCAAGAAATATGTGCCGCCGGGCGCGGGCACCTTGCCGACCCATACGTCGATGTTCGTGGGGCTTCTAGTCAGCGTGGTCATTATCGTCGGCGCGCTGACTTTCATACCGGCGCTGGCACTGGGCCCCATCGTCGAACACCTCACAATGATCGGCGCGAAATAGGAGGAATAGTTCATGACTCATCAAACCGTGAGACAAGGCTTGGTCGACCGCAGGATCGTTGCAGAGGCTTTGCTGGAGTCCTTCCGGAAGCTGGCGCCGCAGAGGCAATTGAAGAATCCGGTGATTTTCGTCGTCTACATCGGCAGTCTCTTGACCACCATGTTGTATTTCCAGTCGCTTACTGGAGGGGGCGAGGAATCTGCGGGGTTCGTCCTGGCGATCACACTCTGGCTGTGGTTCACCGTCCTTTTTGCCAATTTCGCCGAGGCGGTGGCGGAAGGGCGGGCCAAGGCCCAGGCCGCCACGCTCCGGCGTAGCAAGCGCGAGGTCATGGCGAAAAAGCTGGACGAGCCACGCTATGGCTCCAATTACAGCAAGGTGGCGGGATCGAGTCTGCGCCGCGGCGATGTGGTGCTGATCGAAGCCGGCGATATCATCCCCGCCGACGGCGAAGTGATCGAAGGGGTGGCTTCGGTCAACGAAAGCGCCATCACGGGCGAGAGTGCGCCCGTGATCCGCGAATCCGGCGGCGATTTCAGTTCGGTGACCGGCGGTACCCGGGTGCTCTCGGACTGGCTAGTGGTGCGGATCACGGTCAACCCGGGCGAGGCGTTCCTCGACCGCATGATCGCCATGGTGGAAGGCGCCAGGCGCCGGAAGACGCCGAACGAGATCGCTCTGACCATCCTGCTGGTGGCGCTCACCCTGATCTTCCTGTTGGCGACCGTGACCCTCTTGCCGTTTTCGATCTATAGCGTGGAAACGGCCGGGGAGGGCCGGCCCATCACGGTCACCGTGCTGGTGGCGCTCCTGGTGTGCCTGATTCCCACCACCATCGGCGGCCTGTTGTCCGCGATCGGTGTCGCCGGCATCGGCCGGATGATGCGCAAGAACGTCATCGCCACCTCCGGCCGGGCGGTGGAGGCGGCAGGGGACGTGGACGTGTTGCTGCTCGACAAGACCGGCACCATCACCTTGGGCAACCGCCAGGCCTCTGCTTTTCTGCCGTTGCACGGTATCGGCGAGCGGACACTGGCGGACGCCGCGCAACTGGCTTCTCTGGCTGACGAGACGCCAGAAGGTCGCAGCGTGGTGGTGCTGGCCAAGCAGAAGTACGGACTCAGGGAGCGCGATGTGCGCTCCCTGGGAGCGACCTTCGTTCACTTCAGCGCCCAGACGCGGATGAGCGGCGTCAACCTGGAAGGGCGCCAGATCCGGAAAGGGGCGGCCGATGCCATCCGCGCCTATGTGGAGGCGCAAGGCGGCAGTTTCCCCGAGGAAGCGCAGAAGCTGGTCCATGACGTGGCGCGCCGCGGCAGCACGCCGCTGGTAGTGGCCGAAAATGGCGGCGTGTTGGGGGTGATCGAGCTGAAGGACATCGTCAAGGGCGGGATCAAGGAGCGGTTCGCGGAAATGCGCCGTATGGGAATCAAGACCGTCATGATCACCGGCGACAACCCCCTGACCGCGGCCGCCATCGCTGCCGAAGCGGGGGTGGACGATTTCCTGGCGGAAGCGACGCCCGAGGCCAAGCTCAAACTGATCCGCGCTTACCAGGCTGAAGGCCGGCTGGTGGCGATGACCGGGGATGGCACCAACGACGCACCGGCGCTGGCGCAGGCCGACGTGGCCGTGGCCATGAACACGGGCACCCAGGCCGCCAAGGAAGCCGGCAACATGGTGGACCTGGATTCCAATCCCACCAAGCTCATCGAAATCGTGGAAACCGGCAAACAGATGCTGATGACCCGTGGTGCCTTGACCACCTTCAGCATCGCCAACGACGTCGCGAAGTACTTCGCCATCATCCCGGCGGCATTCGCGACCACTTATCCGGCGCTGAATGCGCTCAACATCATGGGGCTGGCGACGCATGCCAGCGCCATTCTGTCGGCGGTGATCTTCAACGCCCTCATCATCGTTGCACTCATCCCACTGGCGCTGAAAGGGGTGAGCTACAAGCCGGTGGGCGCATCGGTGTTGCTGCGCAACAATTTGCTGCTCTATGGCGTCGGCGGCCTGATCGTGCCCTTTGTCGGCATCAAGCTGATCGACTTGTTGCTCGTCGCCCTGGATCTCGTCTGAAGGATAGCTAAATCATGACTACGCACTTCAAACCCGCTCTGCTCATGCTTCTGGTATGGACCGCGATTACTGGCATCGCTTACCCGGTGCTGGTGACCCATTTGGGGCAACTGCTGTTTCCCCATCAGGCCAACGGCAGCCTGATCGAAAAGGACGGCAAGCTTACGGGTTCAGAACTCATCGGCCAGCCGTTCAGCGATCCCAAATATTTCTGGGGCCGCCCATCCGCGACCGCGCCGCATGCCTATAACGCGGCGGCATCCAGCGGATCAAACCAAGGGCCCACGAATCCGGCGTTGATCGACGCGATCAAGGCCAGAGTCCAAGCGTTGAAAGAGGCCGATCCCGGCAATCTTGCGCCAGTGCCGGTCGACCTGGTCACCGCCTCAGGCAGCGGTCTGGATCCCCACATCAGTCCGGCCGCTGCAGCCTACCAGGTGGCCCGCGTAGCACGGCTGCGCAACCTGTCAGAATCGGTGCTCAAGGAACTGGTGGGCCGGCACACCGAAGGCCGCCAGTTCGGGTTCCTAGGGGAGCCGCGGGTCAATATTCTCAGACTCAACCTGGCACTGGATGCCCTCTGATGACGGAAGAGCAGGCACGGCAGGAGAATCGGCCTATGCGGTTGGGGTGAGCGTGGAAGTGCCGACCACGACCGCTTCGATCCAACTTAAGCTCGCGCTACGGGGTTGCGTCGGTGGCAATTCCGGCCATGCTTCTGATGTGGCGGATGAGCCTGTGGAAGGAGGTACAGTGATTACATTCGACTGGGCGTGCGACCTGACCGGTGGATCCGCGACGGCTTCTTCTAGGGTCGTGGGCTGCATCGCCCCGGCAGGAGCAGAGAGATGGTGAGACAGGATGGCACTGCATGGGGATAGCTGTGGCCTGGGGCTGGCCCGGACCAGGGCCCATCGGCGGACAGAGAGGGTAGTGTCACCCATGGCCGCCGAGCGTCCCGACCCTGATGCCCTGCTGGCCAGGGTCGAGCGCGAGCAGGCCAGGGCGCGGCGGGGCCGGTTGAAAATTTTCTTCGGCGCGGCGGCGGGGGTGGGCAAAACCTATGCGATGCTGCAGGCGGCCCGGGAGCGCCGCGCCGAGGGTGTCGACGTCGTGGTCGGAGTGGTGGAAACCCACGGTCGCAAGGAGACCGCGGCACTCCTCGAAGGGCTGGAGGTGCTGCCGCTGCGGACGGTCGAATACCACGGCACGGTGGTCGGCGAGTTCGATCTCGACGGTGCGCTCAAACGTCGGCCTTCGGTGATTCTGGTCGACGAACTGGCGCATACCAACGCCGCCGGCTCCCGCCATCCCAAGCGTTGGCAGGACGTGGAAGAGCTGCTGCGCGCCGGGATCGACGTCTATACCACCCTCAACGTCCAGCATCTGGAGAGCCTCAACGACGACGTCGGCCAGATTGCCGGCATCCGGGTGTGGGAAACCGTGCCGGACACGGTGTTCGAGGCCGCGGACGAAGTCGAACTGATCGATTTGCCCCCGGACGAACTGCTGGTTCGTCTCAAAGAAGGCAAGGTTTACGTCCCCCAGCAGGCGGAGCTGGCAGCGGAGAACTTCTTTCGCAAAGGCAACCTCATCGCGCTGCGCGAACTGGCTTTGCGCCAAACCGCGGCTCGTGTCGATGCCCAGATGCAGGACTACCGCGAGGATCACACCATCCGGGAGATCTGGCAGGTCGGCGAGCGTATCCTGGTGTGCATCGGCCCGAATCCGATGGCGGAACGGCTGATCCGCGCCGGCAAGCGGCTGGCGGCCAGCCTCAAGGCGGAATGGCTCGTGGTCTACGTGGAGACCCCGGCGCTGCAACGGCTCCCGGCGGAGCGGCGCGACGCGGTGCTGCGGATGCTGCGGCTGGCGGAGCAGCTCGGCGCCGAGACCGTCACCGTGAGTGCGCCGGACATGAGCGAGGCCATCATCGATCTCGCCAAGACACGCAACGTCACCAAGATCGTCATGGGCAAACCCCAGCGGCGCGGCTGGAAGCGCTGGCTGCTGGGCTCGGTGGTGGACACGATCATCGCCGAGGCCCACAACATCAGCATCTACCTGCTGGGCAGTCCGCCGGGCGAAGACCGTGGCAAGGAATCGCCGCCGGCGCCGCTGCCGGGGCTGAGCGCCCAACCGGACCGGGGCGGTGTGGCGGCATACCGGGGTTATCTGGGCGCGGCGGCAGTGACGTTCCTGTGTACGCTGGCGGCGAAGGCGATGTTCGGCCGGTTCGAGCCGACCAACCTCGTGATGGTGTATCTGCTCGGCGTCATCTTCGTGGCGACCCGTTATGGGCGCGGGCCGTCCATTCTGGCTTCCATACTGGGCGTCCTCGCCTTCGATTTCTTCTTCGTGGTGCCGTATTACACCTTTTCGGTGGCCGATACCCAGTATCTGTTTACCTTCGCCGTCATGCTCAGCGTCGCCCTGGTGACCGCCAACCTGATGGCGAACGTCCGCTCTCAGGCCAAGGTGGCTGCTCACCGGGAGCGCCGGGCGACCGTTCTGTACGCCATGAGCAAGGAGCTGGCAGCGAGCCGGAGCGAGGCCGAGATCGTCCAGATCGCGGTACGTCAGATCGAAACCGAATTCGGCGGACGCGCCGTGCTACTGTTCCCGGACGAAAGCGGAAGGATCGGCTATCCGGTTTCCCCGCTTGCCGAGGATTTCTTGCCGGGCATCGACATGAGCGTGGCCCAATGGGTATTCGATCACAACGAAATGGCCGGCCAGGGTACCAATACGCTGCCGGCCGCCGGCGGCGTGTACATCCCCTTGACCGGCGCGGAAAAGACCATCGGCGTGCTGGTCATGAAGCCGGTCAACCTGCGCCGGGTTTTCCTGCCGGAGCAGCAAAAGCTCCTGCAGACCTTCGTGAACCTGATCGTGCAGGCGATCGAGCGGGTCCGACTCGCCGAACAGGCCCGCATCAACCAGGTGCGGATGGAGTCCGAGCGCCTGCGCAATTCCCTGCTCAGCTCGATCTCCCACGATCTGCGCACCCCGCTCGCGACGATCGTGGGTTCGGCGAGCACCCTGGTCGAAGGTGACTACGCCCTGGAGCCGGAAGACCGGCGGGAGCTCTGCCGGGCGATTTACGACGAGGCCCGCCGCATGGCCAGCCTGGTGAACAACATCCTGGACATGGCCTGGTTCGACGCAGGGGTGGTCAAGCTCCACCTGCAGTGGCACATCCTGGAGGAAATCGTCGGCACCGTGCTGACGCGCCTGCAGAAGCAGCTTGAACGGCGTTCGGTGACGGTACGTCTGCCACGGGACGCCCCATTCGTCTACGTGGATTCGGTAATGCTGGAGCAGGTGCTGGCCAACCTGCTGGAGAATGCCATTCGCTACACGCCGGAGAACAGCCCCATCGAGATTGCCGCCGAGGCCACGCCGTTCACGATGACCATCACAGTGTCCGACCGCGGACCGGGCATTCCCAAAGGTCAGGAGGAGCTGATCTTCGAAAAATTCCACCGGGTCCACCGCGAAGGCCCGCAAAGCGGTGTCGGTCTGGGACTCGCCATCTGCCGGGCCATCGTGGAAGCGCATGGCGGTTACATCCGCGCCAGGAACCGGACCGGAGGCGGAGCGGTGTTCACGATCGTTCTGCCGCTGCGGGAGTCGCCACCGCAGATCGAACCGGAAGCCGAGCCGGCCGAATAAACCATGTCCGGACCTCATCCCGTCGTCTTAGTCATCGAGGACGATCCGCAGATGCGGCGCTTCCTGCGCACCAGCCTGCGCAGCCACGGTTTTCAGGTGTTCGAAGCCGATACCGGCAGCCGTGGCATCATCGAGGCCGGACTGCGCCGGCCGGAGGTCGTCATTCTCGACCTCGGTCTGCCCGACATGGACGGCGTCGAGGTCGTCAAGGCGCTGCGGGAATGGACGCTACAGCCGATCATCGTGCTCTCGGCCCGCAGCACGGAAGAGCACAAGATCGAAGCCCTGGATGCCGGTGCCGACGACTACCTGACCAAGCCGTTCGGCATTGGTGAACTCATCGCCAGAATCCGTGTGGCTCTCCGGCATTCGGCAGCGGGCGCCGCGAATTCCGCGAACGATGGGTATGCCAGCGGCGGATTGCGGATCGACCTGCTTCGGCGCACCGTGACCGTCGGCGAGCGGGAGATACGCCTGACCCCCACTGAATACCGTCTGCTCGCCGCCCTGGCGCGCCACGCGGGCAAGGTGCTGACCCACCGCCAGTTGCTGGTGGAGGTCTGGGGACCATCGCATGTCGAGGACTCGCATTACCTCCGCATTTACATGAGCCAGCTTCGGCGAAAACTCGAAGCCGATCCGGCCAGGCCGGAATATCTGCTGACGGAGTCGGGGGTGGGATATCGCCTGAAAATCTGAAAAAAGTGAAGCTCTAAAACAGTTCCAGTTGCCGTTGTCCCGGCGGCGTGAAAAGCGTGCTGAGCAGGCCGGGCAATTCTGCAGCCAGACCCCGGCGTTTGCGGGCCAGGTGGAAGCGGCGGGCGAGGAGTGCCGCATAGTCGCCGCTGCCGACCTGGCGCCGGCCGAAGCCGGAGTCGTAAATCCTGCCGCCGTGGGCGAATGCGACCAGGCTGAGGGTGTGGGCGGCTTTCAGCGGGTAGTGCGCATCCAGCCATTCCGCGAACAGGGATTCGACCTCCCGCGGCAGCCGCAGCAGGATGTAGCCGGCGGACACCGCTCCCTGCTCGGCCGCCTGCTCCACGATGCGTTCCATCTCACTGTCGGTGAGCCAGGGAATGACCGGTGCGATCATCACCTTCACCGGCACCCCGGCTGCAGCGAGGCGCGCGACCGTCACCAGCCGCCGGTGCGGGGCCGAGGCGCGCGGTTCGAGTTTCAGCGCCAGCGCCTTATCCAGCGTGGTGATGGAGATCTGCACGTTGGCCAGCCCCGCTGTCGCCATCTCGCCGAGGATGTCCAGATCACGCTCGATCAAGGCGGATTTGGTGGTGATCGTCACCGGATGGCGGGAGCGCTGCAGGACTTCCAGAACCTGCCGGGTGATTCGCCATTCACGCTCGATGGGTTGGTAGGGATCGGTGTTGGCGCCCAGGGCGAGGGGCGAGCACCGGTACCCCGGATGGGCCAGCTCTTTTTCGAGCAGGGCCGGTGCATCGGGCTTGGCGAACAGCCGGGTTTCGAAATCCAGCCCCGGCGACAGCCCCATATA
Source organism: Methylococcus capsulatus (assembly GCF_036864975.1). Taxonomy (NCBI): domain Bacteria; kingdom Pseudomonadati; phylum Pseudomonadota; class Gammaproteobacteria; order Methylococcales; family Methylococcaceae; genus Methylococcus; species Methylococcus capsulatus. Next base: position 73,682 of record NZ_CP104311.1, on the reverse strand, counting down.
GGCGTGGCTGGGCCGGGCGTAGCAATAGATGCAGCCATGTTCGCAGCCGCGGTAGGGGTTCACCGATTGGTCGAAAGGGATGTCCGGCGACTGGTTGCGGGTGATGATGGAACGCGCGTGTTCGGTGGCGACTTCAGTCGCCAGCATCAAGGGCTCTTCCGGAAACCAGCCGTCGTCCACCGCTTCCCGGGTCGTCGCGGAGAAACGGGAAGTCTCGTTGCTGACGGCGCCGCGGCCGTGGCGCGGAGTGCCGGGTTTCATGGACCACGCACTCCGTTACGGTTCACCGCCGGCCGCAGGTCGGGCAGGAAGGATTCCGCCCCAGCCTGACTTCATGCCATTCCAGCCGCAGCGCGTCGAACACCACGAGGCGGTCGTTGCGAACGCTGGGAAGGCCCAAAAGCAGTTTGATGGCTTCCAGGGCCTGCATGCTGCCAATGATCCCGGGCAGCGCCGCGACGATGCCGTTGCGGGCGCAGCTTGCGTCCAGTTCGCCGCCTTGGGGATAGAGGCAGTTGTAGCACGGGCTTTCCCCAATGCCCGGCGTGAATACGGCGAGTTGCCCCTCGAAGCGGATCGCGGCACCCGATACCAGGGGGGTACGGGTCGTGACACAGGCCGCGTTGACGGCAAAGCGGGTGGCGAAGTTATCGGAGCAGTCCAGGACCACATCGACCGCGCCCGCCCATGCTTCGAGGGCCGACGCGGAAAGGCGTTCGGCAATCGGCTCGATCCGCACCTGGGGGTTCATCCGCCGGAGCCGGTCGGTGCAGGCTTCGGCCTTGCCCCGGCCGATGTCCGCGGTGTCGAAAGCAATCTGGCGCTGGAGGTTGGAGAGATCGACCGTATCGAAATCGCTCACGACCAGCCTGCCTACACCGGCTGCGGCCAAATACATGGCGGCCGGCGAGCCGAGTCCGCCCAGACCGATGATGAGTGCGCTGGCGCCAAGCAGCCGGTCCTGGCCTTCGGCGTCGACCTCGGGAAGCATGATCTGGCGGCTGTAGCGGAGGAGTTGAGCGTCGTCCATCGAGATTCGGCTTGTCGCGACTTCCGTGATTATAGCGGCTGCGGCGCCTGGCGATGTCGTGAGGTCGATTCCAACCCGATCGTTCCGGTGGGTTACACTGGCAGGCCGTCACCGCAGTAAAGTCAAAGTATCGAAGTCATGATCTTACTCGCCATCGAAACCGCGACCGAAGCCTGCTCGGCCGCGCTCTACCTTGACGGCGCCGTCCTGGAGCGCTACCAGGTGGCGCCCAGGGAGCACAACCGGCTGATCCTGCCCATGCTGGAATCGCTGCTCGCGGAAGCCGGCATCGCGCTCGGGGGGGTGGATGCCGTGGCTTTCGGGCGCGGGCCGGGTTCGTTCACGGGCGTCCGCATCGCCGCCGGCGTGGCGCAAGGCATTGCCTTCGCGCTGGATCTCCCGGTGGCTCCGGTCTCCACCCTGGCCGCCCTGGCGGACGAGGCGATCACCGAGACGGGCTGCGAATACGCTTTTCCGTGCATCGACGCGCGCATGGCCGAGGTCTATTTCGCCGTGTACCGCCGGGACGCGGAAGGCTATCCCGTATTGTTGGGGCAGGAGCGTGTCCTGGCACCGGGCCAAGCGGATTTTTCGCCGGGGGCTGCCGGCATCGCGATCGGCAGCGGCTGGGCCACCTACCAGTCCGACCTGAGCAGCCTGGCCGGCGGACGCCTGGCCTCGGTCTTGAGCGGGCGGTTTCCCCGTGCCGCGGCGGTCGTCCGCCTGGGTGCCAGGACCCATGCACTGGGAGGATGCGTACCGGCGGAGCAGGCGTTGCCGGTTTACCTCCGCGACGATGTCGCCAGAAAGCCGAAGCCTTGAACCGGGAAGCCGCGTATCGGCTGACGCGGCTCCTGTAGTACACTAACCGCATGGCACAATATTTCGAGGTGCATCCCCACACGCCGCAGCAGCGCCTGATCCGCCAGGCTGCGGAGATCGTCCGCCAGGGGGGGCTGATCGTCTATCCGACCGATTCGTCCTATGCCTTCGGCTGCCAGATGGACCGCAAGGACGCTCTGGAGCGTATCCGCACCATCCGCCAGCTGGATGCGGAACACAACTTCACGCTGATCTGCCACGATCTTTCCCAGGTATCGGCTTTCGCCCGGATCAACAACGAGGCTTTCCGTCTGATCAAGACTTTGACACCAGGGCCCTACACTTTTCTGCTGCAGGCCACGCGCGAGGTGCCGCGTCGCCTCCAGCATCCCAAGCGCAAGACCATTGGGATTCGCTTGCCCGACAATGCGGTTTCGCAACTGCTGGTGGCCGAACTGGGCGAGCCCTTGTTCAGTTCGACCCTGATCCTGCCCGGGGAGACCGAAGGACTCGCCGATCCCGAGGACATCCGCGAGCGGGTGGGATCGCGGGTAGAACTGATCCTCGCTGCGGGAGTCGTACCCTTCGCGGAGACCACGATCGTCGATCTGACCGGCGAGCTCCCGGTCATCGTTCGCCAGGGCCGGGGCAGCATCGGCTTCCTGCGCACCTAGACTTCTCATCCCTTCTTCACTTTCGGGTCTGATCACACGATGGATGATCTTACTTTGGTTCAGCGTTTCAGTGTCTGGCTGTTGCCGGTGTTGTTCGCGATCACCCTCCATGAGGTGGCGCATGGCTGGGCCGCCAGCAGGCTGGGCGACAACACCGCCAAGAGTCTTGGCCGGCTTTCGCTGAACCCACTGCGACACATCGATCCGGTCGGCACCCTCCTGGTACCAGGTTTGTTGCTGGCCTTCGGCGGCTTCATCTTCGGTTGGGCCAAGCCGGTGCCGGTGGACTGGGGGCGGCTGCGCCATCCGCGCCGTGATATGGCGTTGGTGGCGGTCGCCGGACCCGGCGCCAACCTGGTGATGGCCCTGGGGTGGGCGATCCTGTTGCGGCTGGCCACCGAGCTGCCAGAAAGTCTGGATTATGTGGCGCTGCCCCTCGGCTTGATGGGGAAGGCCGGGGTTACCATCAACAGTGTGCTGATGGTGCTGAATCTGTTGCCTATTCCGCCGCTGGACGGCAGCCGGGTCGTCTCCACCCTCTTGCCGCTGCGGGCGGCGATCCAATATGGCCGGATCGAGCCCTACGGCTTCTGGATCCTGCTGATCCTGATCTATACGGACATACTCGGGCGAATCATGGTGGGGCCGCTGCTGCTGGTCCAGCATCTGATCTACACCGTTGTCGGTCTGGCCGGAGGCGCATGACCGGGACGGCGCCCGCTGCGGAAGCTTTGGAGCCGGTCGCACTGGTCAAGGGTGCGCCGGTTAGCCAGCTGCCGGAGGATCTGTACATTCCGCCGGATGCGCTGGAAATCTTTCTCGAAACCTTCGAAGGTCCACTCGATCTGCTGCTGTATCTGATCCGCAAGCAGAATTTAGACATCCTCGACATCCCGATCGCCGAGATCTCCCGCCAGTACATCGGTTACATCGAGATGATGGACAGCCTGCGAATAGAACTGGCGGCGGAGTACCTGTTGATGGCTGCGATCCTGGCCGAGATCAAGTCCAGGGTGCTGCTGCCCCGGCCGAAGGAGACGGAAGCCGAGGAAGAGGATCCGCGCGCCGAACTCGTGCGGCGCCTGCAGGAATATGAGCGTTTTAAGGCCGCGGCGGAACGGCTGGACCGGCTTCCTCGGCTGGAGCGCGACCTGTTCGAAGCCGGGGCGGGGAGCGACGACATTCCGGTGCCGAAGGTCTATCCGAGCATCGCCATGAACGATCTCCTGTCGGCATTCCAGGACGTCCTCAAGCGCCTGAACCACACCCGCCATCATCACATTCGCCGGGAAGCACTGTCGGTGCGCGAACGCATGAGCATGATCCTCGAGCGTCTGGCGGGCAATGCGACGCTGGCTTTCGAAACCTTGTTCCCCTCGCACGAGGGGCGTCCCGGCGCGGTGGTGTCGCTGCTGGCCGTGCTGGAGCTGAGCAAGGAACGGTTGATCGAAATCATCCAGGACGAGCCCCTCGGCGCGGTGCGGGTGCGGGCTCTGGCCGTCGCTGGAGGTGACTGACGTGGATCTCAAGGCGATCATCGAGGCGGCGCTGTTCGCGGCGCACAGGCCGCTTTCCGTCGCCGAGCTGGAAGCCTTGTTCGGCGATGACGAGCGTCCTGACGCCGAAGAAATCAGGCAGGCGCTGGAGTCCCTGGCGGAAGAATACTCGGAGCGGCCGCTGGAGCTTCGCAAGGTGGCGAGCGGCTATCGGTTTCAGGTACGCGTCGCCTACGCGCCATGGATCTCCAGGCTGTTCGAGGAACGGCCGGGCCGCTACTCCCGCGCCCTGCTGGAGACGCTGGCGATCATCGCCTACCGGCAGCCGGTGACACGTGGTCAGATCGAAGAGATTCGTGGCGTCGCGGTCGGTTCCGGTATCATCCGGACGCTCACCGAGCGGGAATGGGTGACCGTGGTCGGTCATCGCGACGTTCCTGGCCGCCCGGCGCTGTTTGCCACCACGCCCCAGTTCCTCGATTATTTCAATCTCGAATCCCTGGCGGATTTGCCGGCGCTGCCGGAATTCGCCGCATCACCGGAGTCAGCCGATGTCTTTGCCGCCGCGCAAACCGACCCAACCCATCCGCCCGAGGAACCGCCCGGTGCCGCAGCCTGAGCCGGCCGGGGCCGGCGAAGGCGAGCGTATCCAGAAGGCACTGGCGCATGCCGGTTTCGGCTCCCGGCGGGAGATCGAAGGCTGGATCCGTGACGGCAAGGTCTTCCTCAACCGCCGACCGGCCCATCTCGGTGACCGCTACCGCAAGGGTGACCAGGTCATGCTGAACGGCCGTCTGATCAACCTCGAAAAGCGCCTGCAGGCTCTCACCCGGGTGCTGCTGTACCACAAGCCGGTGGGTGAACTGGTCAGCCGGCGCGATCCGGAAGGCCGTCCGGTGATCTTCTCGCAATTGCCGCGGCTGGAACTGGGTCGCTGGGTCGCGGTCGGCCGTCTCGACGTGAATACCCAGGGGCTGATCCTCGTGACCAACAATGGTGAGCTGGCCCATCGTCTGATGCACCCTTCCCGCGCGGTCGAGCGCGAGTATGCCGTCCGCATCCTGGGGACGGTCAGCGGGGCTGTCATCGAAAGGTTGATCAACGGGGTTCAGCTCGAAGACGGTCCGGCGCGTTTCGAATCGGTCACCGAGGGAGGGGGCGAAGGCGCCAACCGCTGGTTCCATGTGGTGGTCCGGGAGGGGCGCAACCGGCTGGTTCGGCGCCTGTGGGAGTCGCAAAACCTGGTGGTGAGCCGCCTCATCCGGGTACGCTACGGTGACATCGTCCTGCCGCCGCGGTTGCGCGCCGGCGCCTCGGTGGAGCTGGAAGGGGAGGCTCTGGACGGTCTGCTGCGTTCGGTGGGACTGCCGTCGGAAACACCGCCGAAACACCGCTGCGGTCGCCAAGCGCGGGGCCGGGAAGAGGGGTCGCGCACCCGCCGGAGCCAGCTTTTGGGGAAGTCGTGAAGCCGGTATGATGCGGCCGCAGCGCTGCCGAGCCGGCGAGGAGAGCACTCTGGATTCGGGAGAAGGACGTATTCGATGAACACCCATATCGTTTGGCATCAATCCACCGTAGTCCGCGGTCAGCGCGAACGGCAGAACGGCCACAAGAGCTTCATACTCTGGTTCACCGGGCTCTCCGGCGCCGGTAAATCGACCCTCGCGCACCGGGTCGAGCAGCTTCTGTTCGAGCAAGGCTGCAGAACTTACGTCTTCGACGGTGACAATGTTCGCCACGGGTTGTGCTCGGATCTGGGGTTCAGCGCCGAGGACAGGCGCGAGAACATCCGCCGCATCGGTGAAATGAGCAAGCTGTTCGTAGATGCCGGCGTGATCGCTCTGACCGCCTTCATCTCGCCCTTCCGCCGTGACCGCGACCTGGTCCGGACGCTGGTGGAGCCCGGTGACTTCGTCGAAATCTTCTGCGACGCCCCGCTCGAAGTCTGCGAGCAGCGCGACGTGAAGGGGCTGTACCGCAAGGCGAGGGCTGGTGAGATACCGGAGTTCACCGGGATTTCGTCACCTTACGAAAAGCCGCTCGATCCTGAGATTACGGTGCGGACAGGGCAGGATAGCCTGGACGATTGTGCCCGGCGAATTCTCGAATATCTTGAGAAGAATGGAAAGATCAACCTGAAAACGACAAGGTAGGACAACATGGCAAAAGTCATCAGAAAAGCCGTTTTCCCGGTCGCGGGGTTGGGGACCCGCTTCCTGCCCGCCACCAAGGCCAGCCCGAAGGAAATGCTGCCGGTGGTGGACAAGCCGTTGATCCAATACGCGGTGGAAGAAGCCGTGGCGGCAGGCATCGACGAGATGGTCTTCATCACCGGCCGCAGCAAGAATGCGATCATGGACCATTTCGACAAGGCCTATGAGCTCGAGACCGAACTGGCGGCGCGAGGCAAGGACGACATCCTGAACATCGTCCGGAGCATCATTCCGCCGCACGTCACCTGCATCTATATCCGCCAGGCCGAAGCCTTGGGCTTGGGTCACGCCGTCAACTGCGCCAAGGCGGTCATCGGCAATCAGCCGTTTGCGGTGCTGCTCGCCGATGATCTGATCGACGGCAGCAACCACGGCGGCTGCTTGTCACAGATGGTCAGGGTGTTCGACAAATGGCAGTGCTCGGTGCTGGGCATCGAGCGGATCGATCCCAGTGAAACCCATAGCTACGGCATCGTGAAGACCAGCCCGATCGAAGCCGGGCTGGACAAGGTCGAAGCGATCGTGGAAAAGCCGCGGCCCGAGAACGCACCGTCGAACCAGGCCGTGGTGGGACGTTACATCCTCACGCCGGCGATCTTCGACAAGCTGGCCAATGTCTCGCGCGGCGCCGGCGGCGAAATCCAGCTCACCGATGCCATCGCCATGCTGCTCAACGAGCAGACGGTGCTGGGCTACGAATTCAACGGCAGGCGCTACGACTGCGGCTCGAAGCTGGGCTATCTCATCGCCACGGTGGAGCAGGGCTTGCAGCATCCCGAACTGCGGGCCGGCTTCGAGGCTTATCTGCGGAGCCTGCAGCTCTAAGCGCCGCAGCGGGCATTGCCGGGGAAGTCCTCCCTGGCAATGTCTCTCGTTCAGCGGGACAGGGTGGCCGCCAGGCGTTCCATGGCCTTTTCCAGATTGGCCATGCTGGTGGCGATGGAGAGACGGATGTGGCCCGGTGCGCCGAAGGCCGAACCCGGTACCACCGCCACGCCGCCCTGTTCGATCAGGTATTCGGATAGCGCCAGATCATCAGGCAGGTTCAGTTTGGTCGCTGCCGCCTGCACGTTCGGCAGGACATAGAACGTGCCGTGGGTTTTCAGACAGTCGACGCCGGGAATGGCGTTCAGTCTGTCGACCACGAAGTCGTGCCTTTCCTTGAAAGCCTTCACCATGCTGGCGATGAAGCTCTGCTCGCCGTTGAGCGCGGTTTCCGCTGCGACCTGCGAGATCGAGGTGGGATTGGAGGTGCTCTGCGACTGAATATTGGTCATGGCTTCGATCAGACGCTCGGGACCCGCTGCATAGCCGATGCGCCAGCCGGTCATGGAGTAGGCTTTGGACACACCGTTCAGCACCACGGTCCGGTCGTACAGGTCCGGGCAGACGTTCAGGATGTTGCTGAATTTGCCTTCCCAGAGGATGTGCTCGTACATATCGTCGGTGGCGATGACGACCTTGGAAAACCGCCGCAGCACCTCGCCGAGGCCGGCCAGTTCGTCCGCGGTGTAGGCCATGCCGGTGGGGTTGGATGGACTGTTGATCACGAACAGCCGGGTTCTGGCCGTCAGCGCGGCTTCCAGTTGCGCGGGGGAGATCTTGAAGGACTGCTGTTGCCCGGCTTCGACGATCACAGGGACGGCGCCGGCGAGCAGCACCATGTCCGGATAGGACACCCAGTAAGGCGCCGGGATGACGACCTCGTCGCCGGGGTTGAGCAGGGCCTGGGCCAGATTGTAGAAACTCTGCTTGCCGCCGCAGGACACCAGGATCTGCTTGAGCGTGTAGTCCAACCCGTTTTCGCGTTTGAATTTCGCCTGGATCGCCTGTTTGAGACCGGGCGTTCCATCGACCGCCGTATATTTGGTGAAGCCCTTTTCGATGGCCTGGATGGCCGCCTGTTTGATATGGTTCGGCGTGTCGAAGTCCGGTTCGCCGGCGCCCAGTCCCACGATGTCCTTGCCAGCGGCGCGCATCGCCGCGGCGCGGGCGGTGACGGCGAGAGTCGGGGACGGTTTGATGGACTGGACGCGGTCGGAAAGTTGTATGCTCATCAGTTTCGCGGATTGGCTGGAAGAATCGAGGTGTTATGTTACCGGTTAGCCGGCTTTCCTTGAACTCCGGGGGCGGAAAATTTGTCATTATCCAGAGGGTCTTCCGCTTCGCCCCATTCCACTGGCTTCGGATATCCTTGAAATTCCCCTGTCAGTGACTTTTTTCCCGGAGGGTTGAATACGCCATGTTGCCTGGAAGCGGCCATTGCCTGGCCCAACCGGTCGAGCAAAACTTGAAGCTGCCGCGCGGCCAGAAATCCAAGCCGTTCTTACTGAGGAGCGGCTATGCGCCGGCCGGCGATCAGCCGGAGGCCATACGTCGCCTCGTCGAGGGCCTGAACGACGGCGAGCTGCACCAGACGCTGCTCGGTGTGACCGGCTCGGGCAAGACCTTCACCATCGGCAACGTGATCGCCCAGGTGCAGCGTCCGACCCTGATCCTGGCACCCAACAAGACGCTGGCGGCTCAGCTCTACGGCGAGATGAAGGAATTTTTCCCTGAGAACGCGGTGGAATACTTCGTTTCATATTACGATTACTACCAGCCGGAAGCCTATGTGCCTGCTTCCGACACCTACATCGAAAAGGACTCCTCGCTGAACGAGCACATCGAGCAGATGCGGCTGTCGGCGACCAAGGCGCTGATCGAGCGGCATGACACCATCATCGTCGCCACCGTGTCCTCCATCTACGGCCTGGGCGAGCCGGCTTCGTATTTCGAAATGGTGCTGCACCTGGTGCGCGGCGACATGATCGACCAGCGCAGTCTGGTCCGGCGTCTGGCCGAGCTCCAGTACACCCGCAACGAAGCCGAGCTGCGGCGCGGCACCTACCGGGTGCGGGGCGACGTGATCGACATCTACCCGGCCGAGTCGGAGAAGGAGGCGCTGCGGGTCGAGCTGTTCGACGACGAGATCGAGCGGCTGTCGCTGTTCGATCCCTTGACCGGCGAGGTCATTTCCCGCATTGCCCGCTATACCGTCTACCCCAAGACCCATTACGTCACCCCGCGGGAAAAGCTGCTGCAGGCGGTGGAAGAGATCAAGATCGAACTCAAGGACCGGTTGGAGCATCTCCGCAGCCAGCACAAGCTGGTGGAAGCCCAACGTCTCGAACAGCGGACCCTGTTCGACATCGAAATCATCCTGGAGGTCGGCTATTGCTCAGGCATCGAGAACTACTCGCGTTTCCTGTCGGGCCGGGCGCCGGGCGAACCGCCGCCGACTCTGTTCGATTACTTGCCGGACGATGCGCTGATCGTGATCGACGAGAGCCATGTCACCGTGCCGCAGATCGGCGCGATGTACCGCGGCGATCGCTCCCGCAAGGAAACGCTGGTGGAGTATGGCTTCAGGCTACCGTCGGCTCTCGACAACCGGCCGCTCAAATTCGAGGAATTCGAGGCGAGGGCGCCGCAGCGCATCTATGTCTCGGCGACGCCGGGCCCCTATGAGCGGGCTCACTCCGGGGCGGTGGTGGAACAGGTCGTGCGTCCCACCGGCTTGGTCGATCCGGAAGTTGAGGTCCGCCCCGCCTCGACCCAGGTCGACGATCTGTTGTCGGAGATCCGCCTCCGGGTGCAGAGGGGCGAACGCGTGCTGGTGACCACCCTGACCAAGCGCATGGCCGAGGACCTCACTGAGTACCTGATGGAACACGACGTAGCCGTGCGCTATCTGCACTCCGACGTGGACACCGTGGAGCGGGTGGAAATCATCCGCGACCTCCGGCTCGGCAGGTTCGACGTCCTGGTAGGCATCAATCTGCTGCGCGAAGGTCTCGACATTCCGGAAGTATCGCTCGTGGCCATCCTCGACGCCGACAAGGAAGGGTTCCTGCGCTCGGTGGTGTCGCTGATCCAGACCATCGGCCGGGCCGCCCGCAACCTGCACGGCAAGGCGATCCTGTATGCCGACAAGGTGACGCAGTCGATGCAGCAGGCCATCGGTGAAACCGAGCGCCGCCGTGCCAAACAGGTCGCCTACAACGAAACGCATGGACTTACTCCCAGGGGCATCACCAAGTCCGTGACGGACATCCTGGAGGTGCCCATTCCGGGGGGCGTCGCGGGGTCGCGAAAGCAGGCGGCCCGCGCCGCAGAACCCAGTTCTGGGTACAAGGCAACCCGGCCGGTGGATGCGGCCAGACTCATCAAGCAGCTCGAAGAAAAGATGTACGCGCATGCCCGCAACCTGGAGTTTGAGGAGGCTGCCAGGCTGCGCGACGAGATCCAGCGGATTCGGGAGAGCGCACTGATGGCGTGAAGCTTGCTCTGCGTCCGTTCAGCCGGAACGCGGAAGCGCCGGCCGGGATCGGAACTGAAGGGGAAGATGGCATAACGCGTGGTCGTCTGGAACTCGACAGCCAAACCGACGGAGGCTTTCGATGCCGAGAGCCGCAAGCAGGACGCTCACTCACGGGGGTGCCCAAGGCCGAGGATGCGGGCAAGACCTTTGACCGGGGTTTCCGACGGTCATTCTGCGTCCCGCAGGCCGGCAGAGCGATGCTTCCGGTCCGCGGTGGACCAATGTGACCGTTCAGACTGCTCCGATCGATGCGCCCGGTGTCGACTCGTGCCGCGAGCCGTCCTTGTGAACCTCCCGAAGTAGGGTATCTGTGCGACCTTGACCGGTATGCCCAAAGCAAGTCTCCTGAAAAAATTCTTCCGTTTCGTGTGCGTGGGCGGTCTGGCCACGGCTCTGCAGTATGCGATGCTCGTCGCGCTGGTCGGCCTCTGGCAGTGGCAGGTGACCCTCGCTTCTTCGCTGGGTTTCACCGCGAGTGCCGTCGTCAACTACTGGCTGAATTACAAATTGACGTTCAGGGCCGAGAACAGCCACCGCGTCGCAGTATTCCGGTTTTTCATCACGGCCGGCATGGGGCTGGTGCTGAACGGAGCCATCGTTCAGTTCGGAATCACTTATACGCCTTTCCCTTACCTCTGGTCCCAGCTCGCGGCGACCGTTGCCGTCTTGTTCTGGAATTTCGTCGGCAGCCTCAAGTGGACGTATGCGTCGCCGGTTCGAAAATCCGCCTGATACGGAAACCAAGGATTCGCTATGTGCACACTCGCTTTCGTCGTGCCCTGCTTCAATGAAGAAGAAGCGCTGCCGGAAACCGCCAGAAGGCTGGACTTCCTGCTGAAGGACCTTCAAGACAAAGGCAAAATCGGGCCGGATTCGCGGGTCTATTTCGTTGATGACGGCAGCACGGATGCTACCTGGCAGACCATTCGTAACCTGGCAGAGACCTATGGTTTCGTGCGGGGCATGAAGCTGTCCAGAAACCAGGGGCATCAAAGCGCATTGCTCGCCGGACTGATGCATGCGAGAGGGGATTGCCTCATAAGCATCGATGCCGATCTGCAGGATGACCTGGCCGCAGTCGAGGCCATGCTCGATGCCCACGCCGCCGGCGCAGACATCGTCTACGGGGTCCGCAAGAGCCGAAAGACGGATTCGTTGTTCAAGCGTTGGAGTGCCGAAGGATATTATCGTCTGCTGACACTGATGGGGGTAGAGGTGGTGTTCAATCACGCCGATTATCGCTTGATGAGCCGGCGCGCCATCGATGCCCTCCGGGAGTTTGGCGAGGTCAACCTGTTTCTGCGCGGGATCATACCGAAGCTCGGGTTCAACACGGCGACCGTCTATTATGACCGGGCGGAGCGTATCGCCGGGGAATCCAAATATCCTTTGCGGAAAATGCTGGGTCTTGCTCTTCAGGGTGTCACTTCGTTTTCGGTAATCCGTGGATCGCATCCTCGATGCCCCGGACCAAGTGACTTGCTCTTCAGGGTGTCACTTCGTTTTCGGTAATCCCGCTGCGCGTCATCACCTTTCTCGGCTTTGTCATTTCCGCCGTCAGTTTCCTGGTGGTTTGCTGGGTGCTGTGGGTACGGTTCGTGGCCGGCGAAGCCGTTCCCGGGTGGTCGTCGATCCTGCTGCCGATGAGTCTGCTCGGCGGCATTCAATTGCTGAGCCTGGGGGTCATTGGCGAATACCTTGGCAAGATCTACCTGGAAACCAAACGCCGGCCTCGCTATTTCATCCAGGATGTCATCGCGCGGGATAACCAGGAACCGGACGTCTGACCCTGTCCGTTTAGTTTTTCCAACCCGGGATCAAAAAATATATGCTGTCGGCAAAACCCAGCGGAACATGTATGGCAGTATTGTCTGGATAGAAGACGACAAACCACAGAAATGCCCCAGCCAGGACGGCTTTAGCCGTCATTCTGTCGGTTTTTTCCGGGGAGGCTAGATTGCTGCAGAGCCAGCGGGCGAGAATGATGCACAGTATCGGGACCGCCGGCGCATAGTGGTAGAAAAACATGATCCTGGGTGAAATGGTCCATGGCAGCCAGAGCATGAAATAGAGCAGCATAATAAATGCGACGGGCCAGTTCCGCCGCCATTCCATCTTGAAGATCGATGCGGCAACGGCATAAAGCCCGCCATAAAAAATCACCGAGTTTCCCAGGTTGTAAATATTGGCTATTTTTCCAGGCACAGAATAATCAACATACATCCATACCGGACGCAGATTGAGAACCCACTGCCAGGGCTGCGAATGAGCGGCATGGGTGGCTTTCAGTCCGGTATGGTAGAACCACATCTGGCGGAACAGTTCGATGAATTCCGGCCAGCCGTAGCCCAAAGCGAAATACTGCAGATAGGACGCCAGATAAATCGCGACCGGCAAAAGACCCAGCGCGATGGATAGGTTGAGGCACGCCGTCAAAGGCGGCAGGCACCGGTTACGGATCGCCGCGACACTCAGATCCACAGCCAGGACAAGAAACACGTAGAGCGTGGTCCATTTGGTCGCGAGCGCAAGACCCAGTGCCGCTCCAGCGAAATACAGCCAGCGGACCGAGATCTCGTTGCCTTTCCAGCGGACGTAGCCAAGCAAGGCCGTCAGCATGAAAAAGATGAAGTAGATGTCGTTCATGGCGATGCGGGACTGGCTGAGGAGCAGGCCGTCGAGGCTCATCAGTGCGGCGGTCAGGACCGCTATGGGAAGTGAGCCGAACAGCTCGAAAGCCAGCGCGGCGGCGGCGATGGTGGCGAGGGTGCCGAAAAGGACGGAGCCGATACGCCAGCCGAAAGCGTTCTCTCCGAAAACCGCCATCATTCCGGCCATGATCAATTTGGACAAGGGCGGGTGCGTCCATTCATACGCCTTGCCCGGCGGCGGCTTTGCCCAGGGGTCGTAGGCATCCCGGTCGCCATGCAGGACGATGGTAGCGGTGAAGCCGTGATAGACCTCGTCGAAATAAAAGTCCCGCGGATAGTCGAGGCGGGAGATTTTCGTGAAAAAGCCGAACAGGACGATGGCTGTGAACAAGGTGAGAATCCTCTTGTCGGCGAGGAGCCGGCCGAAAAAACCGGTATCCTTCCTGACTTGGCCCAAGGTAGTGGAATTCTCTGCGAATGCGGTCTTCATTGTCCTGCTGTTCATCGATGGCAGTTGTCCGGGTGAATGGGCGCGGCGGAATCAGAAATCCCAGCGCTACCCCACGTTGACATAATAGCCTTTGGTCTCGCGCGTGTTGAGCATCAGTGCCGGCTCGTCCTCCAAAGGATTGTCCTTGTGGCTGACCGCGAGGGGAAACCGTGTCTGCGCATGGTCAAGCCTCGGCTGTTTCCAGCCGTCTTAACTTTGGTAGTTGGGGCACTTGTCGCCCGGGCGGCCTTGGGGGGCGTCGTCCCCGTGGCAGACGGGGGATGAGTGAGGGGGTCACGATGATTTTTCTGGCCGGCTGGCAGGGGGAACATTCGACCTTCTTGCGCGACAAGCTGACGGTGCTGCGGGTCTACATCCTGGCCTGCCTGGAGCAGGGCGGGCAGCGGGACGACGCTTTCGAGATCAAGTTGGGCCAGTACCGGAAGGAGTTCGAATTCGTGCTGCACAATGCCAAGCGCCAGGACGGGACGCGGGTGACGTTCATGTCCATCCCCATAGAGCGGGCCTGAAGCTGTGTGGAATACGCTGGTCTCCATCCGCGACACCTTGGTGCAGCTGCCGGACGTCAAAACCTGCAGGATCGGCATCGAAACCGGCCTATCCCCGGACGATTACCCCATCATCCGGCTGCTGCCGTCGTCGCTCGACCCGGGCGCGCCATGGCGCTCGATGAACGTGCTGGTGTACTACGGCGCCCCGCTCGCCGAAGCGGACCAGGGCCTGGAGGCGTTATACGAGTTGTGGGTAGCACCCGTCCAACGCGCCGGGTGGCGGTCTTTGGCAGCCTGATAGATCCGATGTCGGGCGGCCAGGATCGTTCTGTCATCGCCGGGGTGGCGCTTCGCCGGAGTCACGTAACGAATGCCGCTGTGGCGGTGTTCGTGGTTGTACCAGCGCACCAACGCCAGGGCCCAGTCACGGGCCGCCGTGAGGCTCTCGAAGCCTGCGTGCGGATACTCCGGCCGATACGTGCAGGTGCGAACAAGTCATTGGCCTGCTCACAGGCTGCCCGCCAGGCTCGAATCTGCTCGGGATGCAAGCCTCGCCTACGGCAATACTCCCCCACTTCCGCTTCACTGAGCGCCGCCATCGCCAGCACCGCCGCGAACTTGTCTCGCGACGTCCAGCCCTCCGGCGTCTGATCTCCAGCCGGCAACAAACGCCCCTGGGCACGGGCTTCCTTCCGCCAGTGGTACTGCGTCGCTTCCGAAATCCCTTCCTCTCGGGCCAACTCCGATAACGCTCGGTTATGCGGCGGCAACATCTTCTTATTCAAAACCATTTCTTTCCGCTCCGGCGAATACCTCATCTCTCGCTCTCTTCCGTCCCCTCAACCCTTTAAGAGATCAATCTACCTCATGCGACAACTATCCTGACAGAGGGGGGCACTGCCGTTGGCAATTGGCATGCCCCGAGCCCCGCTCGCCACGACAACTGGGTCCGTCCCATCAGGACCGCGAATAGACCGGCAGGAAGGCAGGCTGCGGCGACCGAAGCCGATTAAGCAGGATGCGTTTCATCGGGCGGGCATTTCGCCGGCCGGACCCCTTCGGCAAGCGCAGGTCGCGAACGTCGCCATCGTTCGGAAAACCGATACTGAATCATCATGGGAATGTCATGTGAGCATAACTTTCAGTCCTTAGGCTTTCAACGCTGGAGAGATGCCCGGTCAATGCGCGTGTCGGCATCCGTGTCTGAATTTCCCAATCCGGTGGAGCATGAAGCATTTCGAAAACTGGCCCAGGGTGGCGCGATATGGCGTCCTGTCGTTTCTGGCCTGGCTGGCTGGATGTGCGAGCCAGCCTGCGGGCGAGGCGTCGCGCCCTGCGGCGTCCCTTCGGCAGACCAAGCCGGCGGCCGAGCTGCGGCTGTCGGAATTTTTCAAGCTGCCTGTAGGACCACGGGGACTCGAGCCTACGGACAAGCTCCGCAGCCTTGCGGGCAAGCGGGTTCGCGTTCACGGCTATCTCGTCCAGGAGGAAGAACCTTTTCCGGGACTTTTCATGCTGACGCCCGTCCCCGTCACCCTGGCCGAGTTGGCGGACGGTCCGGCCGATTATCTGCCCCCGGCCACATTGTTCGCGCATGTCTCCGGTGAAAACGCGAAAAAAATACTGACGTATCGTCCCGGCTCTTGGACGCTGACCGGGACTCTGGAATTGGGTGTCCGCGAGGAGCCGAACGGGCGCGTTTCCTATGCGCGCCTGAATCTAGACAGTATCGATCCAATCGAGGCGCCCGATGGCACTGCGCCGGTATTTGTGGAACCGGGGGCCGTGGAACATGGCCGTCATCACTGAAGGGAGCGTGCCGGGCTTGAATTCGGTGGGGTTGGAATGGACTCGGCCCCCGGCGTGTGTGCAGTCGTGACGTTGAAAAAAACTTTTCCTGACTACCGGAGTTTCCCGATGAGAGATGATAAGTTCTTGAACCGTATGTCGCTGACCGCTCTTGCGGCAGCCTCGGCGATTTCCGCGGGCGTCGAAGCGGCTCCCGCCATATCGCGTCTCACGCCGCCCAGTGAATTGTTCAGGACGGGTAGTGCCAATCCGATCGTTTCCCGCTTCGTCGTCGGGCAGAAGTTCGACTTGCAGGCCACCGTCCGTCCCGATGCCGGCCAGACTATCACTTCGGTCGTGTTCAAGGTCGATGGCAACATCGTGGCCACCGTGACGCCTACGACGGGAGGCAAGACCAGCATGGTTCCAGCGACCGCCATCACCGATGTGAGCCCGAATGCCGTGGCCGCGTCGGTGCGTGGCTATTCGAATTCCAGGGCCGGTATCCGCACGCTGACGGTGACCGCCACTCAGAGCGATAACCAGACGGTGACCGCCACCGGGAACTTCGAAATCGTCCCCCTCACGTGGGGTGGCATGAAGGTCAAGAACGTCATCATCATGCTTGGCGACGGCATGGGTTCGGGCCATCGCACCGCGGCCCGTATCATGCAATACGGTGTGGCGCAAGGTAAGGTCAAAGGCAAGTTGGCGATGGACACCTTTCCGGTCACCGCCAGCATCATGACGCCATCCCTCAATTCCATCGTGACCGACTCGGCCCCCGGCATGCAGAACTACGTGACCGGCAACAAGGCCAACAACAATCAGGAAGGTGTCTTCCCGGACGATACCACGGCGAATTTCGACAACCCACGGGTGGAATACCTGTCCGAGTTCCTGGCTCGCAGCCAAGGCAAGAAACTGGGCATCGTCACCACGGCGGACGTATTCGATGCCACGCCGGCATCCATGGCGGTCCATACCCAGAACCGAGGGGCTGGAACCGGCATCGTCGACCAGTTCTTCGACGACCGGGCGAACACCGGCCTGACCGTGCTGATGGGGGGAGGTCGCAAATGGTTCCTGCCCAATCCGACCACCTGCAACGGCGGGGCGCCCGGTTGTGGTGACGCAGGCAGTGTGGCGAGCTTCAACGGTTCCACCCGCAGCAACGGCAGCGATTACGTGCTGCCCGCCGATATCGTCGCCGGCTGGGGCGCAGCGCCTGGGGCCCTGGATCCAGGCCGCGATCTGATTGCCGATTTCCAGGCCGCCGGTTGGAACTATGTCTACGACAGCGCGAGCCTCAGTGCCGCGGGCGCGAATCAGCCGCTGCTGGGGCTGTTCTCGCTGTCCAACATGAACGTGGCTCTGGACAAGCTCGGCAAACGCCGGGGTACTTCCACCGTCGTGGACGATTACGGCTTCCCCGACCAGCCGATGCTGGAAGAAATGACCGAAAAGGCGCTGCAAGTGCTCGACGCCAACAGCCCGAGGGGTTTCGTGCTGATGGTGGAAGGTGCGTCCATCGACAAGCAGGCTCATAACATGGACACCGAGCGCTTCATCCTCGACACGATCGAGTTCGACAAGTCGGTGGCCGTGGCTAAGCAATACGCCCGGAACCATCCTGGCACCCTGGTTCTGGTCACCGCCGACCATGAGTGCGCTGGCGTCGCGGTCATCGGCGGCTCACGCGTGACCGACGACGAACTGCAAGCCCGGATCGCGAAGGGTGAGGGAGCTGCCCAGGTCCGCAACGGCGTGGTCGGTACTTACGAGGCAGCGGGTTTTCCGCACTATCCCATTTCCGGAACCGACGGCTATCCCAGTGACACCGATCCGGACAAGAAAATGCTGATCGGCTATGCCGCCAACGCCGACCGTTACGAGGACTGGCGTACCAATGCGCAGCCTTTGCGCGACAGCCAGCAGCCGGGTAACGCCGTGGCTCCCCTGAATGCCTATCCGGGGAGCCCGATGGTACGTGATACCGCTGGCAATTTCCTGGTCACCGGACAGATTCCGGATACCGTCGCGGCTCATACCGGCAACGACATTCCGCTGTCGGCCTGTGGTCGTGGCGCATCGCTGATGGGTGGCACCATGGACAATACCGACGTGTTCTTCCAGTTGGTGCAGGCCACAGTCGGCGGCGTCACTCTCGGTTCGATGACGACGACCAGTTGCAAATAGCTCAGGTCCTGCCCGAGACCACGGATCCCGGGGAATGGAATCCCCGGTGTGCCCCCCTTCGGCCTTGCCGGCGAGCGGGAAGTCACCCATGGCGTTATAATATGAAAGAGTCGGCCAGACAGTCGCTGTCCCCTTAAGGGGATGGAGGAAAGTCCGGGCTCCATAGGGTAGGGTGCCAGGTAACGCCTGGGGGGCGCGAGCCTACGGAAAGTGCCACAGAAAATATACCGCCCCGGTGCGTCCGGGGTAAGGGTGAAATGGTGCGGTAAGAGCGCACCGCGCTGGCGGTAACGCCAAGCGGCAGGGTAAACCCCACCCGGAGCAAGACCAAATAGGGGGGCATTGGGTTCTCGCCCAGACGTGCGGCCCGCACGGCTCCCGGGTAGGTCGCTCGAGGCGTACGGTGACGTACGTCCCAGATGAATGGCTGTCCACGACAGAACCCGGCTTATCGGCCGACTCTTTATTTTCTAGTCGATCCGTCGGAGGATCGCATCAAGGGTGCGCGTGGAAAGCAGGCGCTTCAATACCGCGAACAGATAGGTCGGAAAGGTCACGTAATAGCGGGCTTTCGGCCTTCTGCTTTCGAGCGCATGGATCACGCGCTTGAGTACCGCTTCCGGCCCTGCGGTGAAAGGCGTCGCTTGCCCCTTTTTTTCCAATCTTGCCTCCATGGCCCGGTAGCGTTCCCGGTGCACGCTGGCTTCGGCGTCGATGTTGCGCTTGTACAGATCGTATGCGTTGGCTCGGAACTCGCTGAGGATCGGTCCGGGCTCGATCAGGCAGACATGGATGCCGCTGCCAGCCAGTTCCATCCGCAGCGTGTCGGTGAGCCCTTCCAGCGCGAACTTGCTGGCGTTGTAAGCCCCGCGCCAGGGCATGGCAGCGAAGCCCAGTACTGAGCTGTTCTGGAGGATACGTCCCTCGCCCTGGCAGCGCATGACCGGGATGACGAGGCGGGTCAGTTCATGGGTGCCGAAAACATTGGTTTCGAACTGGGCGCGCAATACTTCCCGGCTGAGGTCCTCCACCGCACCGGGCTGGCCGAAGGCGCCGTTGTTGAACAGAGCGTACAGCTTGCCGTCCGCCAACTGCAGGACTTCCTCGAACGCTGCATGGATGGATGCGGAACATGCCAGGTCGAGCTGCACGGTTTCCAGCCCTTTCGCTCGCAGGAGGGCTACGTCTTCGGTCTTGCGGGCACTGGCGAACACGCGGTAGCCGCGTGCCTTGAGGCCCAGAGCGGTGCACAGGCCGATGCCGGAGGAGCAGCCGGTGATAAGGATGGTGCGGGATGATCGGGAGCGGTCTTGCATGCCGTGGATTCTATCGCGTATCCGCCACCGGAACGATTCTTTCGGTGTCTTGTGGGGGCGGGGGGCGTGGGCTAGACTCGGACTGGAAGGAACCTTTATATCCGGAATACCCATGAAGACTGCCGCCTCCGTATTTTCGCCCATCGTCCTGCCGATTTTGCTCGCAGGCTGCGCCAAGGATGCCGTTCCGCCGCCGGCAGCGCCGTCCCTGGCGAACTACAAGCCGGACTATCGCCAGGGTATGTATACCTACAGCATGTACTGCTCGCGCTGCCACGATACGGGGGAGGAAGGGGCGCCGATGCTGGACGACGTCGACGAATGGGAGTCGCGCGGTATCCTCTGGCCTTCACTCATGCAGGACCATGTCCGTGACGGTTTTCTCCACATGCCGTCCATGGGACAGGCCGGGTTGTCGGAGCAGAACATCGCGGATGCGATCTATTTCATGACGGTCAAGATTGAGGCCGCCAGATAGGCGGGCGGCAGGCCGTCACGGACCTGTGCGGCAGGCCAGGGGGTCGGGAATGATGAAAAAACCCAAATGTCAGCCGGTATTCCATGCCGGAGCAGGGCTGGGGTTGGCGTTGTTCGTCGGCTTGGCGTCTGGGTGCGCCTCCAGTCCGGTTCCCGAATCGCTGCGCCGCCAGGCAGCCTTACAGCCGAGCAGTTTCGCTGAGCTCAAGTCGCACGCCTCCGCGTACCGCGATCGCATGGTGATCCTGGGCGGTGACATCGTGCAGACCCGTCATCTCGGCAAAACCTCGGAGATCGAGGTCGTCCAGAAAGCGCTCGATAGCAGCGACCGGCCGGAGCAGAGCGACAGCTCCGGCGGCAGGTTTCTGGCGGAGTGTCCTTATTTCGTCGATCCCACGATTTACGAAAAGGACCGGGAACTGACGGTGGCCGGGAAGGTGCTTGGGGAACGTTCCCAGAAGCTCGATGAAGCCGATTACAACTACCTGGTGATCGGCTGCGACTACCTGTACCTGTGGCCCCAGCGCCAGCCGGCCGGTTATTACCCGTATTCCTACGGTTGGTATGGCTGGTATGGCTGGGGGTGGCCGTATTACTACTATCCCTATTCGTTCTACTACCCGTATTATCCGGGGCCGATGCGCGCTCCCGGCAAGCGCCGGTGAGGATCACTCGCCGATGATTTTGACCAGGGCGCGCTTTTTGCGACGGCCGTCGAATTCGCCGTAGAAGATCTGCTCCCACGGACCGAAATCGAGCCGGCCTTCGGTAACGGCGACCACTACTTCGCGCCCCATGATCTGCCGCTTCATGTGGGCATCGGCGTTGTCTTCGCCGGTGTCGTTGTGGCGGTACTGGCGGATCGGTTCGTGCGGCGCGAGTTTTTCCAGCCACTGGGTGTAGTCATGGTGCAGACCCGATTCGTCGTCGTTGATGAACACGCTGGCGGTGATGTGCATGGCATTGACCAGCACCAGACCTTCGCGCACACCGCTTTCGCGCAGGCATTCTTCGACCTGCCGGGTGATGTTCACGAAGCCGACACGGTTCGGCACGTTGAACCAGAGTTCCTTGCGGTAGCTTTTCATGTGGTTTCCTTGAGGTTATCGGGAAGGGCCGAATCTTAACCGTTTCCTGGTTGTTTCGGCGATATCATGCGATTTTGGCTACATCGCGGGGAGATGTCCGGTGGAAGTGAAAAGCGTCTGTGTCTATTGCGGATCGAGTGCGGGGGAGCGACCGGAGTACCTCGACGAGGCCCGCCGATTCGGCCGGCTGTTGGCGGAGCGCGGCATCCGCCTGGTTTATGGCGGGGCCAGTGTGGGGTTGATGGGCGCAGTCGCCGATGCAGCTCTCGCCGCCGGCGGGGAAGTGATCGGCGTGATCCCGCATGCGCTGGTCGCCAAGGAAATCGCCCATTCTGGATTGACTGAACTGCGGGTGACCGCCTCGATGCACGAGCGTAAGGCCCGGATGGCCGAGCTGGCGGATGGGTTCGTCGCTCTGCCCGGCGGCATCGGTACCTTCGAGGAACTGTTCGAGGCCTGGACCTGGGCTCAGCTCGGTATACACCACAAGCCCTGTGCCTTGCTGAACGTTGCCGGCTACTACGACCGGCTGGTGGCGTTCCTGGAGCACGCGGCGGGTGAGGGTTTCATGCGGCGCCTGCACCGTTCCATGCTGCTGGTGGCGCGGCAGCCGGAAGAGTTGCTCGAAGTTTTCGCAGCCTATCGTCCGCCCGAGGTGGAAACCTGGGTGCGGGCCGATGAGACATGAACGGCGTTATCCATTGGAAAGGCGCATCGAATCATCAATAATTCGACTTCCCCCAGTCGAGGAGCCATCCGCATGCATACCCGAATCGTCTTGATCACTTGCGCCGTACTGGCCGCGTCGGCTGCATCCGCCGTATTCGCAGGGGAACCGTCCGCCTCGCTCACAGGCGACAAGCTCGATGCCCAACAGGGTGCGAAGGTTTACCGCTCGGCCTGCGCCGGTTGTCACGACCATGGGAAGGACGGCGCGCCGAGACTGGATCGGCCGGAGAGTTGGAAAAGCCGTTCTTTCGAGTCTTTCTCCGTCATGGAGAACCACGCCCGCGGCGGATTTCTCAAAATGCCGCCGAAAGGAAGCAAGCCGCTGCTTTCCGATCGCGACGTGGCCGATGCGGTGTTCTATATGACCCAGCGGCTCGAAGGCGGGAAAACGGCCATGCCGGCCCCTGCGAAGGAGTCGAGCGTGCAGCGGCTGGAGGAAGTGGCGAAACGCGGCGCGCAAGTCATGCCCTTCGATCTGGACAAGACTACTCACGTCTTCAGCAAGACGGCGCAAGGCGGCATCCAGCGGGTCGTGGCGAAACGAGGGACGGATGCCGAGCAGATTCGCCTGATTCGTCAGCATCTCGCCGAGATCGCAGGCAAGTTCGCCCATGGTGATTTTTCTGCACCGGCACGCATACACGGCGAGGATATGCCGGGCCTGGCCGAACTGAAGCGGGCGGCGCCCGGAAGCCTCAGGGTGAAATACGGCGTGCTGGCGCGGGGTGCGCAGATCGAATATTCAGCGGACGATCCCGCCCTGGTCGATGCGATCCATCGCTGGTTCGACGCCCAGTTGCGCGACCATGCCGGGCACGCGACCGAGGATCACGGCGGGCATCACCCCCACTGAAACGGCCGCGTGATTCGATCGGCCGCCAGTCAGGACGGCTCGTCGAGTGTCCCCGCCTTTTTTTGGGGGGCGCCGCGGGTGATCATTCGGACGTGAAAGTCCTCTATGCATCCGGTGGGGCCTCAGCCCGTTCGATTTTTCCACCTCTTCTTAATTGGTAACGGACCGGCCAGCCTCGTCCGGGCGCTGGGGCCGTTCGGCGGGTCAGCGGGCCCATGCTAAACTGCGACGCAAAGCGTTTCCGGGACGACCATGAGCGTAGCGTTACGACTGTACGAACAACTGACCGAGGCGGGCGAGGACAAGACGCGCGCCAAACTGATCGCGGAAGCCTTCGAGCATCTGGAGGACCGCTATCCCCAGTTGAAGGACGTGGCGACCGCCGGCCAGGTGCGCGAGACCGAATTGCGGCTGCAGAAGGAGATCAAGGAAGTCGAAGGGAAACTGCAGAAGGAGATCAGGGAAGTCGAAGCGAGACTGCAGAAGGAGATCAAGGAAGTCGAAGCGAGACTGCAGAAGGAGATCAAGGAAATCGAGGCGACGCTCCGGCTGGAGATCGAAAAGACCCGGCTGGAAATCCGGGAGGTCGAAGTACGATTGACCCAGGCCATCCATCGCCAGACCCTCTGGGTGGTCGGTTCCGTCGGTGCGGTCGTGGGAATGATCCGGCTGCTGGAATGGTTCCTCGCCCATCTGCCCAACCCGTAGGGTGATATTCTCGAGGAAAGCCTCGGCACCCCGAGGGGGGCGGAGGGGCACTCTTTCTGGGGTGACATTCTATTGCGGTGCCGAGGTTCTGGTCTCTCCAAATCGTTACCGTCAGATTGAAGCCCGACGAATGGCAGGGACGCTGCGTCAGAAGTTGATGGTGATGCTCCCGCGCAGCATCCGGGGCTCGACCGGGTGGATGGTCTTGCCTTCCACGCCTGCGGGCGGCTGGTTCTGCAGGCGGTACTGGTAGTAGTAAGCGATGTCATTGGCCCTGGAATCGAAGATGTTGAACAGGTCCAGTTGCAGTTTGACGTTCTCCTCCTGCCAGCCCAGGCCGAAGTTGACCAGGGTGGTATTGCCCAGAAACACCGTTCCTGCTTCGTTGAGCGGCACGTTGCTGAAGTGGCGCAGCCTCAAAGTGGACCAGAAACCGTAAGGCATCTGTACCGTGGCGCCGCTGGTGATGACATTGCCGACCGAGTTGGGAATGCTGTTGTCGCCACTGGGCAGATCCGTGTAGTACGACTTGGTGAAAGCGAGGTCGGCATCCAGGATCAGCCAGTCCGTGGCCTGGTAGTAATTGGCCCATTCCACGCCGTAGCGGTTGCCGGGACCGGTGGGTTCGGTCGTACCGGCATCGCCGGTGAACACCAGTTCCGAGGCGGTGTGCAGGAACCAAAATGCCAAGGTGCTGTTGAGCCCGGGGATGTACTGGGTGCGCGCGCCGATTTCCGCGCCTTTGGAACGCACCATCGGGGTCACGGCATGGATCGGGTCGCCGTTGTTGGGATTCACGCTTTCCACCGTACCGCGGGCATCGTTGGAATGGAAGCCATAGCCCATGTTGATGAAGAACTCGGTGTCCGCCCAGGGGCCGAACACCATGCTGAGCTTGGGGCTGACCATGCTCGAATTGCGGTTGCCAGAGTTCACGGGTGTCAACTGGCTGTCCACGTTGAAGACGAAGATGTCGTTGCGGAGGCCGGCAATCGTCTTGAACTTCTCCATCCAGAAGGTTTCGTTCTTGAAGTACATGCCGATGCTCGTCTCGGACACATCATCGCGGCTGACGATGTTGAAGACCTTGCGCCACTGGGTATTGGCCAACTCCAGTCCGCCGATCTGGTCGTGGCGGATCTGCAGACCCACGCTGTTTTCCATGGGGGTGCCAAACAGATTGTTGAACCAGGTCTGCGAGGCAGTGCCGCCGTAATACCAGCGGTGTTCGCTCTGCAGGATCTGGTCGCCCTGTTGCGGATGTTCCAGAAAATAGGTGAAGTCCGAGTACAGGTCCAGGTCGTAATAGGCGAGGTACAGGTTGACTTCACTCTTGGACGACTCGCCCCGGCTCCAGAGGTTGGTCGAAAGGCTGTAACGATTGGTGTTTCCGCCGTCGCTGCGGTTCATGGTGCCGTAGAGATCCAGCTGGTTTTCCAGCACCAGCGCTTCCGGAATCTGGTTGGTGGCATACCATCGCGAATTGTAGCCCTTGGCGATTACAGACAGGCCCCAGTCCTCTTTGTCGATGGTATAGCGCAGCATGCCGTTGAACTGGTTCAGATCCATCGGCCGCTGCCAGGGGCCGTCGTAGAAGTTGACCGCAGCGGCATAGAGCAGGTCGCCCGGTCCCAGCTCGTTGGAATTGGCCGCGACCGTGCGGTAGTAGTTGTACTCGCCTCCGGTGAAGTTGACGAAGCCCTGCGGCAGCCGATGCTTGGTGTGCATATAGGCATAGCCGGCCGCGGAAAAATCACCCATCTCCGGGTAATACGGTCCCTTGCCGTACTCCACGCGGTCCACCAGCTCGGGGATGATACTGTTGAGATCCATGTAGCCCTGGCCATGGGCGTTGGTCGGCAGGTTCATGGGTACACCGTCGACCCAGGTGGCGAAATCGGTGCCGTGGTCCAGGTTGAAGCCGCGCAGGAAATACTGGTTGGCCTTGCCGGTGCCGCTGTGCTGCGTGGCCAGCATGCCGGGCACGACCTCCACCAGTTCGCCGACGCGCAGCAGGGGCCGGTACTTGAACTGGTTCTGGCCCACCACACCTTGGGAGGCCGACTGCGTCAGGCCGATCAGGTCGGTTTCGCGTCCTACGACTTCAACCGTGTCGAGGCTGGCCGGTTCCTCGATGAGCTGGGGGGCGTTCTCATCGTCGTCTTTTTTCGATCTCGGTTTTGCCTTGGGGGCGGCTTTTTCGTTCGAGTCGGCCGGTGTTTCCGATTCTGGCAGCGCCTCGGTGGAAGATTGTGGCTGCGGATGGGCGAAACCGGCGCCAGGGTAAGTGGCGCCCAGCGTACAGAGGATCGCCCAGATCTTGCGGCCGTCTTGCAATGCGCCGTGGAAAAAACGGACGTTCCCGGTTCCAATGGATCCCGAAGCACGGTCTGGAGCGATGATTTTTCTTGCTTGCATGGAGCCTTGTCGTATCGGTCGAGTTATTTTTATTTATTTCGTTCCGGATGGCCCTTGCGCCTCATACGAGGCCGGAAGGCGGCGCGAAGGCAATTACTCACCGCCCTCTCTCCCACAGGTCGGGGGGATTCTGGAGCATTACGTTGCGAAGAGTACTACGTGCCCGATGGGCCTCCCGGATGCAGGCGGGAGCGATACTTGGAAGTAAATTAATTCTTTGCTGGCTTGGCTTCCGTTTCTTCTGGAGCCTCGCTCTTCGACTTCATCCATTCCGGCTTCTTGGGCCCCGGGGTATTCCCAAACGGGCCTTCCTTGCCGCAGCCGGACAACAATGCGGTTGCTAAAAGGACGATCGCGATTTTTTCGTAGGGTGTCATGGCTAACTCGAATGGCTGGGAGAAGTAAGGGCGCACGCTGCATCGTTTGTTCAGAAACGAAGCGGCGTACGCCATCGGTTGTTGGTGCTTTAAAGCTTGCCTTCTTTCTTGTAGTACTCGACCTCGGCGCCCACTTCTTTCACCACTTCTTCCAGCGGCGCAACTGTTTCCGCGATCTGACCTGCTTCAAGCGAACCGATCACTGCTTTCAACCGGCTGCTGGACATCTGCATGGGCATGGTGCTCTTTTCCTTATAGGAATCGATGGCCAATTTTCTCGCCTTTTTGGCGTTTTCCATACACAACTCCTTATTGGATTGCTTTGCAGCCTCCAGTGCCGCTTTGCTGGCATTCAAAACTTCGACTAGATTCGGCGGCGGGTCTGCATAGCGCCCGCCGGCGAAACTGACGCCGGCTACCAGTCCCAGAAAGGACGCAAGCAGGGCGCGGCGAAGACCATGATTATTCATTCGAGACTCCTTACCTAGTATTTATTCGTAATAGGGAATATGAATGTCGCCCGGTTTCAAGGTAATGACCGGGCACATACATGACTGAAGTGAATCTTCGAGGGTGCGCAAAAAGACCCGCCGCGAGCGGCGGGCATCGGAATGCGTCCTTGTTCTTCAGGATTTGGCGTCAATCCGTCATGTAGGCGTCAAAAAATGTCACCTGCTGGGGTGAGTCGAATCCTGAAATAGGCGCCCTAGGAGATTCAGCATATCAATATGAGCAAGACCTGTGCCTATGCTGGTGCAGCGTGCCACGAATATCATGAGATGAGTTTGATGGCATGGCCGAGGCTCTGGATTGACGATACGTCTTACGACAAATTGATATCTAAATCATAGTGATAGGATTTCGCTGTCGGGAAAGGCAAGGGGGATTGATCACCGGCGCTTGCGGCCGTGCCAGCGTCCGATTCGTCAGTTACATGTGTTCAGGTGCCGGTCGCTGCGTTAAATCCCACTGTGGGTATATCAAATCACGTAGTGGTCTGAATCTGTGATCGCATCGCCCGGGAAGTCCCTTCCCCCCTCGCCACGAGGCAAGAAGGCCATGGATAAATGGGGCCGGCGAAGGGGCTTTGGCATAAGAGACCATAATTAGGGAAACAGGATCGATCAGAGCCGGATGCCGGAAAAACGCAACAGCATCATCAGGCCGAGATAGGCCAGCGCGGTTATCGCCGAGGATAGGGTCAGGCTGGTCCAAAACCCCAGGCCGTGTTTCAACAACAGAGGCAGAAGCAGGAACAGCAGCAGCGACGGCAGCACCAACCAGAAAATGCGGGAGGAGAGCTCCGCGATCTGGACCGCAGGCGCGCCGTCGCAATACAGCCAGATGAAGGCAAGCAGGGAGGTGAGGGGAAGGGATGCGACCAGTGCCGCGAAAAGGGCGCTGCGTTTTGCGATTTCGGTAATCGCCACCAGGACGAAGACCGATATCGCCAGCTTGATAGCGTAATACAACATGGGCTGTTCATCAGCGCTGGAAGGGCGTCTTCAAATTCTCGATATTCTGTTTCATGATGGCAAGAAAATCCCCGGACGCCGGGCGGTTGGCGCAGGGGTCGAAAACTACGCTGGTGACGCCCTTGGTGCTCAGTTTGTCCGAGACGGCAGGGGACGGCTGGGCCTCCCACAGCATGGTCTTCGCGGGGTGTTGGGCCAGTGTTTTGTCCAGTCCAGTCCATTCGGTTGCCGGTGGCATTTCGCCTGGCTCCCAGTGGACGGTTTTCAGATTCAGGCCGTAGCGGCGGGCGAGGTACTGGTAAACCGGGTGGGATGCCAGCAAGGGCAGGCCGGGTCTGGCGGAGGTGATCCGTTTGAGTTCGCCGTCCAGATCGGCCAGGCCCGCTTGCAGCGCTTTCAACGCTTCGAGGACGGCCGTCTTGAGTTCGGGCCGTCTGGCAATCAGCGCCTTGGCCACGGCGTCCGCCTGCTGCGCCGCCTGGTCGAAATCCAGCCATGTGGTGAAGGCGATGCCTTCGTGGGAATGCTGGCCGGCCGGCCCGTGGCTGTGCACCACCGCGTTCTCGATGCGGATGAGGCGGTCGCGGAAACCGGCGGAGGTATCCACCCGTTTCAGGCGGGGAAGGGCGACGTGCACCAGCCATTTTTCGTAGTCCGCACCGTTGAGCAGTATCAGGTCGGCTTTCTGCATGGTGCCGACCGCTTTGACGTCCGGTTGCCAATAGGCCGGATCGACGTCTACCGGTACCGGCAGTGTCACCGTGGCCCAAGGGCCCGCCAGCCGTTCGGCAAAGTAGGCCAGAGGGTAGTTCGAGGCCATGATTTTGAGCCTGGATTCGCCGATGGCGCCGGCACCCGAGGCGGAGGCGGCGAGCAGAGTGAAGACGACGGAAAGGACGCGGAGTATGGGCATGGCGCTTCTCAACTCAGGATGAAATGACGTGCAAGATCGGAGGCATAGGGCGCGGCGGCGGCCAGTACGGCGGCACAGACCGCGGCTGCGAACAGCCCAATGAGCAGAATCTCCGCGAACAGCAGGCGCGCCACCGTGAGCCTGGCGCAACCGAGCAGGTAGATTGTCTCGATTTCCCGTTGCCGCAAACGCAGCGACAGCGAGAACACCAGGGCGACCAGGAACAAGGCGATGGCACCGACCAGGAGCAGGATGCCGTCGAACAGCGCGCCAACCCGAAAGACGTTCTGCAGCAGACTGCGGGTCACGTCCAGCGGGCGGACGATCTCAGTCTCCGATTTTTCATCCAGGTAGCGTCCCCGCAGTAGAGTCGCCGCGCGGGTATCGTGGGGTAGTGCGATCACGGCACTGATGGGATAGGTGGCCGGATCGCCGTGGAAATGAAAGGAAGCCAGGTTCTCCGGGGTGATCTCGGTATAGGTCAGAAGTCCCATGTCGGCACCGCGGGCGGCCACGGGCCCGAAAGGGCTCTCGGTTAGCGTGGGGGCTGCCTGAGGGTCTACGTGGCCGTGTCCCAGACCTTCGATGACCCAGGCGGTATGGAGATCAACGAAAACGGCGTTGTCATCGGGGGAGTGCGCCTTGGCCAGCACGCCGGTGACATGGAGTTTGAGAGGGTAGGTGCCGGCGAGATCGAAGGCGTTTTCCGAAGAAGATGCCAGGGTGTCGCCCGGCCCCAGCCCGAGGTGCTCGGCGGCCTCGGCGCCGAGCACACAATCGCCCAGAATCGCTGGCAGTTCACCCTGCGCCGGTGCGAGCCCACGAAAGTCGAAGTAGTCAAGCGTGACACCGACCAGCGGCTGGCCTTGCACCCGGTGACGGGCATAGAGGGGCAGGCCGTCGGCCCAGCCGGTGGCGGTGACGCGGTCGGCTTCCTGCATGCGGATGGTCGGCACGCCGGCTTCGCTGAAGTAGAGCGCGCCGAGCGTGAGGTCCACCGAACTGCCGCGGGCGCCGACCAGGAGCGGCGTGGCTTCGGCCCGCCGGGTCATCCAGTATTCGCCTGCCTCCAGCATCCGGTGCAGCCCCAACGGAAGCGCCCCGATCAAGCTCAGGCACAGCACCAGGATCAGCGTCCGTATCCGGTGGTGGCGCAGATGGCGCCAAGCCAGGTAGAAATCGTGCCTCATTCTGTAGGTGGATTTCTGGGCTGGCGGATATCGATGATGCGGTCGAACAGCGGCAGCAGCTCGTGGTCGTGGGTGACGGCCAGCAGGGTGGCCCGGTTGCGCTCCGTGGCCCTGATCAGCAGTTCGATGATCCTGAGCTTGCTGGGCGGATCGAGGTTGCCGGTGGCCTCGTCGGCCAGAACCAGGGCCGGCTCGCTCAGCAGCGCACGGCAAACCGCCGTCCTTTGCCGCTCGCCCTGGGACAGTTCCCGCGGCAGCGCAGTGAGCTTGTCTCCCAGACCGGTGTGTTCCGCCAGCTCCCGGGCTCTGCCCCGCACCTGCCGGTCCAGCTTCAGGACCCGGTTGATCCGGTAGGGATGCACGATGTTGTCGTACACGCTGAGGTAGTCCAGCAGCTCGAGTTCCTGGAATACGAAGCCGATGCGGGAAATCCGGAAATTCCGCCGCGCGCTATCATTCAGCGCGCTGACGGTGACGCCGTCGACGCGGACGGTCCCTGCATCGGGGGTCAGAATGCCGGCGATCAGTTTCAGGAGGGTGGTTTTCCCCGCGCCGCTGGGCCCAATGATGGCGACCTTGGCGCTGCGTTCGATGCGCAAGGCGGGCAAGGCGAAGCCAGCGCCGCTGCCGGGATAGCGGAAGCTCAGGTGTTCGATTTCGATCATGAACGGGCGGAGGCTGCCGAGGGGCTGTCTTCGAGAAGATCCATCGCAGTGATTTTCCATGTGCCGTCTTCGGTGATGTTCAGCACCATGCGGGCGGCGTACAGCGTGTGGCGGTCATGGGAATGACCCCAGTGGGAAACCGTGCCGTGGGCGATCCATCGGGCCGTGACTTCGAAGCTGGAAGGCCCGAGTTTCCGGGTGGCGAGTCCGTCTTCCAGCACTTCGACGCGGCTGATCCGCCCTTCACCGCCCAGCCCCTGATTGCGGGCCAGGACCGCCTTCCGCTGGCGGAGATAGACTTCTTCCAGCAGCGAGCCGTCCAGGCTCAGCGCCAGACGGTCATAGCACGCTTCTTCCCCGCGCAGGGCATAGGCCCGATAGACGTTGTGCAACAAGGCTTCCAGGCGATTCTGCACCTGCGACCGTGGAAAGGCCTCAGCGCGGGTTTCCGGCCGTTCAACCTCGGGCGACAGCCCCAAGGCTTCTTCCGCCGACCAGCGGAAGACCGGGTCGCGGGGGGTGGCCTCGGATTCGAAGGACTCTTGACCGGAATACAGCGTTACGGGCCGTCTCCCGAGGCCGGGGCCGAATAGTTCCCATTGCAGTTCCACCGCTTCGGCGGGGGTTTCGGTGAGATGGACCAGAATCGCGCCGACCAGCGCCGAGGCCGGGGAAAGAGGCTCGGAGTCTCCGGTTTTCCGCATGCCCTGGCGGTCGAAGCGCAGGAATTCCACCCGGTCGAGCTGGGCTTCCACCACGGCACCGTTGATCCGGAGCGGGTTTCGCGTCCGTAGGAAATCGCCGGCCGCCTGCTTTAGGAATTCACGCTCGCCTAAGCTGAGATTTTGTGGATCCCTGGGTTTGAACCGCAGATACGGTGCCAGATCTGCGAGGCGCAGCAGCACTTCGTGCCGGACCTCGTAGGGCTCAACGTAGAGGAAGGAGCGAGGCGCGCTGTGGCGCCTGATGCGGCCGGAATCTTCGAAGCGTGAGCGCCACGGGTCATTCCAGTCCAGCAGGATGCGGGCGGGCGCCTCGAGTGCGCCGAGGTCGGCCAGAGGCACGCCGCGATGGTTGACGACCACGCCGAGCTCCTTGCCGAGTTGCGCTGCGGGAACCAGGATTAGGGCGTCGGGCTTTCCGGTAATGTCGAAGCGCAGTCTAGCTTCGTAACACGGACCGTCCGTTTTGCCTGGGACGGCGTCGGGTTTGGCGAAGGACACAATCCTGCCTTCGAGCGGATGACCGTTCTTGTCCTTCAGCCGCAGCAGTCCGGGGAGGAGCGGCCCGCCATCGGCGCCGGCCAGATTCGTGAACACCCTTTCCTTGATGCGGATGTCCATATCGACCGCGTCCGGTTCGACGGAGATTTCCGCCACTGCGCCGTATTGGGCGAGGCCGGTCCAATCCGCAAATGCGTTACTTCCGCCGGCCAGGGCAAGCAGCAGGCACAGGGCGAAGCGGTAGCGGGCGTAACGATGATCCCTCATCGACGACCGGCCTCAGACCGGGGAGCGGCGCGGCGCTTTTTCCGTGCCGCCGCCGAGGGGAGGGGCGGCACGCCGCAGGCCGAGATTGCGGTAGGCGACATAGCAGAGCGTAGCGAGTACGAGAGCGCCAATCAGCGCTGCCAGCGCACCGGGCCAGCGGTTGGGCTGAACGGGAGACGGAACGCCGACGCTGAACGGGATCCGCAGGCGGTCGTCCTCGGTCACGGCTTCGTCGCCAAAGACGGCGATCAGCGCGTAATGGCCAGGTTCGGTGATGTTGGTATAGGTTTCCACCGTGCCGTTCTTGTAGATTTTGGGCGGCACCTCCGCCAGCGTCCTTTTTTCCTTCGGCAGTTGGCTGCCTGCGCCCAGATCTTCCTCGATCACCCGCAGGGCGATCGGGGTGTTGCGCACGTCGCGGTCCAGCAGGTCGATACTCAGATAGGTCTTACCGGTGCCCGGAATCTCCTGGCAGTATTTCGTGAATTCATGTCTTTCGTTCTCGTAACGTCCTTCCTGCATGGCAGTGAAATGCACGGCATAGAAGTCGTTGGCCACCAAGCAGTTCATCGCTGCGCCCTGATACATCTGCCGGCCATTGCTAGTATCACGGGGGGCACCGGCACCGAAAGCCGCTCCGGCGGTCAGGGCCAAGCCGATCAGGGCTGGGACAATGCGGCGGAAAAATGCAGAACGATGCGTCATGACAGGGGTCCTCCTTCAGGGATTCTGGACTTGAAAGAAATATTTGCCGCTGACCACATGGCCGTCGGCGGAGAGCACCCGGTAGCGAACCATGTAGCGGCCGGGAGTTAGCCTGGCAACCGAGGCCCGCAGTCGGGAGCGGTCGGTGAAATCGAGCTTGGCGTCGTGGTTGTCGACGCGCTTGCCTTCGCCGTCGATCACGGCCAGCGCCAGGAAGTCGTTGCCCACGCCTTCGTTGAAAGTCAGAAGGATCTCTTCGGGCGCATCGGTGAGCGTGGCATCGCGGTCCGGTATCGCTTTGACCAGGATGGCATGGGCCAGATGGAGGGGCGTGTCCACCGTCTGGGCAAGGAAAGGATTGGGGACGGTCAGCGCGCCATCTTCCACGGCTCCCGCCGCGCCGGCCAGGCTGGCGAGGAGTATGGTCAGGGATGGGATGAGGGTTCTCATGAATCTCGTCGTGCTTGGGTTACGGTTTTCGGGGTCGCGATGGCCCAGGTTTTCTGCCCATCGGGGCGGGTTTCGGTCCAGAAGATCCGGAATCCGAACGGCGTGGCCAGGACTCTCGGATGCCGGGCCTTGGCGGTTTCGGCGCTGAGGGTGGCGGGCTCCGTCCAGTGGGCGCCGTCATCGCCGGACTGCATGAGCTGGACGGCGGCGCCAGCCGCCGTTTTGCGGGTGAAGGCGATCGCCAGCATCCCTTGGCCGAGCGCGGCGATGTCGCCATCGCGGCTTTGGCCGTCGCCGATTTTCCGCGGCCTGGACCAGTTCCTGCCGGCATCCGCCGATTTCAGATAAAACAGACCGGCCGCATCTTCCTTGCCCGTCCAGACCACGCTATGCAGCGTCGCTGGGCCGTTTCCGGCCTTGCTGCCAGCCAGTCCGCCGCCGCAATGGGGGCAGCCGGCGAAATGCCAGCCGAAGGCGCCGACCGGCCCCGCGGGCAGCCAGCCTTTGGCGCGGCCGGGGCGCAGGAAAAGCTTCATGTCGCGCGGGTCGGCGTCGCGGTACAGCACGGACAGTGTGCCGTCCGGCAGGACCGCGAGCCGACTCCAGCAGCAGGTGCAGACCGCCGGGTCCAGAGTGATTTCGGGGCTCCAGTGCAATCCGCCGTCTTTCGAACTGGCGTAGCGCAGTCCCTGGGTATCTCCGGTTTCCTCGCGGTCGTCCAGCCAAGCCAGATGGAATGCCCCTTGCGGGTCGGCCACCAGGGACAGGTAGGACTGGTTTTTCAGGGTGTCACCGGTCGCGGGATTGCTGCCCCACGCCCAGGTCTTGCCGCCGTCGCGCGAGCCGACGATGTGCATCGGCCCAGTGCCTGGCAGCTTCCCTTGACCCTGCCAGGCGGCCACCAGATCTTTTCCCTTGACGGCGATGCGCGCCTCGTTGCCCGGCCGGGCGATAACCGGCGGGTCGTCCGGGCGGTCCAGGAAATTCGGCGGTGTCCAGGTCTGTCCGCCGTCCTCCGAATGCACATGGACCACGCGGAAGCGGCTGCCGCCTGCGAGTTTTGCCACCAGCAGGGCGTGGATGGAGCGGCCATCGACCGCGACATCCAGCCCTTGAATCTCGGTCAGTCCGGCGATGTCAGGGTAGGTCACGGCGTACGGTGCGTCCGGTTGCTGTGCGAGAGAGGCGGATCCAAACAAAAGGAACCCGGCCCACGTCGCTGCGAGGGCGATGAGTGGCCGGGCATTCAGAGAGGACGTGCGCATAGTCGGGATTTGAAGATGAAACCCGCCGGTTTTTAGGAAATCGGTGTCTTCGAACCGGCGCCCCCGACTGTCCGAGGGTCTTCACGTCCGGGGGATAAGGGGGCGCCGCTACCATTGTTGTGAGATATAGCATTTATCGTGCCGATATTTTTTGTGTTTATTGACAAGACGTTGGGATGCCGCGATGGCAGTGGCGGTAAGTGAAATCACCAAGCGGCTGAGGTAAATGCCTTGTCGGCTGGAGAGATGGCGGGCAAGAGCAGGCAACCGGTGCCCGTGGGGACCGGTTGCCGAGCGTCGATGAGGGAGACTGCGGATTTCAGGAACGCAGAATGCGTTCCCGAGGGGGGATTTTAGATCAGGGTTGCGCTCGGATTGAACGCAAAGAAGCCCAGTGCCAGATAGCAGATGACAGCCAGTCCTGCGTGGGCCACCAGGATGGCGCGTGGCACCCGTTTGCCTTTCTTGGCAGTCAGCCCCATCAGGAGTCCCAGGCCGATGATCACGACGGCCATGCCGATGTTGAGGTAAAGGCGGGTGTCGCCTGCCAGGGCGGCCACGATGACGAGCGCAGAACCGACCAGCGAGGCCGCGCCGTGCACGATGGGATAGGCGGGACCTACCGGGCGGCCGGCCCAGACGTCGCTGATCATGGCAAGACCCATGAGAGCGACGAGCGTGAATACAGCGAGAGCACCTACGAGCATGATGAATACCTCCTGTTTTGTATGGTTGATAAGGGAAAAATGCTCCTGGGAGCATGAAAACATTATGCCAACATAGTTGCCAAGGTATGAAAGCCTTGCTGCATGCGGGGAGTAAATGATGAATCAACGCGATGGCGGCATGACTTTCCCTTGGGCTGTGGCGTATGCCGCAGCGGGGCAGTCTGATCGGCTGGGGATGGTTGACCGATTGACGGGACGGGACCGATCGAATACTGTTCATAAAAACAGTATCCGTATGCCGAGCATGAAACCCCTGACCATCCGCCAGCGCGAAATCCTGGACTGCATCCGCCGCAGCGTGGAGAACGAAGGTTTTCCACCCACCATCGCCGAGATCGCCCGCGCCATCGGCGTCAGTTCGCCCCACGGCGTGCGCGAGCAGTTGCGCGCGCTTGAGCGTAAAGGTGCGATCGAGCTGATCCCCTCCGCATCGCGCGGCATCCGCCTGCTCGCCAGGGCCGAGGAGTCCGGCCTGCCCCTGATCGGTAAGGTTGCGGCGGGACGGCCGCTGCTGACCGATGCCCAGGTCGAGCGCCACTGCCGGCTGGGGCCGGAGCTGTTCGAGCACAAAGGCGATTATCTGTTGCGGGTCCAGGGCATGAGTATGCGCGACGCCGGCATCATCGACGGTGATCTGCTGGTGGTGCAGCAGGCGCGGGAAGCCCGCTCCGGCCAGATCGTAGTGGCGCGGATCCATGACGAGGTGACTGTGAAGCGCTTGCGGCTGGAAGGCGCCGTGGCCTACCTGGAGCCCGCCAATCCGGAGTTTTCCGTCATCGCCGTCGATCCGGAACGCCAGCCGCTTTGCATCGAAGGTATCGTGGTCGGCGTGATCCGCACGCGGGTGGACTGAATGGCCAGGAAAACGGAGGCACTGGCCGAGCTGCTGGACCGCGACCCCCGGATCTGGCGCGGGCGCCGGCCACACTCCTGGCGGGCGCCGGTCATCCCCAGCGGCCATGCGGCACTGGATGCGGTGCTGCCGGCCGGCGGCTGGCCGGCGGGTGCGCTGACCGAGATCATCACCCCGGCCCAAGGTATCGGCGAACTGCGGCTGCTGCTGCCGCTGATGCGACGCATCGCCGGGGACGGCCGCCGGTTGGTGTGGGTCGCGCCGCCGTTCGAGCCTTACGCGCCGGCACTGGTCCAGGCCGGAGTCGAGATCGGCCGGATGTTGGTGGTGGCGGTCGCGGATCGGCGGCGGGATCTGGCCTGGGCACTGGAGCTTTTGTTGCGTCATCCGGAAACCGGTCTGGTGCTGGCCTGGCCCCGGACGCTGCCGCCCTCCGTCTGGCGCCGTCTGCAATTGGCGGCGGCGGAAAGCGGCGCGCTCGGTATGCTGTTCTCCGACGGTGCCGCCGGCGGCACGACAGCGGCGTTGCGCCTGAGTCTCGGAGTCTGCGAAGGCGGACTGGAACTGCGGATACTCAAAGCTCGCGGCGGATTCGGCGGGGCACGCGTCCAGTTGATGCTTTGAGGGTACCATGGCACTGGCGCGCGCTTATCATTTCCCCTCTCTTCCGGCGGAACCGCCATGCGAAGCCCCCGCGGCCGAGGCCGCGCCGCTCTGGCTGGCGCTGCATTTCCCCGCCCTTGCGCTGGAGGCCTTGGGGGCGGCGGGGTCGGAGCCGGTCGCCGTCACCGAGCCCGCTGATGGCCGGCTCCGGGTTCACAGTGCTTCGGCGGCAGCCGCTGCGCGGGGTGTCGCCCCCGCCATGGCCTTGGCCGAAGCCCAGGCGCTCTGTCCCCGGCTGACGGCAGTGAACCGTGATCCGGAGGCCGAGCAGCGTGTCCTTTCACATTTGGCGGAACGCTGCTTGCGATTCACGCCCTGGATCAGCCTGGACTTCCCGGCCACCCTCCAACTGGAGGTGCGCGGCAGCCTGCGGCTGTTCGGCGGGTCGGCACGGCTGACCGAAGCGGCGCGGCAGGTTTGCGCGGCGGACGGCTACGCGGTGCAATGCGGTCTGGCACCGACGCCCGCGGCGGCCTGGCTGCTGGCGCGGGCGGGGTTCTCCACGCCGGTACTCGAGGCCGAGGCGTTGCGTTCCGTACTGGGCGATCTGTCCATCGCCGCGCTGGGTATCGACGATAAGCTCACCGGCCGCCTGGCCCGTGCCGGACTGCGGGTGCTGCGCGATCTCTGGCGCATGCCGCGGGAAGGCTTGGCGCGCCGCTACGGCCGCGATTTGCTTCGGCGGCTGGACGAGGTCGTGGGCAGCCGCCCGCAGCCGCTGCGGCAGTTCCATGCCCCGCCGCGGTTCCGGGCCGCGCGAGAACTGGCAGTGGAAACCGAGGGACTGATCCGGGTCTTCCCGTTGGTCGAAGCGCTGCTGGCGGAATTCGAGGCTTTCCTGCGGAGCCGCGATGTCGTTGCCGCCGAGCTGGAGCTCGAACTGCGACATCCCCAGGTCGTGCCGACCCGCGTCTGCCTGGGTTTGCGTCGGCCAGGGCGGGAAGCGCGGCATTTCGCGGCCCTGCTGCGGGAGCGGCTGGATCGAGTGGCGCTGCCCGCCCCCGTCCAGGGGGTGCTGCTGCAAAGCGCCGGTCTTCAGCCGTTCACGCTGCCGATGGCGGATCTGTTCGCGCCCGAGGCGGCCAGCGGGGAAGGCTGGGACGCTCTACTCGACCGCCTCCAGGCCCGGCTGGGACCGCAGTCCTTGCGCCAGCCCATGCTTCGCGCCGATCACCGCCCGGAGGGTACGGAATCCGGCAATGCGCCCCGCAGCGCTGAAGCGGCGCGATCGCCCCGGCCCTTGTGGCTGCTGCCGCGGCCTCGGCGTCTACCCGGGCAGGACATCCGTATCCTGCCCGAGTGCGAGCGGATCGAAACCGGCTGGTGGGACGGCGGGCCGGTGCGGCGCGATTATCACGTGGCGGTCGATGGTGGCGGGGCGCGGTTGTGGGTCTACCGCGATGTCGGCACGGCGGGCCCCTGGCATCTGCACGGCCTGTTCGGCTGAAGCGATGTTCGCCGAGCTGCATGCCTTGAGCAACTTCAGCTTCCTGCGCGGCGCTTCGCATCCCAAGGAACTGGTCGCCGAAGCGGCCCGTCAGGGCTATGCGGCGCTGGCGCTCACCGATGAATGCTCGCTGGCCGGCGTGGTACGCGCCCATGCCGAGGCCAAAACGCTCGGCTTCAAACTCATCGTCGGCAGCGAATTCCGCCTGGAGGACGGTCCCAAGCTGGTGCTGCTGGCGCTGGACCGCCTCGGCTACGGCCAGCTCGCGGCTTTTATCACTTTGGGGCGGCGGGCGGCGGAGAAAGGGGGATACCGGCTGCTCCGCGGCCAGATCGAAACCCACCGCCTCGACCATTGTCTTGCAATCTGGTTGCCGGAAGAGGTGCCCGATGATGAAACCGGCACCTGGCTGGCGCGATTGTTCCCGGCCCGCTGCTGGATCGGCGTCGAGCTGTTCCTGAACGGCGGGGACGGCCGGCGCCTCTCCGTCCTGCAGGCGCTGGGCGAACGGCTGGGGCTGCCGCTGGTCGCCTGCAACGACGTCCACATGCACGTCCGCGAGCGCCAGCCGCTGCAGGATACCCTGACCGCCATCCGCCTCGGCCGGCCGCTGGCGGAACTCGGCTACGCGCTGTTTCCGAACGGGGAACGCCATCTGCGATCCATCGAATCCCTGGCGCGGATTTATCCACGGGCGCTGCTTGAAGAATCGCTGCGCATCGCCGAACGCTGCCGGTTTTCGCTGGACGAATTGCGTTACGAATACCCAGCCGAGCTGGTGCCGGACGGCTACACGGCCATTGCCTGGCTGCGCGAGCTGACCTGGCAAGGCATGGCCAAACGCTGGCCGGAGGGCGCGCCGGACAAGGTACGGCGGCAGGTCGAGCACGAGTTGGAACTGATCGGCGCCATGGCCTACGAGCCGTTCTTCCTGACCGTGCACGACGTGGTCCAGTTCGCCCGCAGCCGCGGCATCCTGTGCCAGGGCAGGGGATCGGCGGCCAATTCGGCCGTGTGCTATTGCCTCGGCATCACCGAGGTCGACCCGGCGCGGCTCGATCTGTTGTTCGAGCGTTTCATCTCACGGGAGCGCAATGAGCCGCCCGACATCGACGTGGATTTCGAACACGAGCGGCGCGAGGAGGTTATCCAGTACATCTACCGCAAGTACGGTCGCCACCGGGCGGCGCTGGCGGCCAGCCTCATCACTTACCGCGTCAGGAGCGCGGTGCGCGACGTCGCCCGGGCCCTGGGCCTGTCGCCGTCGCGGATCGACGCCCTGGCGCGTGTGCTCGACCGCCACGGCACTGCAGAGATGCTGCCGGAACGCCTGGCCGAAGCCGGGCTCGCGCCCGAAAGCCCGGCGGTGCGGCGTCTGCTGGCCCTGGTGCAGATGCTGGTGGGTTTTCCCCGTCATCTGTCCCAGCACGTGGGCGGCTTCGTCATCGCCGCCGAGGATTTGTCGCACTGGGTGCCGGTGGAAAACGCCGCCATGCCCGAGCGCACCGTGATTCAGTGGGACAAGGACGACCTGGAATCCTTGGGTCTCCTCAAGGTCGACGTCCTTTCCTTGGGTATGCTAACCGCGATCCGCAAGGCGCTGGCCTATGTGGCCGAAGGGCGGGGCCGGCCGTTCACGCTGGCCGACATCCCGCCAGAAGACCCGGCGGTGTACGAGATGCTGCAGCGGGCCGACAGCATCGGCGTGTTTCAGGTGGAATCGCGGGCGCAGATGAGTATGCTGCCGCGGCTGCGGCCCAGGAACTACTATGACCTGGTGATCCAGATCGCCATCGTCCGGCCCGGACCGATTCAGGGCGACATGGTGCATCCTTACCTGACCCGGCGGGCCGGGCTGGAGCCGGTGTCCTACCCCAGCCCCGAGGTGGAGAAGGTGCTGAAGCGGACGCTGGGCGTGCCGATCTTCCAGGAGCAGGTGATGCAACTGGCCATGGTGGCCGCCGGATTCACGCCGGGCGAGGCTGACCAGCTGCGCCGCGCCATGGCCGCCTGGCACCGTAAAGACGGGCTGGAGTCGTTCGAAAAGAAGCTGATGGACGGGATGCGCGAACGCGGCTACGAAGAGCGTTTCGCCCGCCAGATCTACCGCCAGATTCAGGGCTTCGGCGAATACGGCTTTCCCGAATCGCACTCCGCTAGCTTCGCTCTCCTGGCCTATGTCTCGGCTTGGCTCAAGTGCCACCATCCCGCCGCTTTCGCCTGCGCCCTCCTCAACAGCCAGCCCATGGGCTTTTACGGCCCCTCCCAGCTCATCCAGGATGCCCGCCGCCACGGCGTCGAAGTGCGGCCGATCGACGTCAACCACAGCGCCTGGGACTGCACGCTGGAGCCGGGCGACTCGCCCATTCCGGCCCTTCGGCTGGGCTTGCGCCTGGTCAACGGATTTTCGTCCGCGGCGGCGCAACGTCTGAGCGAAGCCCGCCGGCAGGGACTATTCCAAAGTGCCCAGGATCTAGCCACCCGCGCCCGGCTCGACCGCCGCGAGCTGGAAGCGCTGGCCGCCGCCGACGCCCTGCACGGACTCGGCGGCCACCGCCATCGCGCCTTCTGGGAAGCCGCCGGCGTGGAAGCACCGACCCCGCTCTATGCCGAACCGCAATTCGCCGAAGCCGAGCCCTTGCTGAGGAAACCGGGCGAAGTCGAGGACGTCATCGCCGACTACGCTGCCGCCGGCGCCAGCCTGCGCCGCCATCCCTTGAGCCTACTGCGGGAGCGGCTGGACCGCCGCGGCTTCCGCACCGCCGAAGCGCTATGGCAGGTGAGAAACGGCGCCATCGCCCGCGTCGCCGGTCTCGTGGTCTGCCGGCAGCGCCCCATGACCGCCAACGGCACCACCTTCGTCACGATCGAAGACGAAACCGGCCAGATCAACCTCATCGTCTGGCCCGCCACCGCCCAGGCCCAACGCC
The DNA here is from genome assembly GCF_036864975.1 of Methylococcus capsulatus. Taxonomy (NCBI): domain Bacteria; kingdom Pseudomonadati; phylum Pseudomonadota; class Gammaproteobacteria; order Methylococcales; family Methylococcaceae; genus Methylococcus; species Methylococcus capsulatus. The sequence goes on along the minus strand of NZ_CP104311.1, from coordinate 32,704 downwards.
GTGCGCTGCTGCGCGCCCAGCTCCTCGCGGTATCCGGCACCGTGCAGCAGGAGGAGGGCGTATTGCACCTCGTCGCCGGGCGGCTGGAAGATATCGGAAAATGGCTGGACGGGTTGGTGGTAAAGTCCAGGGATTTTCAGTAACGCCACAAATTTAAGGGTGCCGTACTCGGAAATCTCCAGCTTGTTTGGCGAAACCTGTTCTCGATACCGGCTGAACTCGGCATTTGACAATGAAGACATATTTGGTTTAATTAACTAATTTTCTCTAGTAGGGTTGGTCCAAAAATGAGTAATGAATTGCTTTTGTCGATTGGCGGTTTGTTTATTTCGGTCCTTACCTATTTCGCAGGTGTGCAGCGCACAGAAGCACACCACAGAATGAAAGACAGGGGCGTAAGAATAGATCGCGTAATAAATGTATATTTAGAATTCGATACAAAACATAAGGCGTCAGGCCTAGACGGGTTGCTAAAATCTGGCATCGCGACTTTAGAAACTGATGCAGAAATTCGAGAGGTTGGCCGATCTGTTCGTGCGCATGGAAAGCAAAATCCTCTGTCTCTTGAGTCTGGTATTCTTGATAATGTAAATCTTAAGAAATTCTTCGACTACGCGGCACGGGAGAGTGTCAATTTTTATATAACAGAGGTTTCGGATGTAGTTGAGAAGTCAGGGGCATAACCAAATTGTCTAGCCGAAGATGGAAACTAGGTGTTGTTCGCCGAAGTTCTCTGGCTGCGAGATTCAAAGACAACATTTTGGCTATAAAAACATGAGAAAAGAACCATCAAACAAGGTGTATGACGTACTTCGCTGGTTTGGTTTGTTACCAATAGCTGTTCTGGCTGCATGGCTGGCCTGGATCGCCGTAAATATTCTCGGTCGATTTTCACTTGGATCAGTGGGGGTAACTCCAGACGATTTTATAGGAAAGCTATATTTCATGACCGCTGGCCATGCGGCTATTGGTATAGCATTTGTCTACGTTGGAGCAAAGATAGCGCCGGTACGTAGAGTGATTGTCGCGTTTATCTTGGGTGGCACAGGCATAGTTGTGTCGGGTTTTCTCCTATTCCCAGCACTTATGGTCAGAGATTGGTGGGCTGTGTGGGGAGGTTTGTTCGTTGCTGTTGGCGCAGGAGCTGTAGTATGGGCAGTTCACGTTGGAGAAATTGACCTTGAGTAGTAGATGCGCTGACGAAAGGAATCGCATCATTCGAGCGATAGAATAGGCCAAGACGTTGGCATATGTCCTGTCGCGAGCGAACGGCACCAAGCTCAGGGTGGTGCCCTTCGTTCGGCACAGCCTGCGGATTCTAAGGGTTTCCCATTGCTGGAGAGAATCCACGTAAAATCGCACCACTGTGAGGTAATTAATGTATTGGGATGTAAGAACGGTAAAACCACTGGATGATTATCGCATATATGTAGAGATTGAGGACGGTCGCAAAGGCATCTTCGATCTTAAGCCGTATCTCGACGGAGAAGCTTTTCGAGAGCTGCGCGACAAAGATTATTTTAATCAGGTCGGGATTTTTTTGGGAGCGGTGACTTGGCTTCATGAACAGGACATCGCGCCGGAAACCCTCGTCGCATGCATGGAGGAAATTGAACAAGAGCCCATTTAAGCGAGCGATGTGCCTCCCTTCGTTCGGCACATCCTGCCAATTCGTTGTGTATCAAGGCGCGACTCCACCGATTCAGCAATTTCTGTCAGGCATTATTGAATTCAGGGCGCTAAACTGGCGGTCGCCAAGGAGATATTTCGTTGAGTGCAACAAGCTTGGACAGATACCGCGCCAGATTCCGCAAGGTGCTCGAGTATGTCGATGCGAACCTGGACGGTGATCTCACGCTGGACAGGCTCTGCGGCGTCGCCGCCTTCTCGAAATATCATTTTCAGCGGCAGTTCGCCACTCTTTTCGGCATCGGGGTGTACCAATACGTCCAGCTCCGTCGTCTGAAGATCGCCGCCTATCAGCTTGCGTTCCGCAGCGATCGCCCGATCATCGACATAGCATTGGCTGGCGGCTACGAAAGGCCGGAGTCGTTCGCCCGGGCGTTCAAGAAGAGTGTCGGGCAATCGCCGTCCGAATTCAGGCGGCAGCCGCAGTGGGTTCCTTGGCATGCGACCTACCAACCTTTGAGCCAACTGAGGAGCCTTCACATGCCGTCTGCAAAGCAAGCCGAACAGATCAGGATCATCGACGTGGATGACACGAAAGTTGCCGTTCTCGAGCATCGCGGCGATCCGCGACTGATCGGCGATTCCATACGAAGCTTCATCGCCTGGCGCAGGCGGAACGGTCTGCCGCCTCGAATCAGCGCCACGTTCAACATTCTTTACGACGACCCGGCGGTCGTGGCGCCGAGGGACTTCCGGTTGGACCTCTGCGCCGCGACCGAGCGGCAGGTGGCGGAGAACGAATTCGGCGTCGTTGCGAAGACGATTCCGGGCGGCCGCTGCGCCGTGCTGCGGCATGTCGGTTCCGACGATACCCTGCCGGAAACGGTGCGGTATCTCTATTCGGAATGGCTTCCGCAAAGCGGAGAGGCGTTGCGGGATTTCCCGGTGTATCTGCAGCGGATAGAATTCTTTCCGGACGTCGCAGAGAGCGAAGCGGTTACCGACGTATTTCTGCCGCTCAGGTAGCCTGGAAAAGCGGAGATGGGACGCGTCCGGGAGGTGCTATTCCTCGATCCGAACGACGTCCCGCAAACTGCGGTTTCCCAGCGTCATTTCCGGGCTGCGGTCGACGGCTGCCAGGATTCCCCGGACGGCGTCGGGTTCGTCTTGAAGAGTCAGGACCGGCTGATCGCCCGCAGTTCGAACCGCCTCCACCACTTCGCTCAGCAGGATCGCATCGGTATCCCGCGCGAGAACGTAAGCTTTCTGCTCGCCATTCAGGCTTAACAACAGGCCGTGCCGTTTCAGGCATTCCAGCGGGTCCGCCACGGCTTCCCAAGGCAGATTCACTTGATCCGCCAGGCCGGGCAGCGTGCAGGCAGGCTCGCCGCGCGCATGGCTTCGCCCGATCAGGATCATGAGCAGCAGGGCGAGGCGCTCCTGGGATTGCGGACTCAAGTGGGGCCGCCGGCCGCCGTAGCCGAGATAGTGGGGAAACTGGATATGGAAGGACACGACGCTCCCCAGCAGCAGGATGAGCCAACTGAGGTACAGCCAGATCATGGAGAGGAGGATGACGGCAAAGCCGGAATAGATGGCGCTGTAATGGGCGGAATTGACCGTGAACTCGGCGAACAGAAAGCCCGTCGCTTTCCAGCTCAGGCCGGCGAACAGCCCCCCCGCCAGCGCGGGCCGCCATTTCACCGTGGTGTTGGGTATGAACGAATAGGCGAAGGTGAAGGCGGCGACAATCAGCACATAGGGCAGGGCGATGCCGGCCAGATAGTAGGCCGTGCCGAAGGGCTCCAGAGCGATCAGCCGCTGTACGATTTCCATGCTGCTCATCGAGGCCGCGATGCCGACAGCGGAAAACAGCAGTACCGGACCGATCAGGACGATGCTGAGGTAGTCGCTGAACTGGCGGTACAGCGGGCGCGTCCTGGATACCCGCCAGATGTGATTGAAGCTGTCTTCGATCTGCTCCAGCAGCGACACCACGGTGTAGAACAACATCACAAAGCCGACGAAGCCCAGAACGCCCACCTGGATGTTCCCGACGAAGCCGATGATGTTATCGGTGACCTCTTTCGCTTTTTCGCCCAAGGGGGCCAGCATTTCGAGGAGCAGCGGCTGTATCTCGTTGTGCACGCCGAACGCCTTGAGCACCGAAAAGCTCACCGCCAGCAGCGGCGCCAAGGAGAGCAGGCTGGTATAGACCAGGCTCATCGCCCGGTGCCTGATCCCGCCTTCGCGGTACTCGCGCAGCAGCACCATAGCCAGCAGTTTTAGTACCTTGAAGGTGTCCGCGACTTGCGGCCTGACAACGGGGAACAAGCGCTCGGGGGATTTCATGGGCTTGGCTCTCGGTGGTAAGCAGTGGCCCCGAGCGCGTTACGGACTCCTCGACCGGCAAGCCGGACTCGGCCCCTGCCCGGGAGTTCAGTCTATGCCAACGCGCTTGTCCGCGTCGATTTGCTGGGGGGAGGTCCGACGACGAGGCCGGATGCCCGGTTTTTCGCTTATTTTTCCCCCAGCCGCGGTATCAATTCGGCGAGGTTGCAGGGGCGGGTGCGGAAGTCGAGCTGCTGGCGGATGAGCTTGTCCCAGGCGGTGCGGCAGGCGCCGGAGGAGCCGGGGAGGGCGAAGATGTAGGTGCCGTTGGCGACGCCGGCGATGGCGCGCGACTGGATGGTGGATGTGCCGATTTCCTGGTAGGAGACGGCGCGGAACACTTCGCCGAAGCCGTCCAGGGTCTTGTCGAACAGCACCGAGATGGCTTCGGGGGTGCCGTCGCGGCCGGTGACGCCAGTGCCGCCGGTGCTGATGACGGCCTGGATTCCGGGATCGGCGATCCACTTGGAGACCACCGCCCGGATGCGGTAGACGTCGTCCGGCACGATGGATTTCTCGGCCAGGCGGTGGCCGGCCTCGGTGAGGCGTTCGACCAGGATCCTGCCGGAACTGTCGTTGTCTTCGGTACGGGTGTCGGAAACCGTGAGTACGGCGATGTCGAGCGGAAGGAATTCGCGGTCGGCGGTCATTTGGTAGGTGTAACAAAATAAATCTTGCGATTTGCGACGTCATGCCGGCATGGATTCACTACGCGCTCTGGCGAGTGCCGGCATCCAGGTTACATGGATGTATAGGCCTAGCCATCCCTGGCTTCTGGGTTCCGGCACTCCCTGCCGGAAAGACGAGCCGTATCGGGTTAATTTTGCAGAGCTTATTTCATAGCAATGCTTTAGTTCTTCAACCGGACGATGCCCAGAGCCTTTAGCCCCAAGCGTTCGTAGATGGGTTCGCTGATGCCTTTCCTCACCTTGCGGATGAAGTACTTTTCGAAGGCGATCTTGGCCAGATGCACCCAACGCCCTTTCTTGGCCCAGGTGACGTTGCGCGGCGGGATCTGCGGCTGGGCGATGAAGGCGGCACCGGTGTCGCCCATGTCGGCCAGGCACAGCGCGGCCCAGGTGCCCTTGAAGCTGGGCTCCTTGCCGTCGAGTTCGGCGCGGATATTGTGCGCGGTGGCGGTGACCATGGACTCGATCATGTAGCCGGTCTTGGGCACGCCGGTGGGCACCGGGGTCTGTTCCAGCGGCGGAATCGCGATGCACACGCCGACCGAATAGACGTTCTTGAAAGTGGGGTTACGCTGGTATTCGTCGACCAGGACGAAGCCGCGCGGGTTGACCAGGCCCTCGATGCCGCGCACCGCGTCGATGCCGGTAAAGGCCGGAATCATCATGCTGTGCTTGAACGGCAGTTCGTGCTTTTTCTTTTCCTTGCCGTCGTCGTCGACTTCGGTGACGAACATCTTGCCATCCTCGATCTTGTCGACCTTGGCATTGGTGATCCATTTGATGTGGCGGTCGCGCATCTCGCTTTCCAGGAGGCCCTTGGAGTCGCCCACCCCGCCCAAGCCGAGATGGCCGATATAGGGTTCGGAGGTGACGAAGGTCATCGGCACCTTGTCGCGGATCTTGCGGCGGCGCAGGTCGGTGTCAGCGATGAAGGCGTATTCGTAGGCCGGGCCGAAGCAGGAGGCGCCCTGCACCGAGCCGACCACGATCGGGCCGGGGTCCTTGACGAAGCCATCCCAGAACTCCAGGGCTTCGGCGGCGTGATCGACGTGGCAGACCGACTGGGTGTGGCCATGCGGGCCGAAGCCCGGCACTTCGTCGAATGCGAGGCGGGGGCCTGTAGCGATGACGAGGAAATCGTAGTTCACGGAGTTGCCGTCGGCGAGTTCGATGCGGTTGTTGGCCGGATCGACCTTGGTCGCCTTCTGCTGGATGAACTCGATCTTGCGTTTCTTCAGCATGGGGGCGAGTTCGACCTTGATGTCCTCCGGCTTACGCCAACCGACCGCGACCCAGGGATTGGAGGGGACGAAGTGGAAGGTGGGGCTGTCGGAGATGAGCACCACCTCATCTTGTTTTTTGCGGGCGAGGTGCTTCATTTCCAGGGCCATGGGGATACCGCCGATGCCGGCGCCGAGTATGACGATTCGAGCCATTGCGTTTTTCCTCCCGCGCAGTCCTTCTGCGTACTTGATGGTGTTGTTGGGCAACGCTGTCGACGATCGGTTGGAAATTCTGCTCGTATACCGACCGCTTGTCGAGAATATTAGCAAATGCTAAAATTTAAAACAAGCCCGGATCAGGCAAAGGGGCTGGTAGTTCCACGCGGTGGAACTGGCTATCATTCATAAAGAATTTCCCGCCGGGAACCGTCGACATCGACACGCAGCGTTGCGCTCATGAATTCGATAGAAATCAGGTCTGGCCGTTTTCGGATGCGGTTCTCTCCGGTCCTATTGGCACTGGTGCTCGGGAGTCCGCCGGTTTTTCCCGCCGCCGGGGGGGCTCGGCTGACCTTGCAGCAGGCCATCGAACTGGCCTGGGAAAGGAATCCGGACATCCATGCCGCCGAGGCCCGGCTGGGCCAGGCCCAGGCCAGCGTCGAGGAAGCCGCTGCGGCGTTTTATCCCCGCCTCACCGCACGCGTCGGCTATGACTATTCGGACAATCCGGCACTGGCGTTCTCCTATGTGGTAGCCCAGCGCCGCTTCAATTTCGACATGAACATCAACCATCCGGGCTATGTCGAGAACTTCCGCCCGGAGGTGTTCACGACCTGGTCGATCTTTCGCGGTGGCCAGGACTATTACCGTAAGAAGGCGGCCGAACTGGGCGTCGAGGTCGCGGAATTGGAGCACTCGGCCCTGCGCAACCAGCTGGCAGCGGCGGTGACCGCCGCCTATTACGCGCTGCTCGAAGCGCCGCGTCAGGTCGAGGTCTCGAAGAAATCGGTGGAAGCGGTCACCAGCGAACTCGAACACACGCGCCACCGGTATCAGGCCGGTTCCAGCCTCAAATCCGACGTGCTCTCGCTGGAAGTCCGGCTGGCGCAGTCCCGCGAAAACGAAACCCACGCGCTGAACTCGGTCGAACTCGCCCGCGCCGCCATCAAAACCCTGCTCGGTGGCGAATCGGCGGCCAGCCTGGAGGCGGTGGAGCCGGCCGCCAGCGGTGCCGCAGGCCGGGAGAGGATGGAAAAAGTGCTGGCCCAGGCCCTGTCTCAGCGGCCGGAAATGCAGGCGGCCACCAGCCAGGTTGCCCTGCGTCAGCACGAGCTCGACATGGAGCGGGGCGCGCGGTTGCCCAGAGTCAATGCCTTTGCGGCCTACGGTCAGAACAGTCGGACGCCCGGCTTTTCCACGGAGCAGGGCAACGTCACGCTGGGTGTCAGCGCCGAACTCGATCTCTACGCAGGCGGCGCGGTCACGGCCCGGATTTCCGCCGCCGAGAAGCGACTGACGGAAGCCCAGGCGCTGGAAATGCGCACCCGGCTGGAAATCGAAGAGGAAGTACGCAAGGCCTATTTGCAGCTCGAGGAAGCCTTGTCGCGCAAGGACGCGGCGGAAGCGGGCGCCAGGTCGGCGGAGGAAGCGCTGCGGCTGGTGCATGAACAATACCGGGGAGGCGCGGCGACGGTGACGCGTTATCTCGAAGCCGAGGCCGACCGCGCCCAGGCCCAGACCCGCGCCATTGCCGCCCGCTATGCCGTGGAAGTCGCGGAGGCGAATCTGAAGAAGGCTTCGGGTTTCTGGCGCTAGATCGATAGAAGGAACAAAGCAATGCACGCTCAAGCGCACGGTTCGAATTCCCGCAAGACACTGTTGTATGCCGCTGTGGCCGTCTCGGCCCTGGTCCTGATGCTGATCTGGATGGAGGGCGGCTTCGTCGGTAAAGCGGTGCCGGGGCTACGGGCCGAGGAGCAGGCCGAACCGGTGAGGGGGCAGAGGTACACACTGGCGCCGCGGACCATCGCGGAGACGTCCGCTTGGCCAGCTACCGTGTCCGCCCGGGTCGTCGCGCGCATCTCGCCCAAAGTCGCGGGGCGTATCACCGAGATCACCCGCAGGGTGGGTGACCGGGTGCATCGGGGCGAAGTCTTGGCGCGGCTGGAAGCCAAGGAGCTGGGTGCCCGGCTCGGCCAGGCCAGGGCGCAGCTTGCTGCGGCCGAAGCCGAGGCAGTGCGGGCCCGCGCCGAGCTGATCCGCAGCGAAAGCCTCTATGCCAAGGAAGCGGCCACCCGCCAGACTCTGGAAACGGCCCAGGCCGCCGCCCGCGCCGCGAACGCCCAGGTGAAGGCGGCGCAGGATGCCATCGCTGAGGCCGGTTCGCTGTTTGGCGAGACCGAACTGAAGTCGCCGGTGGATGGTACCGTGGTGTCGCGCGAACTCGACCGGGGCGACACCGCCATGCCCGGCATACCGGTGCTGACGGTGCAGGAAAGCGGCAGGCTGCGGATCGAAGGCGCGGTCGCCGAGCGCTGCGCGGGGGCTCTGCGGGCCGGAGTCCCACTGACGGCACGGGGCGGCTCGCCCGAGCAGGTCTATCCGGTCGAGGTGGACGAACTCGCCCCTGCAGCCGATCCGGCCACCCGTACGGTCTGGTTCAAGGCGCGCCTGCCCGATGCCGCGGCCTGGCAGCCGGGTGCCTATGTCAGTGTGGAGCTGCCTTGTGGTCAGCGTGAGGTGCTGCTGATTCCCGCGGCTGCCGTGACGCGCATCGGCCAGATCGAGAGCGTGCGCCTCGTCGAACAGGACCGTTCCGTATTGCGCCACATCCGTACCGGTCGGTCCCACGATGGCCAGCTTGAAGTCCTGGCGGGGCTGGAGTCGGGTGATACCATCCAGATTCCGAGCCCCTGACCGTTCCGGAGAACCCGCATGGCCAAATCCAACGACGAACGGGGCCTGACGGCGGCGATCGTCCGCATTTTCATTACTTCCAAGCTGTCACTGGTCTTCCTCATCGCCTCTTTCCTGCTCGGGGCGGCGGCCTTGCTGCTGACGCCCCGGGAAGAGGAGCCGCAGATCGTGGTCCCGGTGGCGGACGTCTTCATCAGTGCGCCGGGTGCTTCGGCCGAAGAGGTCGAGAAGCTGGTGGCGACGCCCCTGGAGAGCCGGCTGCGGGAGATCGACGGGGTGGAGTACGTCTATTCCGCCTCCCGCGCCGGGGAGGCCATGGTGACGGTGCGTTTCTACGTCGGTGAAGACCGGGAGGACAGTCTGCTCAAGGTGTGGAGCAAGCTGATGTCGAACAAGGACGCCATTCCTTCCATCGTCGAGTCCTGGCTGGTCAAGCCGGTGGAAATCGACGACGTTCCCATCCTCACCTTCACCCTGTCTTCGTCCAATCCGTTGTACGATGCGGCGACGCTGCGGCGCCTGGCCGACGAGATGAAGGACAAGCTGTCTTCTCGGGAGGATACCGGCCGGATCTACGTAGTCGGCGGTCAGCGGCGGACGGTGCGGATCCATCCGGACCCGGCCCGGTTGGCGGCCCATGGTCTGGATCTCGGCAGCCTGATGCAGGCATTGCGGGGCGCCAACGTCAAGCTGGAAGCCGGGAGCTTCGACCGCGCCAATCGCAGCGTCGACCTGGAAGCCGGCCCGCATTACGCCTCCGCCGGCGAGGTCGCGGACACCGCCGTCGGTCACCGTGACGGCCGGGTGGTGCGGCTGCGCGAGGTGGCCGAGGTGATCGACGGGCCGGCCGAGGTCGAAAGCTACACCCGCATCGGCTTCGGTGCCGCAGCGGCGGAGAGCCGGTCGGTCGGCCAGAACGCCGTCGCCCGCCCCGGCGAGGAGCGCCAGGCCGTGACTCTGGCCGTCGCCAAGCGCCGTGGCGCCAACGCGGTCAGCGTGAGTGAGCGGGTCATCGAGGAGGTGAAGGGCCTTTACGGCACGCTCATCCCGGAAGACGTGACCGTGACGATCTCGCGCGATTATGGTGAGACCGCGAACCATAAGGTCAACGAGTTGGTGAAGCATCTCTTCATCGCCATCGTCACCATCATCGTGCTGCTGGCTTTCGCGCTGGGGCCGAAGGAAGCCTTCATCGTCGCGCTGGCGGTGCCGATGACGCTGGGTATCACCCTGCTGTTCGACCTCGTCTTCGGCTACACCATCAACCGCGTCACCCTGTTCGCCCTGATTCTCTCGCTGGGCCTTCTGGTGGACGATCCCATCGTCGACGTCGAGAACATCTTCCGCCATTTCAAGCTGCGCCGCGAACCACCCCTGGAGGCCGCGATCACCGCGGTGGACGAAGTCCGGCCGCCAACCATCTTCGCGACATTCACCGTCATCGTCTCGTTCCTGCCGATGTTCTTCATCACCGGCATGATGGGGCCCTACATGGCGCCGATGGCCTTCAACGTGCCGATCGCCATGCTGATGTCACTGCTGGTCGCCTTTACCGTCACCCCCTGGGCCAGCTATTACCTGCTGAAGAGCGAATATGGCACGGGCGAGGCCGCGTATTCTCTGCAGGACAGCCCCATTTACAAGTTCTACCACCGCACCCTCGGCGCTTTGGTGTTGCGGCCCGGACGCGCCAAGCTGTTCATCTGGCTGATGGTCGGTGCCCTGGTGGCGTCGAGCCTGCTCGCCGTAACGCGGGTGGTGCCGCTGAAGCTGCTGCCATTCGACAACAAGAACGAGCTGCAACTGGTGATCGACATGCCGCGCGATGCCAGCCTCGAACGCACCGACGCCGTGGCGCGGGCGCTGGGCGAATACCTGGCGCGGGTCAACGAAGTCACCGATTTCGAAACTTATGTGGGCCTGGCCTCGCCCATGGATTTCAACGGCATGGTGCGTCATTACTACCTGCGTCGAGGCGGCCACGTCGGCGAAATCCGCATCAGTCTGCTGCCGAAGGAGCGGCGTGAGCAGCAGTCGCACGAGATTGCGCTGCGGCTACGCCCGGAGGTGGAGCGCATCGCCGCGCGCTTCGGGGCCAAGGCCAAGATCGTGGAAACCCCGCCCGGGCCACCGGTGCTCTCTACTTTCGTCGCCGAAGTCTACGGGCCACTCAACGCCGAACCCGCCGAGCTGGAGCGGGTGACCGAACGGGTGCGGGACGACATCGCCGGCATCGCCGGCATGGTCGATGTCGACGATCTGGTGGATGAGCCTAAGACCCTGATCCGCTATCGGGTCGATCGCGACAAAGCAGCGCTCAACGGACTCAGCGTGGCGGCGCTGGCTGAGGCTTTGCAAGCCGCGACGGCCGGATACCCCATCGGCACCGTGCATGTACGGGGAGAGCGGGAGCCGCTCGAAATCGTAATCCGCCTACCACGCGCCGAGCGATCGTCCATGGCCGAACTCATGACGCTCGAGGTGAGGGGAGCGGACGGCCGGCTCGTGCCGCTTGGCGAGCTCGGGACCTTGGTCGAGGACCAGGCCGACCGGGTCATCTACCACAAGAATCTGCTCCGCCTGAATTACGTCACCGCCGAAATGGCCGGCCGCACCCCGGTCGAAGCGGTGCTGGACTGGGGCGACATCGAGAAGGCCAGGCCGTTGCCTGCGGGCTACAAGGTCGACCTGGCTGGGGAAGGGGAATGGAAGATCACCGTCGATGTGTTCCGAGACCTGGGGCTGGCCTTCGGCGCCGCGCTAGTGATGATCTATGTGCTGCTGGTGGCTCAGACCGGTTCGCTTGGCATGCCCCTGGTCATCATGGTGGCCATACCACTGACCATCATCGGCATCATGCCCGGATTCTGGCTGCTGAACCTGCTGTTTACTTCGCCGGTAGCCGGCTACGACAATCCCATCCTATTCACCGCCACCGGCATGATCGGCATGATCGCCCTGGCCGGTATCGTGGTGCGCAATTCCATCATCCTCATCGACTTCATCGAGCGCTTGAGGGAGCAAGGCAGGCCGCTGTTCGATGCACTGGTCGAAGCCGGTGCCACTCGCCTTAGACCTATCTTCCTCACCGCTGGCGCCGCTATGTTCGGCTCCTTTGTCATCACCCTGGATCCGATCTTCTCCGGTCTGGCTTGGAGTTTCATTTTCGGCATCTTCGCCTCTACTCTGTTCACCCTGTGGGTCGTCCCCGTCGTCTACTGGATGATCAACCGACAGGTGCCCCGCTGATTTTTCCCGTGCGCGACCGATTACAATAAGCGATTGGTCTGCGGGGGAGGCCGGACGACAAAAACAATCAGGCAGGGTGCGCACATGGGGAAGCTATCGCCATTCCAGGTCGGTGAGCTGGTGGTCTGGCAGGATGAAAAGGGGTTCGGCTTCATCCGCCCCTTCGCAGGCGAGCGTGATCTCTTCATCCACATCAGCGCTTTCAAAAAGGGTATGAGCCGCCGGCCCCAGGTTGGAGATATCGTGCATTACCGCATCGAGACCGAGGCCGATGGCCGGGAGCGGCTGCGGCACGCCGCAATCGAGGGGATCAAGTACGCCCCACCGCGTTTCGGTCCCATCAAGGTCAAACCCCTGGAACGCTCGCCTTACGTCAACGGCGTCGTCGGCCTTCCCTTCCTGTTGTCGACCTGGCTGCTGTGGAGCGTGGGCAACCCCGTTCCTCTCTTGATGTACGTGTTCATCAGCGCCATCACGCTTTTCCTCTATGGGCTGGACAAGCGCTCCTCGATCACCGGGCACTGGCGGGTGCCTGAAACCTATCTGCATCTGTTCGCCCTGTTCGGCGGCTGGCCGGGGGCCTTGATCGCCCAGCGGGAATACCGGCACAAGCTCAGGAAGTCACGGTTTCAGATCATTTTCAGAGCAATCATTGCCTTGCATGCTCTGATTTGGAGCATAGTGATAGGTTTCGAATTATCCACTCCCCGGGCCATGGAAATGATCTTGGTGTAAATTGAGCATGAGGCAAGGCTCGTCATGAACCGAGTTCTCCGCGGTCATTCGGTTAGCCGCATGACCGGCGGCAGGTGTCGCAGAGGCAGAATGGTCACCACCCCATGATCAGTACGGTACGTCATTGTGACGGTACCGGCAGTTGCGTCGGCTTGCAGCTCAATGGAGCGGCGGCGGGCATTTCGAACTGTCTGTCGCTGCTGGAATCCGCACGAGGCCGGCCGACATTCTCGACCGGGTTCAACACCAATCTGCTGGCCATCCTGCGGGGTAAGACAGTGGTCCCGGTTTCAGGCAAGCCTTCAGGGCCCGTTATCTTTCTGATATACGGCAGGCTCGCATGCAAACTGAAAAGAATATCGGGAGGCGTTGTGATCAGGGAACCGAGTCCTAGCGGGACGAACTGCCCCGCCGGCGTCAATTTGGGGGTTGCCCGTGGGTGCGGTCCCCTTTGCAGCCTTGGGAATTCTCCCAGTACGGCAGGACATATTGTGGACACATCATCCGGGACCGGCAGCTGATGGCGGACTTCGACGGGAAGGCGCCGTCCGCAGGGCGCTTTGAAGTGATCCGCTACGGGTTTGGCCGGAGCCGGCTCGGCTGGCGGTGTGCTGCTGTGGCATTCTTGAAATGTCTGCTGTTCGCGGCCGTCGTTTGCGTCGCTCACGCTTCCGGCCGACCCGGCCATGCCGCCATCGCCAGCGCCCATCCTCTGGCCACGCAGGCCGGCTTCGAAATCCTGGATCAGGGCGGCAATGCGTTCGACGCCGCGATTGCGATCTCCGCGGTCCTGGCGGTGGTGGAGCCGCAAAGCTCGGGGATAGGCGGGGGCGGATTCTGGCTGCTGCGCCGCGCGGCCGACGGCAAGACCGTCATGCTGGACGGGCGGGAGACTGCCCCGCTTGCCGCTCGGCCCGATATGTACCTGGACACCCGGGGGGAGCCCCGCCTCAGTGCCTCACTGGACGGCGCACTGGCGGCCGGGATTCCGGGGCTGCCCGCGGCTCTGGTGCGGCTTTCCAAGGATTACGGACGCCTGCCTCTGGCCAAATCCCTGGCGCCCGCCATCCGCCATGCCGAAAACGGTTTCGCGGTGGGCCTGCGGTATGCGAAAGCGGCGAAAGACCGCGAGTCGGCCTTACGGCAATCACCCGCTGCAAGTGCCATTTTCCTGGATCAGGGGATAGCACCTCAGCCCGGATTTCATCTGGTTCAGAAAGATTTGGCCAAGACCCTCAGGCGGATCGCGCGGTTCGGCCATGCTGGATTCTATGGCGGAACGACGGCGCGGCTTCTGGTGCAAGGGGTGAAAGACGCCGGCGGAATCTGGCAGGCCGGCGACCTGGCGGGCTATCGTGCGCTGGAGCGGGCGCCGGTGCAGGGGATGTACCGTGGCATCCGGATCACTAGCGCTGGTCCGCCGTCCAGTGGCGGCACGGTTCTGCTGGAAGCCTTGAACATATTATCCGGTTACGATCTCGCCCGCATGGATGCGTTGACGCGCAAGCACCTGGTGATCGAAGCCGAGCGCCGCGCTTACCGCGATCGCGACCTTTATCTGGGCGATCCGGCGTTCGTGAACATGCCGCTGAATCGGTTGTTGAGTGCCGCCTATGCCGCAGGGCTGCGCGTCGCCATCCGGCCCGACCGCGCCTTGCCCAGCGCAGCTCTGGCTGCGGCTCCGGAAGCATCCCGCCAAGGCGATGACACCAGCCATTTCTCCCTCATCGATCGGCACGGCAATCTGGTCGCCGCCACCCTGAGCATCAACAACAGTTTCGGTTCCGGCTTCGTGCCGCCCGGGACGGGGGTTCTTCTCAACGACGAAATGGACGATTTCGCGACGGCACCCGGCAGGCCCAACGCCTACGGTCTGGTCGGCGGCGGCGCGAACGCCATCGCGCCTGGTAAGCGTATGCTCTCCAGCATGTCGCCCACCTTCCTAGAAACGAAGGACCGCACCGCCGTACTTGGAACGCCCGGTGGCAGTCGGATCATCTCCATGGTGCTGTTGGCCGTGCTTGATTTCGCCGAAGGGCGGGGGCCGGAATCCTGGGTTTCGGTCGGGCGTTTCCATCATCAATACCTGCCGGATGTCGTGGAGTACGAGCCCGGCGGGCTGTCGGACGAGGATATCCGCGGGCTGGAGAGTCGGGGACACAGATTGAAACCGACCGGCTACCGCTACGGCGATATGCACGCGGTGCAATGGGACCGAGTACGCAACCGCTTGAGCGCCGCCAGCGATCCGCGCGGAGAGGGCGTGGCGGAAGTCAAGTGACAGCGGGTCACTGTTCCATGTGCAGATGCAATTCTTCCCGGTAGCCCCGGCTGTAAGCGAAAAAGCCGAGCGCCGTGGCCAGCATGAGCCCGGTAAAGAACCAGAAATAGCCGGCACCGTCCAGCCACGGCGTTTTCGAGCGTTCGATCCAGAAGTTCACCAAGGCGGTGAACAGATTTCCCAGCGCGACGGCACCAAGGTACAGCGACATCACGAAGGACTTCATGGTCAACGGTGCCTGGGTGTAGGCGAACTCCAACGAGGTGATGGACACCATGACTTCGGCCGAAGTCAGCAGCAGATAAGCCAGCACCTGCCAGCCGATGGAGGGTTTCAATCCTGTGTCGATTTTCGTCTGTATCCAGGCGGCAAGGGCGAAGGCCGACACCATGAACGACAGACCCAGTGCGATCTTGTTCAGCGCGGTCAGCGGTGCGATGCGTCCTAGCGCCGGGTACAGCAGGCGGTAGAACAGGGGTGTGAGCAGCACGATCAGCAAGGGATTGGCCGCCTGGATCTGCGAAGGCAGGATCTCTTGGCCGAACAGTACTCGGTCCATGCGTTGCGACTGCAGTACCCAGGATGAGCCGGTCTGGTCGAACAGTGCCCAGAACATGGTTATGAAGAGAAACACGCCGATCAGCCGCCCCAGTCCGCGCCGCCCCTCGGAGCTCAAGGCTTCCCTGATGAAGCGCATGCCCTCGGGCGGAATGTGCACGAAGCGGTGCCGCCCCGCCCAGAAAACGAGGGTCGCTATCAACATCAGGAGGCCTGGCACGGCAAAGGCGACTGAGGCGCCATAGCGTTCCAGCAGCCAGGGGATCAACAGCATGGATACGAAGGCACCCAGATTGATGGCAAGATAAAACCAACCGTAGACCTGACTCAGCAGATGTCGGTTGGATTGCCCGAACTGATCGCCCACGTGCGCGGAAACGCAGGGCTTTATGCCGCCGGCGCCCAGGGCGATCAGCGACTGGCCCAGCAGGAGGCCCGTCCGGCTATCGTCCAGGGCCAGCACGAAGTGACCGAGGCAATAGACCACCGAAAGGGCGATGATGGTGCGATACTTGCCCAGCACACCGTCGGCCAGCAGTGCACCGAGGAATGGCGTGAAATAGGTGAGCGACACGAACAAATGGAAATAGCCCTTCGCCTCGCTTTCCGACATGGGCGCCGGGTTGCCCACGGCATCCACCAGATAACGGGTCATGAACACCACCAGGATCGCCCGCATCCCATAATAGCTGAAGCGCTCGGCCAGCTCGTTGCCGATGATGAAGGGAATGCCGGGCGGCAGTTTGGTGGAGGCCAGGGGCGCGGTGCGGTAACGGCTCATCGGGACATAGGGTGCTCGGAAAGGACGGCGCATGGTAAACGGAACGGCGGAGCCTTGGGAATTCGAGAGTAAGAAGAGATCGGCGGAGTGATCAAAGCATTACAACGGCAGCTCATCGGTTCGCTGTTCCTGATCGTGGCTCCGTTAAGCACGGCCGCGGACTGGCCCCGGAGCCTGTTCAACCCTCAGCCGGCGGAAGGCGACGTGATTTTTCCCATGCCCTGCGGTGGCGCCATGGTTTTCCGTAAGATATTGATTCCGAACCAGGGGCCACTCAACGACTACGGCATTGTCGTGGGCGGGGAGGATGCGGACTACGCCTATGCAGAGCACCTGCGGCCGGCCCATATCGCTGGAAGCTTCGACCAGGATGCCAAGACCCGCTACTACCTCATTGGCAAATACGAGGTGAACCGTGCCCAGTACGCCGCTCTGGGATCGCAATGCCAGCCGCCTGCGGAAGACCAGCGACTGCCGCAGAACAACCTCACTTGGCTGGAAGCCATGGTGTTCGCCGACCGCTACAGCCAATGGCTGCTGAAAAATGCTGTCGACAAACTGCCGAAAGATGGCCAGCAGTCCGGATTTCTGCGCCTGCCGACCGAAGTGGAATGGGAGTTCGCCACCCGCGGTGGTCTCGCTGTACCCCTCGCGCGATTCCGCGAGCGGGTGTATCCGATGGATGACGAAATGGTGCGCTACGTCTGGTTCGAAGGCGCCGAATCGGCCAACGGCAAGCCCCAGCCCATCGGCGCGCTCAAGCCCAACCCGGCAGGTCTCCACGATGTCCTCGGCAACGTGGACGAAATGGTGTTCGACCTCTACCGTCTGAACCGGCTCGATCGGCTCCACGGCCAGCCCGGGGGGTTCGTGGTGCGGGGCGGCAACTACTTCACACCCCAGGCCGAGATCCGTAGCGCCCAGCGTATCGAGGTGCCGTTCTACGTCAAAGGTGAGCCGCGGCGGGCGGAAACTACGGGGTTCCGGCTGGTGATGACGGTGCCGGTGGAATCCTCCCGCGAAAAGCTCAGGTCATTGCGGGAGAGCTGGAACAGACTCGGCTCCGTAGCTGCGCCGGAAGTCCCCTCCACCCCAGTCGAAGCCATCGCCGCCAAGGGGTTGGAGGATCCGGTCGCAGAGCTCGGAGTAATCTCGGACGCGGCACAGGATCTCAACATGAAGCACCGGCTCAGGAACGTCCAGAACCGGCTCAAAGTGACCATCCAGGAACGTGATGACCAGCGCAAGCTGGCGGCCAAGGCGGCATTGCGTCTGGGAGCTTTTCTGTGCCAGAAGATGGGGACAGACGGGAAATGGGTCGATGCCGCGGAAACCCTGCTCAGGCAGCGGGAGGCGGCGTTCGGTATCGACGATCCGGGCGTCAGGTCGCGCCGCGACCGGTTGCAGGCCGACCGTGCTGCCCTGACGGAAAATCTCTTGTACTATGCGGAGACGATCCTGGGCGCGGCGGCGATCTATGACGGGCAGGTGTTGGGCGAACAATTCGAGGTCCTCAAGACCGAACTGACATTGAAGAACTACCAGTCCTTGCTCGGCTATGCCGATACCTATTACCGGCAATTGGCGGCTTATCGCGGGAAGCCAGCGGTTCGGCAGCGTGCCTGGCTCGACGAATGCAAGGCGCTGAACAAGAAATGAACGGGTGCGGTGTGCAGGTTCCCAAATCTTCCAAAGGGGCGGGTCTCTTCCCCCTGCCTCCGGCAGGGAGACATTTCATCGCCGGTGCGTTGATCTCGGCCCTGCTCGTTTCCGGTTGTGCCAGTACCGGAGGTTATCGGCAGACCTACGGGAGCTCCAGCCAGGCACGCCTGGCGCAGCTTTCCGAAGCCTACAACCAGACCCTGGCGGAGGGCTGCGTCGCCGGCGCCGCGCTGGGTGGTCTGGCCGGCGGCCTAATCGGCAGAGACTGGAAAGGCGCGGTGGCCGGTCTGCTCGCGGGCGCCGCCTTAGGCTGTGCCGCGGGGAACTACATGGGCAATCTCCAGAACAATTACGCCCGGGAAGAGGACCGGCTGAATGCCGTCATCATCGATATCCGCCGCGACAACCAGTCGCTTGCGGAACTGATCCCCGTCGCCCAGCGCGTCGTGGAGGATAACAAAGCGCGGGTTGCGGAACTGAACCAAGCCATCGCTGCCGGACGGATCAGCCGTGCCCAGGCTGCCGGCCAACTGGCCGATCTCGATGTGAGCCGCTCCCAGTTGCAGGCGACGCTGGGCAGCGCCAAGAAGCGTCTGGCCGAGCAGCATGCGGCGGTTGCGATGAACACGTACAACGCCAATCCGCAGTTGGCGAACATCGCGCGCGAGGAACTGGCCCGGAAGGAACAGCAGATCCAGTCCCTCGAATCGGAATTGAATACCTTGACCCAACTACGGAGTGTGGACCGTGTCGGTTAGGCCATTCTTTGATTCCCGGCCCGGCATCATATGGCCGGCGGTGCTCGCCATGCTGGCCAGCGGCTGTGCCACCACAGACTGCGATCCCGGCCGCGGCGGTTTTTTCCGAGGCATCGGCTGTTCGGCCAGCGGCAGCTACGGACAGCGGCAGCAGCAGATGCAGGCCACTCTCAACCGCGAGCAGCAGACCCAGGCCGGGTTGCAGCGCCAGTATGGGCAGGCGAACCAGGCTGCCATCGCAAGCGATGCCGAACGGCAGGCTGCCGAAAACGAATATGCGGACCTGCAGCGCGACATCGACGATCTGAATGCCAAGTCGGCTCAATCCAGGACGAAGAAGCAGGAGTTGCGTCGCGAAATCAGGAGCGTCCAGAATCAGCTCGATCTGCTCAAGGCCGATACCATGTCGCCCCAGGCAGAAATCGACAAGCGTCGCACCGCACTGGACCGTCGCTTGAAGGAACTGGAACGCGAAGTCGATCTGGCGCGTGGCAAATGAACGAAAAAAAGGAATCCAAGGCAGAATGACGAAGCGAACCTGGCTGCCGGCCGTACTGGCAGCGGCATTTTTTGGGGGCTCTGGCATGGCAGCGGAGGATGCGCCCAGCCTGCAGGAGCAGATAGAAAGGCAAAGAGCGGAGAACGAAACACTCAAGGCGAAAATCGCCAGGATCGAGCAGGTCCTAAAGACCGACGTCTGTTCAAACCCCGAGGCGGCCAAACTCCTGGAATCGGGAGAGGTTGCCGGTTTGCCCGCCAAGAATGCAGCGGATGCCCCCAAGTAGCGTTCGGGCAAACTGAGCCTGGCATCGTTCGTTGGAAACACCGACCTCAATGCAGTTTGGCGAAATCCTCGAGCATTTCCCTGCAACTGCAAGCCGGTCTTCCTGGCAGACCCTGTTTCCCAAGGAGTCCCGGATTCGAGCCGGAACCGGGACGGCTGTCTGGGAGCAGTAGCCGTCGGGGAAATCGGCCGGTGAGGGTCAGGCGGCCCTGGGCGTCGTCACCGGAACGACCTGGGTGATCGTTAGCAGCACGGTAAAGGCGTGGTACGCGAGGTCGACGGCAAGGAGAAAGACGTCGGAGTTCTGCGTGCTCCCGGCCAGCGCATCCGCACGCTCCACAGCATCTACCGAGATCTTCCCGGAGGCCAGAATGTCCTTGAACAACTGCACCTCGGCGTGATCGTCCCCCAACGTTTGGATGACGGTTTTCGTCCTTTCCTTGAACCAATCGGGAATGCTTAGCTCGACCCATTCGGGGCCGGAAAAGAAAGTTTTCAGGTTCAAAGTCATCGTCATTTCTCCTTAAGATTGGCGTCTGGCTAGCGGCCAGGAAGCTGGTTGCCGTGCCGTCACGCTGGATATTGCCGGCAAGGCAGGTCTTGACTTTACATCGGAGGTTCCATGTCGTCGGAAACGGCAGCCGCTTTTTTCTTCTTTTCCTTACCTCCGGACGAAGAGTAGGCTCCCTGGTTCTTCAGTGTCACCGCAGGCGGTCCCTCGAGCCGATGAGTGAGATGGGTCAAGGTCATGGTCCAGGCTTTCTCGGCGGATGCGGCATCGTAGGTGTCGCGGTCGTCACAAGCGAAATGATGGCCGGCCGGGTATTCGTAAATCCGAAGGTCCGGCCTGCTGGCCCGGAAGATCACCAGCTGGCTTCGGGGGATATAGGGGTCGTTGGCGCCGAAATGCAGCAGGGTTGGAACCTTTCTCCGCTGCGATAAATCGTTGACTATTCCGCAGCCATAGTACCCCACTACCGTCGACAGGCCCGGGACATGGTTGGCTGCGCTATAGGCCAGGTAAGCACCCCAATCGTATCCGACGATACCAACCCGACCTTCGCTGCTCATACTGCGGACCGTGGTTTCGATATCGGCCATTGCATGATCGAACCCGACCTGCTTCACCAAATCCAATCCTTGAATAACGGAAGCTTCGTCGTAGCCCAATTCGATGCCCTTCTGAACGCGGTCGAAAAGGCGGGGGGCAACGGCGATGAAGCCTTCCTTAGCAAAGGTATCGGCAACTTTTCGGATTTGGCCAGTGACCCCAAAGATTTCCTGCAGGACCACTACGACGCCCTTTACATTCCCGGCTGGAACGGCCCGATAAGCTGAAAACACATGGCCGTCGGCTGCTGTCATCTCGATCATTGTGGACTCCCCTGGCGTTCTATCAGCTGAATGCCAAGCCTGACTGGGCTTTGCTGCTAATTTAGCATGTTCGATGCCAGTCGTTGTTGGAATAGTCGAGAGGACCTGTCGTCGCTTGGAACTTTCTAGGACTTCTAAATTATTATGATCATCCAGCGTTGCCAGGCCACGACCGCTTGGGCCAGATCCCACACAAAAAACCATGTAATTTAGTCAACAATCCTACTATTAGTCGCAAGGTTTGTTGCTGCTGATACAAGCGTCCATCGGCTACCCGGATCTCGCCAATTCCGTGAAAAGGCGACTGCGCCAATCTCCGGGTGCAGTGATACCGCTGCGACGTTCCTGAGCAATCGTCGGTGGACGTCCATGTTATGGCCTCTCCTCAACAACCGGGCGGAAGATTTGCTCACGGATCTCCCCCGATAAAAATTTCGGAGTTCGGTTCGTTGCTCTGTGGTCTCCAACACGGAGAGTCCGGTATCTCTTGTGATACGGCAATGAAGGCGGCAAAGGCGATCCCAAGCACCGTGGCGAAACCGAGAGCTCTTATCTTTACAATCACGCCGCAGTGTTTACGGGCCGATACAGACCCCTGCAGAACAGAACATGAATGAAGTCATCATTGCTGTAGCAGGCGGGAAGAGATGTCGGCCCGGTTTATCCACGCCTTCGAAACCGGCCGGCTTCAGCGGGCGCATATCAGTCCTAAGACCGAAGTACAGCTGTGGAAGATCTTGACTCCCAAGCGCTCTGACATCCTCACGAAAATGACCGCCGCCGGGTCGACGACCATCCAGGGGTCGCGCAGCGGCTAGGCCGAGACGTAAAGGCCGTCCACGGCGATGTGAAAACCCTCCTCAAGGCCGGCCTGCTCACTAAGACCAAAGCCTTGAAGGAGCACCAGGAAGTCGAGCGAAGCGAGCGAGTGCGACGACCCCCGCGAAGCCGTAGGCCCGGATGTTTTGTCGGAGTCTGCGGCTTCACCGCAGGTGTAGACAAAACATAAGGGAACCGACACGGCGTCGAGTCATTGTGGGAGCCATGGCGGAGTGCGTCGCAGAGAGATGGACGGAGCCGAGGCGGACGCAGGACGGCGCGGGCCGCTGAAGGCAAAGACGTCGCCACAATTTGCTCCCGAGGGTGACGGGGACGTCCCGTCGGGTTTCGCACAAAATGGCGACGCTCCACCAAGATCGTCTTCCCTTATGATTCCCGTGCAGGGAGATTTCGTGATGAAGCCCGCTTGAATTTTGGCGGCGCGCTTCATTCCGCGGCACACCCACCCTACCAGGGCCACCTCAGATCGCCTGAGAGGTCAATGGGTTTTCCCTGCACGGTGGGCGCGGGCGGAACACCTAGAATGCCGAGAATGGTCGGGGCCACATCGATGTTGCGCACCTTGTCCGGGCGGCCTTTGCCGATGTGAGGTCCCGCAGCCAGAAAGGACGCGCTCATGGCTTTATATTCTGGGGCATAACCGTGAGCGCCATAGAAGTTGGGCACAGAAAACACGGGTAATTGCGGCGCAACCGCCATAATGTCGCCCTTGCGGACAACGAAGGGATTTTGCGTGCCGTCGAAGTTGTAACCGACCCGAAGAATGCCATAGACGTCGCCTGAATCCTGGCCGATGAGGTTATCCGTCGTCCGGCCCAGCATGGGATCGTTGAGGTCTGGCGGCACCGGGCGCTTGTAAACGCGGTCGAACACCGGCATGCCGGCATGGCCTCGGGTGTAGATCGCATTGTCGTCAGTCAACTTCCATAGCGCAGCTTCGATCTTGCCCAAAAGTTCCACATACTCGGCCTTGGTGACGGTACCGCCGCTTTCGCGACCGGCCAAATTGATATAGACATTGACCGCAGGGCCAGAGGTATAAACCCGTACCTTGTTGGGGTCCATGCCTATGTTGGCAAAATAGTTAGGCAGGCTCACGGCGGTGTGAAAGGGTGCGAAGCCGTGATCCGAAACCACGAAAATGTCACTGTTAGGCTTGCCGCTCCTGCGGTTCACACCCACCTTTTGGATTATCCGATGCACCGCCTCATTCGCGGCCTGATACGCTTTTTCCAGATATCTGGCATAACGGAATCTCTTCGCGCGGTCCTGGCCGCTGCCGATGCTGTTGGGATCGGTGGGGTCTGTCGCTTGACGGTCATCGGTCAGCATGAATTGATGGCCTGAACCGTCTGGCTGCTCGATATAGGTCATCACCAGATCGGCGTCGGGGTTTCGTTCGATGGCGTGCAACGCTACGCGGGTTTGGTAATCGACAAAAAGCCTGACTTGGTCTTCGTAGATGTCTTCAAGTTCGCGATCGGGAAAACTGCTAAACCCGGGACTGATGCGTTCGGGAATGCGATAATCCGGCTGCGGCGCCCAGTAGCCCACGTTATTGTTGATGTCATCGACGTCGGCGAGTATGGGCGCGTTGCGCGGGATGAAGTTGCCGCTATATCGGGCGACATGGACCTCGCTCAGATCGGGAGCCAGTCTACTGACAAAAAACGCCGCCCCTGCCTTGTTCGGTGTACCTTCGAAGAAGAACGGCGCCGATTTTTTTTCACTAGCCTTGACGTAGGCAGGGCCAGTGAAGGGCAGCGCAAACGGGCCGGCTTTGATTCCATTGGCGGTGTCGAAAAACACCAAGGTATCGTAATTGACGATGTTATCGTTGCTGGTGTCCATGGCGGCCACTTGAATCTTGAAGCTCACGCCGTTGCTGGTGAAGGTTTCCAGGGCATCGGTCTTTTGCTTGACCTCCCCATAAAAGATTCGGCCAGCCGAGGTCAATTGATCCAGTGTGGATTGCGGAGCCGGAGAAAAATCCCCGGCGGTCAAAACGAAACCCGTGGCGCCGGGGCCGGGTTTCCATATTTATCTGATATGTGGCGTTATGCTCTCCGGCGGTCAAAACGAAACCCGTGGCGCCGGGGCCGGCAAACGAACCATACGGAACCGTGTAATCCACCGTGCGGGTGTCGGACTTCTGCAATATCGCGGTTGGCGTAATGCCCGGTGCGGTTATCGTGGCGCCATCGGCGCCGGGCCAAGTGGCCGCGACGACTTTCCTCCCGGCCGCGCGTAAGGCCAGCCACATCGGCTCGGCGGTGGGGTCAGCGCTTTCGATGGGGCCATCGATGGAGTAGCCCCCGATGGGAGCCGCGAATCCGCTAATGCTGCGATTGATCGGGCTGGCGAGCAGATGAAACGTATTGGCCACGATATCGTTCCTGGCCGCGCTGGCACCGGTGGCAATGGCGATATGGCCGACCGCCGTCAGTGAAGGTGAAGTCGTAACGTTCTGCTTCGCCATGAGGCCCTTGCTAGCCAGCAAACCCAGGCCTTTATCTCGGGGCAGAACCCCCAGGGTCAAGTACTGCAGGATACGCGAAGGTTCGGCCCCATCCAGCGAAATCAGGATCACCTTGGGCGTTGCCTGAACCTGGGAAGTTGCGAGGAGCGAAATCGCAGCTACCGTGCTCAGAACTCCAAAAAATCGCGTGCTACACATGATGTGACTCCAGTCGATGGAGGAATGGGGCGAAACCTGGGCGGCCGGAGGAGGTCCCGGCTTGGAATATTTCTAACAAAGATTGATGTCAATACGATGTCGCCAGGAACAGCCGGACGAAGCCGGTAAGCTTAGTCCTTTGATTCAATTGACACGAGAAAGAAAAAAGGCCTGGTCCAATGCATCCCGTTATGCGCATGTCGCGGCAAGCTGTCCGGAGATGGATTGCGAGGTGGTGTTTGAACGGGAGGAGTGGCAAGCGGTTTGGCTGGTCGCTCGCGAACCGTTGCCGCCGAAGCCGCCGAATCTGAATGACGCCATCCGCCTCATCGCCTGTGAGGCTACTGCCTTGCTTTTCCGGGGGCGGGTAGCCCGAAAACTACCGCGAGACATTCAGGAAACGGCCCGAAGCAAGTTGATCCAAATTGACCAGTCCACGGCGGTGGAACAGTTGCGGATTCCTCCAGGCAATCGCCTGGATCTGTTGAAAGACGACTGGGCAGGGAGCTGGAGCATTCGAATCAACAATCTATGGCGCGTGTGCTTCCGCTGGGAGGGGGAGCATGCTTACGACGTAGAGATTGTGGACTATCACTGAGGCTGCTATGAGTATTACCCGCGATCAACTTCATACCCTGGACCTGAGCAGTGCCAGCACGGGCGAGCGGTCGCCAGCCGTCCACCCTGGCGAAGTGCTGGCCGAGACTTTTGGAAACCCTTGAGGCTGTCCCAGTATCGGCTTGCCAAAGACATCCGCGTGCCCGCTTTGCGGATAAGTCAGATTGTGCGAGGACAACGAGCCATTACCACCGATACGGCTTACCGGCTAGCCCTTTACTTCGGCGGTAATGCCGAATGGTGGTTGAGATTGCAGGCGCAATACGACATGGAAACTTTGCTCGCACGAGAGGGGGATCGGTTAAGGCGAGAGGTTCACCCTACGCGGACTAGACAATGAACTGTCGGTAGGATCATTCACTGCGGCTGTGATGGACGTAATATATTTGGTGTTTGTCCTCCAATTTTTACTTGTAAGATGTCGGCTCATAGCCAAGCCCCCCCAAACGTGTTCATTCCAGACGTCTGAAGGCGACGCATGTGTTCGTCCAAAGCTTGATGCCAGCTCATACTGTTCTCTGCATTTCGGCCATGACAGGGAATTAACCGATGAGCCTCTATATAATTAGGAAAAGAGAAATGAAGTATAAAACTCTCACAAAAATCATACCAATTATTCTCTTCATCTATGCAAATAACGGCAGAGTGTGTGCGGCAGACTTTTTTCTTGGAGAAAATTCAGACTGTAGAATTGTAATTCGTGAGGCATGTATAGCTGCCGGATTTTCAGAAGATGCTATTCATGCGCAGCCTATCTATTTGAAAATGTTTTTCGAGAGAAACAATCCAGATCAAGCTGTTGTAACTATTGAAGATTCAAGGCAAAGTGGATTTGATTGCAATCAAATGCCTCGGGGACCCGCAGCCCCTCCTGCAATAATTCAATTACTAATTAGAGGAATTGGAGGAATCAATCGTTTGTGTTTGCAATACTGGGCTAAGAAAATAGAAGATGGTCCTTTGGAAAGAAAAGATCTGTCATGTATTTTATATGCTTTTAATGAAAAATCATTATCAATTAATTCCTCTGGGCAATGGGCAGGCTTTATGCGAATCGAATAAGGATTCTGCCGGGCTTTTTGCTATGCTTAAGAAATCTAATCTTGGCGGCAAATATTTCTACAGATGCGTGAAAGATGATCCTAAGTATGCGTCAAAATCTCAAAATTTCGTCTCACCATATATAGCGCCTGACGCTAAGCGATGAGGAGTTGAGAAAGATTGCCGCCGAGGAGCACTGCCGAAGTGTCGTCCGGAAGCATATCGAGACCGCCAATCCTCAAACGGAACACAAAGCGGGGTTTGGTCGAAAAGTGTTCGATTTCGTCAAACCTCGCCATCCGGCCGGACCTGCATGAGGCGCTTAACAATTGGGGCTCATCGTAGAAGGGCCAGTTTACAGTGCCCTAGCTGTCAAGTCCCGCAAGATCATATATGTTTTGATTAAACCGTTCTGGGTTTTTTTCGTGCCATTTTTTGAGCACCTGAATGGGGCAGAGGTGGCCGAGGGCGCGTTGCGGTATCTGGCCATTGTAGAGTTGTAGGTACTGGTCGAGAGTGGTGGCGAGTTCGGCGGCGCTTTTGAAGCGGGTGCTGCGCAGCAGTTCGGCGATCCGGCCGTTGAAGCGTTCGACCATGCCGTTGGTCTGCGGTCGGCCTGGCGGGATCAGCCGGTGTTCGGCGCCGAGGGCGCGGCAGGCTTGGTCGAAGGGGTGGCGGCCGGTGGGTTGGCGCTCGCCTTGGGCGGTGAAGCGGTCGGTGAATTCCTTGCCGTTGTCGGTCAGGATCGTCTCGATTCGGAAGGGACAGGCCGCGGCCAGGCGTGCCAGGAAAGCCTGAGTTCCCTGGGCGGTCTTGTCGGGCAGAAGCTCGAAGTAGACCCAGCGGCTGGCGCGGTCGATGGCGACGCAGAGGTAAGACTTATCGATCTCGTCCGGCATTCGCGGCAGTTCCTTGAGGTCGAGGTGGAGATAACCGGGGGCGTAGTCCTTGAAGGACTTTTGGGGGGCGGCTTCGCCTTCTGCGACGGGGATCAGGTCGGTCAGCCGGGACACGCCCTCCCGCTTCAGGAGCCGGCCCAGGGCGGCCCGAGAAGCCCCGGGATGGATATGGGCGCGGGTGATCGCGGTGAGGTCATCGAGCGACAGCAGCAGGGTGCGGCGCAGTTCCACCACCAGCAGTTCCTGCGCCCGGCTGAGGGTGGTTTGCATCCGGTGCGGGCGGTGGGAGGCATCCTGGGAGTCCTTTCGCTCCCGCCACTTGCGCACCGTGGCGACGGTGAGGTTGAGTTCCCGGGCCAGGGTCTTGATCGGCTTGCCACAGGTCCGAATGTATTCCCGGATCGCCGGCGTGGTGGTGGCCTTCTTGTGCAGTCGGATCAGCATTGGAGTTTCGCCTTGAGGTCTTCGGGGAGGCTTGCCAGCGCTTCTTGGCACACCAGGTAGCGCCAGAACCTGGGAATATTATCTACCGAGACGCGACACCTAGCTTTTCAATTGTGGGGATCATGAACGAAAAAGGCCGGGGTTAACCGGCCTTATCAATCTCTAACATCTTGATTTAATTGGTCGGGGCGAGAGGATTCGAACCTCCGACCACCTGCACCCCATACAGGTGCGCTACCAGGCTGCGCTACGCCCCGAGATGACTGCTTTTGCTGCGAATGTCCCGTGGTTGGGCATTCGTTCAGGCTTCAAATGGCGCGCCCGAGACGACTCGAACGTCCGACCTTTGGCTCCGGAGGCCAACGCTCTATCCAACTGAGCTACGGGCGCGCTGAGTGGCTTATTATACAAATTCATCAGTCGCTTAACAAACTCCGCATTTGCGCCAGGGAGGCGCGGCCGCGTTCACGCTTCACTTCGGGATCGAGTGGCTGGCGGTCGGGCCATTCCAGATCTTCCTGCGGCAGCTCGGCGAGGAAGCGGCTGGGCTCGCAGCCGACCATTTCGCCGTAACGTTTCCGATGGCTACAGTAGCTTAAGGTGAGGTCGCGGCGGGCGCGGGTGATGCCCACGTAGGCGAGGCGGCGCTCTTCCTCGATGTTGCCGTCGTCGATGCTGGTCTGGTGGGGGAGGAGGTTTTCCTCCATGCCGACCAGGTAGACGTGGGGAAATTCCAGTCCCTTGGCGGCGTGCAGGGTCATGAGACTGACCCGGTCGCCGGCGTTGTCTTCCTGGTTGCGGTCCAGCACGTCGAGCAGCATGGCTTTAGCCACGGTTTCGGCAAGGTTGAGGTTTTCGCCGTCCTTCTCGGCGATGTGCCGGAGCCAGTCGAGCAATTCGCGCACGTTGCCGAATTTGCGGTCGGCGGCTTTGGCGTCGTTGCTGTTTTCCCTTACCCAGTTTTCGTAACCGATGGAGCCGAGAAAATCGTCGATGATCTTGAAGGTGTCGCCGCGCGCGGCGCGGTCGGCGGTGTCGGCGATGTGCTCACCGAAGCGGCGCAGGCGCTGGATGGCGTTGGCGGGCAGCGACTGTTCCAGACCCAGTTCGAAGCACGCGGCGTACAGGCTGATATGACGGCGGTTGGCGTACTGGCCGAGTTTTTCCAGCGTGGTGGGGCCGATTTCGCGGCG
This sequence comes from Methylococcus capsulatus, assembly GCF_036864975.1. Lineage (NCBI taxonomy): Bacteria > Pseudomonadati > Pseudomonadota > Gammaproteobacteria > Methylococcales > Methylococcaceae > Methylococcus > Methylococcus capsulatus. Next base: position 3,962 of record NZ_CP104311.1, on the reverse strand, counting down.
CGGGACGTTGATGATGCGCAGGAAGGCGGCGTCGTCGTCCGGATTGACCAGGAGGCGCAGGTAGGCCATGACGTCCTTCACTTCGGTGTAGCCGAAGAAAGACAGGCTGCCACTGATGTGATATGGCACGCTGAATTCCCGCAGCGCGCGCTCGAACTGCCGCGACTGGTGGTTGCCGCGGTAGAGGATGGCATAGTCGGCGAAGCGGGTGTTGTGGCGGAATTTGTGATGCACGATATCGGCGGCGATCTGGCGTGCTTCGGCGATTTCGTCGCGGTGCTTGAGCACCCGAATCGGGTCGCCGTGGCCCATCGCACTCCACAGTTTCTTTTCGAAAATGTGCGGATTGTTGCCGATGAGCTGGTTGGCGGCCTTGAGGATGCGGCCTATGGAGCGGTAGTTCTGCTCCAACTTGATGACCTTGAGCCGGGGAAAATCATTGCGAAGCTGGGCCAGGTTTTCCGGCTGGGCACCGCGCCAGGCGTAGATGGACTGGTCGTCGTCGCCGACCACGGTGAATTTGCCTACGGCTCCGGTGAGCGCCTTGATTAGTTCGTACTGGGTCTGGTTGGTATCCTGGTATTCATCGACCAGCAGATAGCGGATCTGGCTGCGCCATTTGTCCAGCACTTCGGCGTTCTGCTGGAACAGCATCACCGGCAGCAGGATCAGGTCGTCGAAATCGACCGCGTTGTAAGCCTTCATGTGGCGCATGTAGGACCGGTACAGCTCGGCCGTTTCGGCTGCGCCGGGTTCAGCGAGCATGCCGGCACGGTCGGGGGTGATGAAGCGGTTCTTCCACCGCGAGATGCGCGCGGCGCAGGCGTCGACTTGTTCCGGATCAAAGCGGTGGTCGCCGTGGCGGATCAGTTCCCGCAGCAATGCCTGCCGGTCCTGTTCATCGAAGATGGAGATGGCCGCCTTGAGTTCCAGCGCCTTGTGTTCACGGCGGACGATGTCCAATCCGAGGGCGTGGAAGGTGGAGACCGTGAGCCCGCGTAGAGACCGGTCGTCGGCCAGCTTGCCGACACGGTTCTTCATTTCGCGCGCTGCCTTGTTGGTGAAGGTGACGGCGACGATGTGACGGGCCGGGATACCCTGGCGGATCAGGTAGGCGATTTTTTCGGTGATGACGCGGGTTTTGCCGCTGCCGGCGCCGGCGATCACGAGTAGCGGACAGTCCAGAGTGGTGACTGCCGCGTGTTGCTGGGGATTGAGACCGTTCATCGGGCCGTGGAGCGGTCGAGACGCCGGTAGCCGATGGCTTCCCCGATGTGGTTGGCCGCGATTGCCTCGCTGTCGTCCAGATCGGCGATGGTGCGGGCCAGCTTCAAAATGCGATGGTAGGCGCGGTGCGAGAGATTCAGCCGTGTCATGGCCTGTTCCAACAATGCGCGTCCCGCGCTGTCGGGGATGCAGTGGCGCTCGATCTGACGCGGCGTGAGCAGGGCGTTGGGCTGGCCGCTGCGGCGGAGCGCCCGCTCGCGGGCGGCAATCACGCGGCACCGGACCTGAGCGCTGGTCTCCTCGTTCCGGGGCGCGCCGTCCAGAAGCGTGGCCGGGTCCTGGCGGGGCACCTCGAGGTGCATGTCGATCCGGTCCAGGAGAGGTCCGGAGATGCGTGCACGGTAGCGGGCCACCTGTTCGGCCGAGCAATGGCAGCGCCCGGAAGCATCACCCAGGTAGCCGCAGGGGCAGGGATTCATCGCGGCGACGAGCTGGAAACGGGCGGGGAAGTCCAGTCGTTGGGTGGCGCGGGAGATGGTGATGGCGCCGCTCTCCAGGGGTTCGCGCAGGACCTCCAGCACCCGCCGGTCGAATTCCGGCAACTCGTCCAGGAACAGCACGCCGTTATGGGCCAGCGAAATCTCCCCGGGTTTGGGGCTGCTTCCGCCGCCTACCAGCGCTGGTGCGGAGGCGGTGTGATGAGGAGCGCGGTACGGCGGTCGGCGCCAAACTGCCGGGTCGAAGGGCATTCCGCTGACCGAGGCGACCGCTGCGGTTTCCAATGCTTCCGTCTCGGTCAGGTCGGGCAGGATGCCGGGCATGCGCGAGGCCAGCATGGATTTGCCGGTGCCAGGGGGGCCCAACATCAGCAGGTTGTGGCGACCGGCGGCGGCAATTTCCAAGGCGCGCTTGGCCTGGAACTGGCCGCGGACTTCGGAAAGATCGGGCAGCTCCTCGCGGGCAGCTATCGCTTCGGTATTTGATTCGACGGCGGCGAGGAGGCGGCTGCCGTCCAGATGGGCGCAGACGTCCAGCAGATGCCGGGCAGGAAGCACAAAGGCACCGGGGACCAGAGCCGCCTCGCCGGCATTGTCCCAGGGTACGATCAGGCTGCGCTCCGCACGGCGTGACTGGAGGGCGACGGGCAAGGCTCCCGGGACCGGCCGCAGCTCACCGGTGAGCGCCAGCTCGCCGACACACTCCAGCTCTACCAGTTGCTCGGTGCGGAGCTGCTTCGAAGCGGCCAGGATGCCGAGGGCGATGGGCAGGTCGAAACGGCCGCCTTCCTTGGGCAGATCGGCTGGAGCCAGATTCACGGTGATGCGTTGGGCGGGAAATTCGAAGCCGGTGGTGACGAGAGCGCTGCGCACCCGGTCCTTGCTCTCGCGCACGGCGGTTTCCGGCAGCCCCACGATGGTGAGGTTGGGCAGCCCCGGCGCGATGTGGACCTCCACGGTCACCTCCGGTGCCTCGATGCCCTGGCAGGCGCGGCTGTGGACGATGGCGATCGCCATGGCCGGCTTCAGGCGGGAGGCAGCCGTTTTTCCAGTTCGGAGATGCGGGCTTCGAGTTCTTGCAGACGGGTGCGGGCCCGCTCCAGCACCGCACGCTGCACGTCGAATTCTTCCCGGCTCACCAGATTGAGGCGACTCAGCGCGCTCTGTAGCACCGCCTGGAAATTCTTTTCCAGCTCTTCGCGGACACCGAGAAGCCCTGGGGGCACGGCGTCGGCGAGGCGTCTGGAAAGTTCGTCGAGGGTGGTTTTGTCGATCATGGAAATCCGCCTGGAGGTTCGGGATGAATCATGGCCGGCTGTGCGCCAGCGCGCTTTAAATTGGTGCGTAATGTTGCCGTCGTTTGACAACAAAGGTGCAATTTGTTTGGGGCCTTACGCTTATTCGGCTTGGGGGTGCTCTTTATCTCCCGTGGCATGGCTCATGCTTTTTATCCAGTGGAGCCATCGGATCGCGCCCGGTTCGCGCGGCTAGGGAGGCGTGAAGCCGGCCGTGTAATACTTCAAACAACGGAGACCTGCATGAAATTCGTTACCGCAATACTCAAGCCCTTCAAGCTTGACGACGTCAGGGAGGCCCTGTCCGAGGTCGGCATCACCGGCATCACCGTCACCGAAGTCAAGGGGTTCGGGAGACAGAAAGGGCATACCGAATTATACCGTGGCGCGGAGTACGTCGTGGACTTTCTGCCCAAGGTGAAGCTCGAAGTGGCGATCACCGACGACCAGCTCGAGGCGGTGATCGACGCGATCACCAAGACGGCCAATACCGGCAAGATCGGCGACGGCAAGATTTTCGTGGCCGATCTTGAACAAGTCGTCCGGATTCGCACCGGCGAGACCGGTCCGGATGCCTTGTAACAACAATAACGGACGATAGGAGACTCCTCATATGAAAAAAATTCTGACTTTCCTGGCGGGTTTGGCGTGTCTCGGTTTCGGTGCCACCGCGCTGGCCGAAGGTGTCACTGAGATCGTCGAGACCGTCGTCGAGACGGTGCAGCAGGCAGCCACCTCCGCCGCCCCCACCCCCACCCCCACCCCGGACAAGGGGGATACGGCCTGGATGATCGTCGCCACCGTGCTGGTGACCCTGATGGTCATTCCGGGGCTGGCGCTGTTCTACGGCGGCATGGTCCGCGCCAAGAACATGCTGTCCGTGCTGATGCAGGTCTTCGTGATCTTCTCGCTGATGGCCGTGCTCTGGGCCATCTATGGTTAC